>NZ_JBYFCK010000004.1:559104-603145 GCF_057652155.1 Runella sp. R0.1_18
AGTGCGTTTCGGGACGGGTGTGGTTTTGCGTTGTTTTTCCGACGCCACTATTCAGTAAGTGCGTCGGAGACGCTAAGCCTTTTTTCGCCCCAAACTGGAATTTAGGGCGGGCTGGCGCTCGTCCCGAACTGCGTTTCGGGACGGGTGTGGTTTTGCGTTGTTTTTCCGACGCCACTATTCAGTAAGTGCGTCGGAGACGCGAATCCTTTTTTCGCCCCAAATTTGAATTTGGGGCGGGCAGGCACTCGTCCCGAACTGTGTTTCGGGATGGGTGTGGAATAGCGTCTCCGACGCCACGTTCAGCCATAAATGCTAGTAATGTCAAGAAGTCCTTTTTTCCCTACATAATTTCTTGCAGAGCTATATAGATATTCTTCGGGATACTCTACAATGGCTGCTCTTACTGGGTTTTGATGAATGTAGTTTAGTTTTTGTTCAATGTATGCAAATGAAAAACATTCTTTGGCATGATTTCCCGCTTGCCAAAATTGATACTTCTCGTGGCTAGATTTATATTTTGCATTCCATTCAAACTTATGCATTAACCACTCTCTACGGCTTTCATTTTCAAGTTGAACAGCTTCGAGGAGGCGATTGGCGGTGAATCGCTTGAAGTCTCGCATAATGTCACCTAATAACTTTCCCTCTTTGGCTTGAACCAGTAAATGAAGATGATTACTCATCAAGACCCAACCATACAGCATTAGTCCTTTATGAGACTGACAATAACGTAGGGAGTCCACGATGATGTCTTTGTAGATTGGTCGAGTAAATACATCTACCCAATCCACAACGGTTGACGTTAGAAAATACACTTCTTCAGGATTTCGAATGTAGTATTTGCTTGAGGCCATCGTTTACGATATTCTTGGTTTACTATCGTAAGGTCGGCGAAATAGAGAGATGAATTTTAAAATATCCTAGAAGATTTTTTGGAATGAGTTGATTGTTAATGTTTTGGGAGGTTTTGTGCTTTGTGCTCGTCCCGAACTGTGCTTCGGGACGGGTGTGGTTTTGCGTCTCCGACGTCACTATTCAGTAAGTGCGTCGGAGACGCGAAGCCTTTTTTCGCCCCAAACTGGAATTTGGGGCGGGGCGCTCGTCCCGAACTGTGCTTCGGGGCGGGTGTGGAATAGCGGCTCTGAGGCCAATATTCTGTAAATGCGTCGGAGACGCGAATCCTTTTTTCGCCCCAAACTGGAATTTGGGGCGGGGCGCTCGTCCCGAACTGCGTTTCGGGGCGGATGTGGAATAGCGTCTCTGACGCACTTTGTTTTACGCCGCAGACCGATTTTTAAGCTGATTTGATTTTTCCTTGAACTCACTGGGAGAAAGGTTTTTCTTTTTCTTAAAAATACGGCAGAAGTACGAAAAGCTATTGAATCCACTGGCCATAAAAGCTTCTTTGACGCTCATTTTAGGGTCACGAAGCAGACTTTCTGCTAATTTTAGACGCTCTTCGATGATAAAATCAATGGGAGTAGAACCCGTCTCGTGCTTAAACGTACGGTAAAAATTCGACTCACTCATGTAGGCTTTTTCACTCAGCAACTCAATGGTAAGGTCTTCGGTGATATTTTCCCGAATGAAATTAAGTATAAACGAAATGCGGTCGTTGTTGGGTTGGGTGTAAGACTTTTTAAGGTAAATACTCTTAGATTCAGTTTGCAAAATGCGGATGATAAGCTCTTGGAGCAGCATATCGGCAAAAATATCTTTAGAGGGGTGGTTTTCGGTGAAAATAAAAATAAGCCGCTGGAGGATTTGGTTGATGGCAATGTCGTTGGTAAAATGATAATTATAATCGGTCATGCTCCATTCCTTTCCATTTTGTTTCAACCCACGTTCATTGAGCAAATTGACGGCCTGTTGGAGTTTGGCTTCGTTGAAGGCCAACGCTAGGCACTGCGTAGGGTTTTGTTCGGAGGCTTCGGGAAAATCAATACACATCAACTCGTTGGAAGGCAAAATCACTGATTCCCCTGGCAAAAACCCGAACGAAGGTGTATTCTGAAGGTGCATAATTTTCTTACCACGTATCATACTTGCCAACACTGGTTCGCGAAACTGCAACATCACTTGCGCAGCCTTTTGATGCGTCTCAAAAATGTTGAGTTCTGCATTGTTAAGCGTATGCAGGGTACGATTTTCTACCAACGTTTCGAGGCGGCGGTTTTGATAATGCAAGGGATTCAACTCAACCATGGGTATGTATTGCTAAAGAATTTGTTGTATTAATTCTTAAAATCATACTAAAAGTACTTCAAAAACGCATACAATGGTAGTATAGTACAACAGTTGATAGAATAGTGCAATCAGTTGATAGTATAGGGAAAATAGTGGGCAGGATAAGTCAATCAAATGTAATTTTTTGAAGGTTGTTTTGTGCAAAATCTTTTTGAAACACAAAGCCCTTAAACGATGTCAACTGTAATCACCCAACAAAACAACTTGGTGGCGAAGCCCATCTTTAAAACACACTATGATAACTTCATTGGCGGACAATGGGTCAGCCCTGTCAAAGGCGAATATTTTGAAACCACCTCACCCGTTGACGGACAGGTATTTACCAAAGTAGCCCGTTCGACCGAAGAGGACATAAATCTTGCTTTGGATGCTGCTTGGGTCGCCGCTCCGCAGTGGAATAACAGCTCGGTGACGACGAGAAGTAACATTTTGCTAAAAATTGCGGATGCGATGGAGGCAAATTTAGAACTATTGGCAAGCGTAGAAACGTGGGACAACGGTAAGCCAATTCGCGAAACCAAAGCCGCTGATTTGCCCTTGGCGATTGACCACTTTCGCTACTTTGCAGGTGTAATTAGGGCCGAAGAAGGTTCGGCTTCGGAGTTGGATTCCAATACGTTATCGCTGATTGTGCACGAACCGCTTGGTGTGGTTGGGCAAATCATTCCTTGGAATTTTCCGTTATTGATGGCCGCTTGGAAAATTGCACCAGCACTGGCCGCTGGAAACTGTGTAGTCTTGAAACCTGCCGAGCAAACGCCCGTGGGAATCATGGTGTTGGCTGAATTGATTCAAGATTTGTTGCCAGCGGGTGTACTGAACATCGTCAACGGCTTTGGCATTGAAGCAGGTAAGCCATTAGCCTCTAGCCCTCGTATCAATAAAATTGCGTTTACGGGCGAAACTACAACTGGGCAGCTGATCATGCAGTATGCTTCCAAAAATATCATTCCTGTTACACTTGAATTGGGAGGGAAATCACCAAATATTTTCTTCAAAAGCATCATGGATGCCGACGACGAATTCTTCGATAAGTGTTTGGAAGGAGCAACGATGTTTGCCCTCAATCAAGGGGAAGTATGTACGTGTCCGTCGCGAATTTTGGTGGATGAATCTATCTATGACGCCTTTATTCAGCGCGTAGTTGAGCGTATTAACGCCATTAAGCTGGGACACCCGCTTGATCCAAGTACAATGATGGGAGCGCAAGCATCTAACGACCAATACCAAAAGATTCTGCATTACATCGACCTCGGAAAAGAAGAAGGGGCAGAGTTGTTGGCGGGCGGTGGCGCTGCTTACAACGAAGGACTTGAAGGTGGATATTACATCAAGCCAACATTGTTCAAAGGCAACAATAAAATGCGTATTTTCCAAGAAGAAATTTTTGGGCCAGTGGTATGCGTAGCCACCTTCAAAACGGAAGAGGAGGCGATTGAAATTGCCAATGATACACTTTATGGCCTCGGTGCAGGAGTATGGACGCGCGACACCCACCAAGCCTACAAAGTAGCGCGTGCGGTGCAAGCGGGTCGTGTGTGGGTAAACTGCTACCATGCGTATCCTGCTCATGCGCCGTTTGGTGGGTATAAAAAATCAGGCATTGGCCGTGAGACGCACAAGATGATGTTAAATCATTATCGTCAGGCCAAAAATATGCTGATTTCGTACGATAAGAACAAGTTAGGGTTTTTCTAGGTATGTCCAGAATCGCAATAACGGAGGCGGCGGAGCGGGTCATTGACACGCTCCGCGCCAAGTATGGCGCATTGATGTTTCATCAAAGTGGCGGCTGCTGCGACGGGTCAGCGCCCATGTGCTTTGAGGTAGGGGAGTTGATGTTGAACGAAACCGATATAAAGCTGGGAGAAATCCACGGCTGTGATTTTTACATGTCGCGCGACCAGTTTCAGTATTGGAAACACACGCATTTAACGCTCGACGTAGTGTCAGGGCGGGGTGCTAGTTTTTCGTTAGAAATACCGATGGGAGTACGTTTTATTATTAAGTCGAGGTTATTACAACCTCACGAGGTTGGTTTTTGAAACCTATGAGGTTTATTTATTCGCTTTGATTCAAACCTCATAGGTTTTGGTATATTTCCAAATCAAGTGCGCAATAGGCACCGCGACGACTACCCCAACCGCATCGGCAAAGGCGTCATACAAGTCGAATGTGCGGCCAATGGGCATCACATATTGCCATACTTCAATAAATAACCCGTATAGACTTCCGCTGATAATTACCCACCAAGGGTTAGGTTTAGCCCAATACCAAAGCGCGCCCAAAATACCAAATGCTCCAAAATGGTGAAGTTTGTCAGAACCCATTCCATCGGGCATTTCTTGACGTGGAATAGAGCAAAGCCCCAAAATAACCACCGTCCAAACGATGGCTAGGTGGGGCTTTGATAGTATATTTTTAACGGTTCGAACCATCAATCCTACAAATGCTTCAGCAACTCAGCGCCCATGGCGTCGGTGCCTAGGATTTTGTCGGCTGGGGTTTCGCTGTTGGCGATGTCGCGCGTGCGGAAACCGTCTTTTAATACTTTATCAACCGCTGCGATGATGGCATCTGCTTCGGCTTTTAGGCCAAAGGAAATATCCAACAACAACGCGGCAGAAAGTACAGAAGCCAACGGATTGGCTACGCCTTTGCCCGTAATGTCGTGCGCCGAACCGTGGATAGGCTCATAAACGCCCGTGCTATCGCCTACCGAGGCCGAAGCCAACATACCCATCGAACCTGCGATTTGGCTTGCTTCGTCGGTCAAAATATCTCCGAAAAGGTTACCCGTTACCACTACGTCAAAACGGCGTGGGTCTTTGATAAGCAACATCGCAGCAGCGTCAATGAACTGATGCTCAACTTCTACATCTGGATATTCGGGAGCGATTTTTTGAATTACTTCACGCCACAAACGGCTCGATTCCAAAACGTTGGCTTTATCAACCGACATCAATTTTTTGCTACGTGTACGAGCCGCTTCAAATGCTTTACGGGCAATACGCTCTACTTCGTATTTGCTATAAATCATGGTGTCGTACGCCGTGTTTCCGTCGTCGAGGCGCTCGCGTTTTCCAAAATACACGTCGCCCGTCAATTCGCGGAAGAAGAGAATATCGCTGCCTTTTAGGATTTCGGGCTTGATACTTGAGGCTTCCAACAATTCGTCGAACAGCTTGATAGGGCGGAGGTTGGCGTACAAACCAAGTTCTTTACGCATTTTCAACAAGCCCTGCTCTGGACGTACTTTCGCAGATGGGTCGTTGTCGTATTTTGGGTGACCTACGGCGCCAAACAAGATAGCGTCCGAAGCGCGCATTTTTACGAGGGTTTCTTCAGGAAGCGGGTCGCCCGTGGCTTCGATGGCGACGTGGCCGATGAGGGCTTCGTCGTAGGTAAATTCGTGGCCGAATTTTTCGGCGATACGGTCTAGTACTTGTTTACCAACCGTGGTAACTTCTTGCCCGATTCCGTCACCGGGTACGATAAGGATGTGTTTTTTTGCCATTTTATTCTTTAGGTCACAGAGTTACACTGAGTTTTGCACAGAGGTTCACAGAATTATAAAATCAATCTTTTGATTCCCTCTTTTAAGCTTTTTACATTAAAGTTTAATAGAAGTCCTAATCTGTAATTGCCTAATTTTAAATAGGTTAAAACCTGTGCAGTGTGTAAATCATTAAGTGATTCAACTGATTTTAACTCAACTACAATTTTGTTCTCTACCAGCAAATCCAGCCGATAGCCTTGATCTAATCTAATTTCTTCAAAAACTAGGGGCATAGGCTTCTCTTTTTCTACCGATAGCCCATTTTTTGTCAAACGATAGGCTAAACATTCTTTATAAGCACTTTCTAAAAGGCCAGGGCCAAGCGCAGAATGTACATCGAAGGCTTGCTTCAGAATAATCTGAGAAAGCGCGTTTAACTCTGTGATACTCTGTGCCATAAACTCTGAGAAACTTTGTGTCCTATAAAAAATTAAAGCGAAATCAAATTCAGCATTTTTTGCGTGGCTTTGATGGCCGAAACCGTTTGGTCAGAGTCTAAGCCTCTGGTCTTGAATTCTTTACCGTTCCAGTTCCACGTAATGACCGTTTCGCAAAGGGCATCGGTTTTCCCACCCGTTGGGATACGGACGGCGTAGTCGGTCAACAAAGGAAGTTCAAGGCTTTTCTTGGCGTAAATCTTCTTCAATGCATTCATAAACGCATCGTACTGACCGTCGCCTTGCGCGTTTTCTTCAAACGTCTCGTCCTCAATTTTGAGTTTTAGCGTAGCCGAAGGGCGAAGGTCTTTGGAGTGCGTCAGGACATAATTGAGAATCTCAATCTTGAACTCAATCGCATTGGTGTCCAATACGTCCGAAATAATGTACGGAAGGTCCTCTTGCGTCACTACTTCTTTGCGGTCGCCGAGCTCGATGATACGCTGCGTTACTTTCTTGAGGTCTTCGTCAGAAAGCTTAATGCCCAATTCGCGCAGGTTGTTCTCGATATTGGCCTTGCCCGACGTTTTTCCCAAAGCATACGAACGTTTCCGCCCGAAACGCTCAGGCATCAATTCGTTGAAATAGAGGTTGTTTTTCTTGTCGCCGTCGGCGTGAATTCCTGCGGTTTGGGTAAACACGTTGTCGCCCACAATAGGCTTGTTCGCAGGGATGCGTAACCCAGAGAAGGTTTCGACAATCTTACTCACCGAAAACAACGATTCCTCCACTACGCCCGTTTCCACTTCTGGCATAAAGTCTTTCAATACCGCAATGGCACTGGCCAAGGGGGCATTGCCCGCTCGTTCGCCCATGCCGTTGACGGTCAAGTGCAACCCGTGTGCGCCTGCCCGCACGGCTTCCATGACGTTGGCAATGCCGAGGTCATAGTCGTTGTGGGCGTGGAAATCGAAGTGATGATTGGGATAGCGTTCCACAATCGACTTGATGTACGAATACGATTCGGCAGGAGTAAGTACGCCTAATGTATCGGGAAGCAGCACCCGTAGAATGGGCTGAGTGGTTAGAAAATCAAGAAATTGAAATACATATTCGGGTGAATTGCGCATTCCGTTGCTCCAATCTTCGAGGTAAACGTTGGCCGAAATTCCTTTCGATTGGGCTACTTCGATTACTTTTTGGATGTCAGCAAAGTGCGCTTCGGGCGTTTTTTTGAGTTGGTGCGTCAAGTGATTAAGCGACCCTTTGGTAAGGAGGTTCATTACTTTCGCTCCCGATTCAAGCATCCAATGAATAGACGCTTCGCCGTCCACAAACGTAAGTACTTCTACTTTGTCGATATAGCCGTTTTCGTTCGCCCACTTCGTGATTTTTTGGACCGCTTTCAATTCTCCCGCCGATACCCGTGCCGAAGCAATTTCGATACGGTCCACGTTGACTTCCGTAAGTAGCAACTGCGCCAAAGCGAGTTTCTCCGAAGCCGAAAAAGACACCCCGCTGGTCTGTTCACCGTCGCGGAGTGTCGTATCCATTATTTCGATGTATCTCATAGAAATTAGTAAGGCCGAGCGGCTTCAAATACACCGATTTCCTCTTTCATAGCTTGTAGATAGTCGATATCGTCGTAGCCATTGATGAGGTTGTGTTTTTTGTAGCCGTTGATGTCAAATGACTCCGATTCGCCCGTCGCAACAATCGTGATGGTTTGTTCAGGAAGGTTGACCGTCAACTCTGCGTTGGCATCTTTTTCGATGGATTGGAAAATTTTATCCAAAAACTCAGGCGTTACCGTCACGGGTAAAATCCCTACGTTGATGGCGTTGTTTTTGAAAATATCTGCAAAGAAGCTGGATACTACACAACGGAATCCGTAATCGTAGATAGCCCAAGCAGCGTGCTCACGGCTCGAACCGCTTCCGAAGTTACGGCCGCCTACTAGGATTTTACCGCTGTACAAAGGATTGTTTAAAACGAAATCGGCCTTAGGCGTATCGTCGCCGTTGTAGCGCCAATCGCGGAACAGGTTGTCGCCGAATCCTTTACGCTCAGTGGCTTTCAAGAAACGAGCGGGGATGATTTGGTCAGTGTCCACGTTTTCCAACGGAAGAGGCACTGCCGAACTGGTTAGTATGGTGAATTTATCGTATGCCATGATGAATGATTATTAGACCCTTACAGGGTGACAATGTAATTTATGCGTAATAGAACTACAAAAACTCCCGTGGGTCAGTGACTTTACCTGTAATAGCCGCTGCCGCAGCTACCAATGGGCTGGCCAATAACGTACGCGCTCCTGGGCCTTGACGACCTTCAAAGTTACGGTTAGAGGTACTCACGGCATATTTACCCGCAGGAATTTTGTCGTCGTTCATCGCTAAACAAGCAGAGCAGCCTGGTTGGCGCAATTGAAAACCTGCTTCGGTCAAAATATCCAAAATACCTTCTTCTTGGATTTGGGCTTCTACAATGTGTGAACCTGGTACCAACCAAGCCGTCACGTTGTCGGCTTTTTTGCGACCTTTTACGACCGAGGCAAACGCGCGGAAGTCCTCAATACGTCCGTTGGTGCAGCTTCCCAAGAAGACGAAATCAATGGCTTTGCCTAAAATGCTTTCGTCTTCGGCAAATCCCATGTAGTTCAACGACTTAGCGTATGAAGCGGCTCCGTCAAGTACATCGGCAGCTTTCGGGATGTGTTTGGTAATACCCGTTCCCAAGCCAGGGTTGGTTCCGTAAGTAATTTGGGGCTCAATGTCGGCCGCGTCGTAGGTGTATTCCAAGTCAAACCCAGCGCCTTCGTCGGTTTTGAGAGTTTTCCAGTACGCAACGGCATTTTCCCAAGCTTCGCCCTTTGGAGACTGCTCACGCCCGTTTAGGTATGCAAAAGTTTTTTCGTCAGGGGCAATCATACCACCGCGCGCACCCATTTCAATCGACATGTTACAAACCGTCATACGGCCTTCCATGCTCATGTTTTCAAACACATCTCCAGCGTATTCTACGAAGTAACCCGTAGCACCACTGGCCGAAATTTGAGAAATGATGTACAAAACCGCATCTTTTGGAAGGACACCTTTCCCCAATTGACCATTGATAGTAATGCGCATTTTCTTGGGTTTTGGCTGCATGATACACTGCGACGCCAATACCATTTCTACTTCCGATGTACCGATACCAAATGCGATTGCTCCAAATGCGCCGTGGGTAGAAGTGTGTGAATCACCACAAACAATGGTCATACCTGGAAGGGTGATACCGTTTTCTGGTCCAACTACGTGTACAATCCCGTTCTTCTGGTGACCTAAGCCCCAGTGTGAAATGCCGTATTTGGCGGTGTTGGTTTCCAACGCCTTGAGCTGATTGGCCGAAAGTGGGTCAGCCACAGGCAAGTGTTGGTTGATGGTAGGGGTGTTGTGGTCGGCCGTCGCAAACGTACGGTTAGGAAACAACACGCCAATACCTCTGCTTTCCAAGCCCAAAAACGCTACTGGGCTGGTTACTTCGTGAATAAAGTGGCGGTCGATGAACAATACATCGGGGCCGTCTGCAATCTTGCGGACAACGTGTGCATCCCACACTTTGTCGAAGAGAGTTGTTGGTTGGTTTGACATATCAATTTGAGATTAATGCAATGGGAGAATAATACGTTACAAAATTGCGAGATTCCCTTCAAAGTGACATGACGCCCTTCGCTCAAACAATAGCGATTTTAGCTCTTTGTGGATATTTGACCCAATTTAATACTTTGATAGACGACGATTAATTGGTTATTTTTGCAAAAAGCTAGCTGTGGGGTTACTTATTTCTCTTCGGGGTTTCCCCGTATTTCTCTTTGTAAGCTTTAATAAAATGGGAAACACTCTCATAGCCAATTTCCATACTAACTTCGGATACGTTTTTATTGGCGTTTTTGAGTAAAAAAGCCGCTTGTTCGAGGCGTTTTTGTTTAATCCAATGCGCTGGAGAGGCGTGAAATTGGGCTTCAAATTCGCGTTTGAAGGCTGACAAACTTCGGCCTGAAAGATGGGCTAATTCGCTTATCGTAAGCGGTTTCAGATAGTAGTTGTTGAGCAGGTATTCTAAGTCTGTTTTTTGCCCTTTGTAAATATTAAACAAGATGGTTTTGAGCTGATTGGAGCCGTCGATTTCCAACAAGTGAAGCAGCAGCTCCTGAAACTTGAGTCGTAGAAACTGGTTCAAGTAGGGCGTTTGTGAGTTGAAATAGGGAAAAAGGGAATCAATGAACTTTTCAAAGGCCGAAGAGGATTGTAACGCCAAAATAGGCTGAGGGTTTTCGACGTCTGCTTTGTCGAACAACGATTGATTTTGGCTTACAAACTCTTTCAGTAGCTTTTCGTGAAAGAAAAAAACAAGGCTGCGGTAATCGCTTCCGATGGATTCGTTCATGGAATAGCAGCCCCGTTGGAAAAATAAAATTTGTCCTTTGCGCACGTGCAGGTCTTGGTTGGGGGAGATAAACTTCTTTTCTCCTTCCAGTACTACAACGACGGCGTGTTCTTCAAAGAAAATCTCGTTACGCTCGGGATACACGTCGCTTCGGTAGGCCACAAAAGTCGTGTCCTGAATTTTCAGAGACTGAAACTGTTGGGCGCTGATGGAAGAAGGGACGCGAAGCATGGGGGAAAGTTAATCGTTATTTGTTAACCGTTAACCGAGGTTAGTTTAACGCGCCGCCATCTTTCAGCGCCTGGTACTCATCGCCGATGGCTTTGTACTGAGAGACCAAAAACTTCTGTAACTCTTCATTGAACACTTTTTTGTCGTCATCAGACAACGTGTCGTACAAATCTTTCAACTCTTGGTTGATGGCCGCCTTTTCGGCTTCGTCGCGGGCATTGATGGCGCGCACGTGGTATTTTCTGAAATCAAAGTTCATTCGTTCTTTCTTGTTCGAGTATAATATCAATCCATTCTTTTGCAGTTGGCACTTCTTCTTGAATCGCATCCCAAACCAAACTATAATCCACTTGAAAATATTGGTGGATAAGCACATCACGAAGTCCAGCCATACTTCGCCATTCAACTTCGGGGTATTTATAACGAATTTCGTCAGGTACTTTTTTTGCTGCTTCGCCAATAATCTCTAGACTTCGTAGAAAGGCTCTACTGATAAAATCGTCGTTGAGGAACGTTTCATAGTCTATTCTTTTGCTATTACTGACTAAAAAATCTAATTCCTTTTGGATATGCTCCAAGTATTCAATCAGTGAAGGAGACATATTCTATTTCTTTTTCGATTTCACGTTGTACAAAAGGGGCAATACCTTCCCAAGTAAGTAAGTCTATTCTTCGTTGAGTTACTTCCTCTAAAAGAGTCGCAAGTTTTATTAAATTTTTATATTTCTTCATGTCCTGTTTAAATTCCACCAAGAAATCAATATCGCTTTCATGGTTCTGTTCATTGCGTACAAACGAGCCGAATAAGCCCAAACGAACAGCCCCAAATTGCTGAATACTGGTTTTGTATTGACTGATAAGGTCAAATAATTGAGCTTTATTTTGTACTGGATTTTGCATGATTTTAACCAATTTTATATCAAAAACTCAAACAAATCAGGTTTATTGTTGATGTACTCAAACTGAATATTGTGCTCTTTCATACGGGTCAAAAGTGGCTCAAAATCTTCTTTGTTTCTCAGTTCGATTCCTACCAAAGCAGGGCCTCGTTCACGCGCGGTTTTTTTAGAATATTCAAAGTGAGCAATGTCATCGTTGGGGCCGAGCACGTGGTTTAAAAACTCTTTGAATGCGCCCGAACGCTGCGGAAAGCGAATAATAAAGTAGTGTTTTAAGCCTTCGTAGAGGAGCGAACGCTCTTTAATTTCTTCAGTGCGCGTGATGTCGTTGTTGCCGCCTCCAATCAATAACACCACATCTTTGCCTTTAATTTCGTCTTTGATTTGGTCAAGTGCGGCTACGGTAAGCGCTCCTGCGGGCTCAACCACAATGGCTTCTTCGTTGTACAGTTGCAAAATCGTGGAACAGACTTTCCCTTCGGGAATGAGTAAAATATCGTCCAAGTTTTTGCGACACACCTCGAATGTATGCTCTCCTGCACGCTTCACAGCGGCTCCGTCCACAAACTTATCAATGTTGTCGAGCGTGACGACGTGCCCTTCTTTTATGGCCGTGTGCATCGTGGGAGAGCCTACGGGTTCTACCCCAATGAGCTTGGTAGCTGGACTAAGTTGTTTAAAAACGGTAGTCACCCCCGAAGCTAGTCCACCGCCACCGATGGCAAAAAGTAAGTAGTCAATTTTAAAATCTGCATCGCGGAAAATTTCCAAACCCACAGTGCCTTGGCCTTCCATCACCTGCACGTCGTCAAAAGGGTGAATGAACGTAGCGGCGTGTGCTTCACAAAAGTGCTTCGCAGCGTGATAAGCATCATCGTAGGTGTCGCCGTGGAGGACAACCTCAATCTGGTTTTTTCCAAACAACTTCACCTGTTTTACTTTTTGAGCAGGGGTCGTACTTGGCATAAAAATCGTCCCGCGTACTTGCATCTTATTGCAAGCATAGGCTACTCCTTGCGCGTGGTTTCCTGCACTAGCACATACGACTCCTTTTTCGAGGGCTTCGGCCGATAAACTGGCCATTTTGTTGTACGCTCCCCTGATTTTGTACGAACGAACCACTTGCAAGTCTTCTCGCTTGAAATAGATATTGGCTTCGTATCGCTCCGAAAAGTTGAGATTAAGCTCTAAATCAGTGTGTTTGGCGACTTTACGAATGCGTTCGGCAGCTTGTAATATATTGTCGAACGTCGGAAAATCGGCATTTTTGGCTTTATGTTTGTCGGGTGCAAGGCTCATAGAAATAGATGAAGTTGGGTAGTTGCAAAAATCCCCCGAAGTTACATAACTCGGGGGATTTTCTATATTCTCAAATAAAGATACTATAACAACCTCGGCAAGGGTTTGAACGGGTTATCGAGGTTAATAGTATTAGTTACGCTCTGGACGCAAGCTGCGAACAGCTGCCCCTGCTTGCCACATTTCAGAATCACGAAGCTCGGCCAATTCTACTTCAAGTTTCTCGCGGTAGTCTGACTGCGAGTTACGAGTGATTGAGATGTTGGCTTGCTCGCCTGATTTTACTGAGTTGTAAAGTTGTTGGAACACAGGCTTAGTCGCTTCTTTGAAAGGCTTCCACCAGTCAAGCGCACCACGTTGAGCGGTAGTTGAGCAGTTAGCGTACATCCAGTCCATTCCGTTTTCAGCTACCAATGGCATCAACGACTGCGTCAATTCTTCTACCGTTTCGTTGAACGCCTCTGACGGAGAGTGGCCGTTTTCGCGCAATACTTCGTACTGAGCCGCGAAAATACCTTGGATAGCGCCCATCAATGTTCCACGCTCACCTGTAAGGTCAGAAGTTACTTCACGGTAGAAGTCAGTTTCAAACAAGTAGCCTGAACCTACGCCGATACCCATTGCGATACACTTCGTACGGGCTTCGCCAGTAGCATTTTGGAATACCGCAAACGATGAGTTAAGACCTTTTCCTTCTACGAACAAACGACGGAGTGAAGTACCTGAGCCTTTAGGAGCTACCAAGAATACGTCCACGTCAGCTGGAGGAACGATACCTGTTTGGTCATTGTATGTCACCCCGAATCCGTGTGAGAAATACAACGACTTACCAGCAGTCAAATATTTTTTAACGGTTGGCCACAATTCGATTTGGGCTGCATCCGATAACAAGAAACAAATGATTGTACCTTTTTCCAAGGCTTCTTCGATTTCGAAAAGTGTTTCGCCTGGTACCCAACCATCAGCGATTGCCTTGTCGTATGTTTTGCCTTTACGCTGACCAACGATGACGTTGAAGCCGTTGTCGCGCATGTTAAGGCCTTGGCCTGGACCTTGAACACCGTAACCGATTACCGCGATAGTTTCGTTTGCCAATACTTCACGAGCTTTCTCTAAAGGAAATTCTTCGCGGGTTACTACTTCTTCTACGGTCCCGCCGAAATTGATTTGTGCCATTGAATTGATTTGTTTATTTGGGTAATACAATAACTGTGGTTTTATTTCTTCTGCCAACTAAGCAACAACGATACCCGTTCAGGTAGTTGAATGCCATTCTTAATAAAGATATTTTCACTGTTGAAAATACCGTAAAATACTTTTTGAAAAACTGACCGTTCATAACGGTAAAATCTGAACCTGCTTTTTCAATTTTTTGATGGTGAAGCGGCAATAACCGCACTTGGAGCGAGCTTTTTTGCCATATGATGCTAAGGGAATGAGATAGGAAGCATAAGTGAAATGAGGGTACTTACTATCAACAAATAGGTGAGCTGGGAGACAGGAATGTGCTTTCGTAAGGTGGAAAGCATGAAAAAGAAAATCATGTAACCAAACGAAAGCGACCGTGTGCCATCGGCAACCATGATACCAATGGCTGCGGTAGCCATAAAACACCCTAGCAGCAACCCAAACGTGAGCCAATCTTTGAGCATAACCAAAACGGTCATGCCTGCAAAAATAATTAGCCAAAATCCTTCAAAGCCTCGCGTAAACTTATCTCCTAAAATACTCAAACTCCACCAAGTAGTACGGTGAGAAAGCGCATTGTCATGGCCTACTTTTAAGCCATAGGTGCTTGATAGCCATTGCCTAACAATCAAATACAAACCTGCACTTACCACCAATGCTACTGCCTGAAGAGGAATTTGTTTTAGGCGAAATTGTTTGGTTTCAATTACTTCTTTTAGCACTGGAAGCACAAACCATAACCCCAAGTAGGAGGAGTTGATGATGGCTCGTTCGTCGCACCAAAAAGCCAATTGGGTAAACAAAAGCATCCAAAACGGGTTACGTAGGTAAAAAGCCAATGCTAAAAAACAAAACGGAAACACATCGGCATGACCCAGGTAATTGATGTAAAAATTAGCACCTGCATAAATGGACGTAAAGCCTGTCAGGAAATAAAACACCAATAACCGACTTTGGAGAATTTGGTAGGTGATTTGAATAACTAACCACAAAAATACCAATCCTACAATGACATGAAGCAAGTATAAACCTGCGACATTGAGGTGCAAGGCATACGCAATGAGTGGTACGGTAAGTCGAAACGTTTGATTGGCTTCGTGTGAGCCTGCTTCGTAATCTTTGGGTGTCAATGGGTCAGCACCTTGCTTGATGATGTCGTCCCAAAAAAAACCACCTATCGACCCAGGGTGACGCATTTCTTGGTATAAATCGCGAAAGCCACGGTCAACAAAGATGAAATTGAATACCAACAAAGTACTCACTGAAATAGCCAAGGATAAAAATAATACCTTGAATTGCCAGAATCTACTGTCAAAGAACGCTTTAAGTCGGGCTTCTAATCCCTTAAAAGGAGTAGTGAGAGATTGCAGTTGTTCCATGTATTAATTTGAAAAGAACTGCAAATAACGCACTTTTATACGTAATACTCCCAATGTACTTCTTCGGGTAGGTATTCGACCAAGCCAGCTGGAGTTTTTCCAACGGCTACTCTACCTGATTTTACGAACTCTAAAATACCATACGACTTGATGTAGCGGAAGAAATCCAAGATTTCGTTTTCATTGCCCGCTTTTTCAATCACTACGTAGTCAAGTCCCCAATATACCACCCACGCCTTGTAAATTTTGTTGATGGTTTCGATGTCTATCGGTTTGCCACCAATGGGCGTAGCGACTTTAAAGAGGGCAATTTCGTTATAGACGATTTCGTCATCTAAATAACCAAACACGGCAAGTACTTCGACGACTTTCCGAATCTGACGAACAAGTTTTTCGACTTCTTCGCGTTTGTCGTGTTTGATGGTAATGGTATAACGCGACACGCCTTGGCGTTCGGTTTCGGATACGGTCAGGCTTTCAATATTGATACGACGACGGGTAAAGATGACCGTAATCTTATTCAATAACCCAAAGGTATTTTCTGTGAATATACAAATTGTGTAAGTGGTCATAGCCCTCGTTTAGTCTAAGCGGATATCGGCAACGGCCGCACCCGCAGGTACCATTGGGAAAACGTTTTCTTCTTTTTCAACTATCACTTCCAACAAGTAAGGTTTGTCTGACTGGAGAAGGCGGTCGAGTGATTCGCCCAAATTCTCGCGGTCTGAGCAGGTATGTCCAGCAATTCCAAAACCTTTGGCAATGGTGACAAAATCGGGGTTTTGAAGCTCCACAAACGAGTAGCGTTTTTCAAAAAACAACTGTTGCCACTGACGTACCATGCCTAAGTAATTGTTGTTGAGGATAATCAACTTCACAGGGAGGCCACTTTGCGCAATGGTCCCAAGTTCTTGAATGGTCATTTGGAAACAACCATCACCAATAAAGGCAACAACTTCGCGCTCAGGAGCGCCTTTTTTAGCACCAAAAGCGGCAGGAATGGCAAAACCCATGGTTCCGAGGCCGCCCGAAGCGATATAGGAGCGAGGGTTTTTGAATTTGTAATAACGCGCCGCAATCATTTGGTGTTGACCTACATCGGCAATTACGCACGCTTCCCCATTGGTTTTTTCAGAAAGCATATTTACTACCTCTGCCATTTTGATTTGGCCTTCGGGAGTAAGCTCACGTTGCGTAATTTTTTGGTTTTCGATGAGATCGTATTTTTTGAACTCATTACGCCAAGCGGCATGATTATTTTGCTTGACTAATGGCAAAAGACGCTTCAAGGTTTCTTTGGCATCCCCAACCACGGGCGCGTCTGCCTTGATGATTTTATCAATTTCGGCGGGGTCAATTTCAATATGAATGACTTTGGCTTGGCGAATGTACTTGGTCGCATCGCCTGTTACGCGGTCATCAAAACGCATTCCGATCGCAATTACCACGTCGGCTTGTGTCGTTAAGACGTTTGGTCCGTAGTTGCCGTGCATTCCGAGCCAACCCACGTAATTAGGGTGGTCAATTGGCATGGCCGAAAGCCCGAGAAGGGTACTCGCACATGGGATATCGGTTTTTTCAGCAAAGGCTTTTAGTTCTTCTTCGGCTCCCGAAATCAGCACCCCTTGACCAAACAAAACATAGGGGCGTTGGGCGTTATTGATAAGCTGTGCTGCCCTTTCGAGGTGCTCATCTTTCGGAATGACGCGGGGTTTATAGCTGGCCAGCGTCTCTACTTTTTTGTATTCGTAGGGTTTGGTCATCGGGCTCACTTGCGCGTCACGCGTGAAGTCGATGACTACTGGGCCAGGTTTGCCTGATTTAGCAATGTAAAAAGCTTTGGCGATGATAGCTGGAACATCGTCGGCGTTGGTAATCTGGTAATTCCACTTGCAGACGGGGGTAGTTACGCCAATAATGTCCGTTTCTTGAAATGCGTCGGTACCTAACAGCGTTGACTTTACTTGTCCGATAATGCAGACCAACGGCGTGCAGTCGATGATGGCATCGGCGATAGGCGTGACTAAGTTGGTGCCCCCTGGGCCAGATGTTACCAAGCAGACCCCAGGCTTGCCACTGGTACGAGCATAGCCTTGTGCCGCATGACCTGCTCCTTGCTCGTGACGCACTAAGATGTGGTCAAGGCGGTCGGTGTAGTCAAAAAGGGCATCGTAGGTAGGCATGATAGCTCCCCCTGGGTAGCCAAAAATCACCTCTGTCCCTTCGGCAATAAGCGACTCCATAAGGGCTTGCGCCCCCGACAAATAGCGTGGAGCCTCAGCTTGCGCTGGTGTCTGTACTTCTTCGAGCGTAGCGGCATCTTGCGCAGCTACCATAGTCATGTAATTTCCCATGGTTTTGGGGATTTTATGTGTTCAATGACTTGTATTTCAACTTAGGTACCTTCAAAAAATCACTATCATTGGTAGATAGTAAAGTATGGATAGCCTATCATCTAAGTAACGACTGTAACCAGATGTATCAATTAAATATCCCGCTCCCATTCGTTGCGAATATTTTTTAAAAAATCATCCATTTCCTTCTTTCCTTTCGCTGGTAAATGAGCAAGTGCTCCACGAAAACGTCTAAGGTCATTTTTGATTTTTTTAACGGACGCCTCGTTGAGAGGGAGAATAATCACCTCAACTTGGTCACCAAGAATAAACTCTTCTGGTAACTCTAAACTTATGGTTCACCCTATAGGCTTTACTATTTCTCTATGTGCGTTCATTAGGATTTAATTGTAAATTTAAATGTAACAAAAAATTTCCCCATGCTACTTACATATAGTTGTACCTGTTGATTTCGTGTAACTCCCATCTCTTTCATGATATATTGATTCAATACTATTTCCATATTCATCATAAATAATCTCACTAAATAAATATGCTTCATCAAATTTAGGGTAAAGTGGTTGATATGTAAGATGTTTTGCAATATTTCCCCTAGAATCATATTGGTATTCCTCCCTTAACATTAATTCATTCATTCGTGTTTCAGATCGTTCGGCAACTAACTCTCTTATTATTTTCCCTTGCTCATTATATTCATAATGGGTGTCATTATGTAATATATTATCGATGTATATTTCTTTTTTTACTAATAAGTTTTTGTGATTATATTCGTATTTTGTATAAGAATTTCCTTTTATACTTTGCAGAAGATTTTTATTGTTATCATAGTAAAAAAACTCTGTTGTGTTGTTTTTTTTTGTTCCATTAATATCAATCGAAGTCGTCTTTTTTATTAAATCATCAAAATTGTTATATTCATAAGTCTTTATTTCCAAATAATTTGTTAAGTTGACTTTGGTAGTCTGTAATAGAATATTGCCTTTAGAGTTATATTCAATCGTAATATATTTTTCCTTATGAATATTTTTCTCCTTTAGTAACTTACCAAATATGTTAAATTGCCTTCTAACACTATCTAACTCGTCTCTGTCAAAAATTATTGATTCTTTTAATTCTTGATTATCGTGGAAAGCTCTTACCTCTTTTAATTTTCCATCCAACTTTATTGTTGTCTTTATAAGGTTACCATAATTGTTATATTCATTTAATCTTGTCTCAATTAATATGCGCTCACTACCATCTTCGGAATACTCAAAAGTAGTGGCTTTTACTAAATTTAAATTTGTATCAAAATCTCTATTTACACGACTAACCATTTTGCCATTTTTGTATAATATACCTGTTGTATATACACATTTTAATTCTTTTTGTCCCAACTCTATAAAATTGAGCAAAAGAGTAAAAAATAATGACTTCATAAATAGTGACTTTATTGTTTTATGTCAAATCTAAATTTATGTTCTTATTTTAGACGGTTATTATAGTTACTCAATTCTAATTGTAGATTATTCTAAATCAGAATTGAGTAACTTATGACACTACGCTTCGTCCGTTACGCAACCCTCACTTGCCGATTTCACATTGCGGATGTACTTACCTAATGTACCTCTTGTAAACGGAGGCTCTGGTTGTTTCCAAAGCTTACGACGCTCAGCCAATTCTTCGTCGGATACGTGCAATTGGAGTACGTTGTTGACGGCATCAATCGTAATTTTATCGCCATCTTGTACTAATCCAATGTTTCCGCCAAGGTAGGCTTCAGGTGTGACGTGACCGACCACGAAACCGTGCGTTCCTCCTGAGAAGCGGCCGTCGGTAATCATCGCGATTTTATCACCAAGTCCAGCACCCATTACTGCCGAAGTAGGTTTAAGCATTTCGGGCATTCCTGGGCCGCCTTTCGGGCCTTCGTTGCGAATCACAAGTACGTGGCCTGCCTTCACTTCGCCTTTAGAAATGAATTCAATCACTTCTTCTTCGCGCTCACATACTTTGGCAATTCCCTCAAAACGCTCGCCTTCTTTGCCCGTAATTTTTGCTACAGCACCGCCCGTTGCCAAGTTCCCGTACAAAATTTGCAAGTGCCCCGTTGGTTTAAGAGGTGTTTCGAGCGGGAAGATAATCTTCTGGGTATCAAAACTTAATTCAGGGACATCTTCTAAGTTTTCGGCAATGGTTTTGCCCGTTACGGTCAAACAATCACCGTGGAGAAGTCCTTTTTGGAGGAGGTATTTCATGATGGCTGGTACACCACCAATTGCCAATACATCTTCCATGTAGTACTTGCCTGATGGCTTGAGGTCAGCAATCAATGGTGTACGATCCGAAATATCTTGAATATCTTTCAATGTGAAATCAACTTCGGCCGCGCGGGCAATGGCCAAATAGTGCAATACGGCGTTGGTTGAGCCACCAAGTGCCATGACTACCGTAAGGGCATTCTCAAACGCTTTGCGCGTCATGATGTCGCGTGGGCAGATATTTTTTTCGAGCAACTGCTTCATGGCTGCGCCGATGGCAATACACTCTGCTTTTTTACCTTCGTGCGTAGCAGGGTAGGTCGAAGAGTTGGGAAGGGTAAGTCCCATGGCTTCCATCGAACTAGCCATTGTATTGGCTGTGTACATCCCACCGCAAGCTCCAGCGCCTGGGATTGCGTTTTGAATCACACCTTCGTAATCTTCGTCCGAGATGGTTCCCGCAAATTTCTTTCCAAGGGCTTCAAACGCGGAGATAATATCAAGTTTTTGACCTTTGTATTCTCCCGTACGGATAGTTCCTCCGTACACGAGCATTCCTGGACGGTTGAGACGAGCGAGGGCCATCATGGCGCCTGGCATATTTTTGTCACAACCTACAACCGCAATTACGCCGTCGTACCATTGTGCACCTACTACGTTTTCAATCGAATCGGCAATGAGGTCACGCGAGGGGAGCGAGTAGCTCATTCCAGCATTTCCGTTGGTCATTCCGTCAGATACTCCAATGGTGTGGAAGATAAGCCCCACCATACCGTTTTCTTGAATTCCTTTTTTGACGTGCACCGAAAGCCCGTTAAGGTGCATGTTACAAGTATTTCCTTCGTAACCCGTACTTGCAATCCCGATTTGGGCTTTTTGCATGTCTTCTTGGGTTAGACCTACTCCGTAAAGCATGGCTTTAGCGGCGGGGTTGGTTACTTCTTGGGTAAGTGTGCGGCTGAATTTGTTTAGTTGCTCTGACATGATAGAAAGGTTTTTTACAAAAAAGCCTCACTCGTTGTTGGTGTGAGTGAGGCTTTGGAGGGCAATCGGGTTTCACTCACACCGTTTGGATGCTAATAATGAGGACCACGACCACGCCTGTTATAGTGAACATTTTAAAGCAAATTTTTTCTATGAGCGAAATTACGCTAATTGCGTAATTGCGTTACAAATAAATAGGGTTGGTTTTTATTTTCCAAACAAAAGTCGTTTTTTTTGCTTGCGGACAATAAAAAAGCCCCTTCTTGGTGTGAGAAGGGGCTTTTTTGTTTTGTGGACACACGCGCCTTGCTCACACCCTTGAGGGGATAATAATTGAGACGAGAATGACACTATTTTTTGTTCTGATAATCATTTATTGTATTATTTAAAGAACTTTGCGTTGATAAGAAACTTTTTCTATAACTTTTCCGATAAATAGTAAAAAGGACTCAAATACACAAAGCCATGTTAGAGACATTAGGGTACATCGCAGGAATTTTGACGACGGTTGCCTTCGTTCCACAAGTGATGCAAATATATCGAACAAAATCGGCAAAGGACGTTTCTTTGGCCATGTTTTTACTTTTTACCGTGGGCGTAGCGCTTTGGTTAGCCTACGGACTGATGACGCATTCATTTCCAGTTGTCGCTGCCAATACCGTTACTTTGATGCTTTCTTTCGTGATTCTGTATTTTAAGTGGAAATACAGCAAAACATCAAACACCTAGAAAAGAAGAAGGGCAACAACGCTGCTGCGTCATTGCCCTTTTTTCCTTTTATTTCAATCAGGTCTTTCTGATTATTCAACAATGCTTAGCTTCACTGCATTTGTTTTACGATGCTCTGTGACAGGCATGCTGAGGGTATTGACAAAGACGTCACCTGATTGGAGCGCGCCTTTCTCAACCAATACTTTTTTGATGTCTTCGATGAGGTCGTCGCTTGAAAGACCTTCGCGGTCGTAATAAATAGCTTTTACTCCCCAATACAAAGAAAGCGTGTCAATCAATCGTTGGTTAGAAGTAAAGACGTATAAATTGGCCTCTGGGCGGTGGTGCGACAAACGGAACGCAGTATAGCCCGAACGAGTTACCCCAATGATTGCCTTAGCTTGGGTATCACGTGCCAAACGACAAGCACTCATGACGACGTTGTCGTTGAGGACATTAGCGCTGCTGTGGTCATTAACTGCCGCGTGGTGCTTGAAGTAAATTTTGGTTTCTTTGGCATCTTTCGCGGCTTCGGTTTCTTCCACTCGCTTGATGGTCTGGGCCATGCTTGTTACGGCTTCTACAGGGTATTTTCCAGAAGCAGTTTCTGCGCTCAACATCACTGCATCGGCGCCATCGAGAACGGAGTTGGCAATGTCGTTGATTTCGGCACGCGTCGGGCGTGGTGCGTCAATCATACTTTCCAACATCTGCGTAGCCACGATGACAGGCTTGGCGGCACGGTTACATTTCTCTACAATCATTTTCTGAATCATAGGTACTTCTTCGGCAGGAAGCTCAACCCCCAAGTCGCCGCGAGCTACCATGATAGCATCCGTAATAGCGATGATTTCGTCGATATTATCAATCGCTTCTGGCTTTTCGATCTTAGCTACTACGCGGCAGTTTTTACCTTTCGACTTGATATAGTCTTTTACTTCTTGAATGTCAGAAGCATAGCGTACAAATGAAAGTGCAATCCATTCTACGTCGTTTTGAAGACCAAATTCCAAGTCCTCGTAGTCTTTTTCAGTCACCGATGGCATCGAAACCTTGGTATTAGGAAGGTTTACGCCTTTTTTCGATTTCAAAATCCCGTCGTAAATAACTTCGGTCACCACGTCTGTTCCTTCAATACCAACTACTTTTACTTCGAGTTTTCCGTCGTCCATCAAAATCCGCTCACCCATGCGCACGTCGCGGTACATACCTTTATAAGGTGTACTCACGCGCTCAGAGGTACCGATGATTTCTTCGTTGGTAAAAACTAATTTTTGTCCTGCCGTAATTTTCACACCGTCTTTGTGTTCTACGTTACCGATGCGAATTTTAGGGCCTTGCAAATCTTGTAAAATTCCGACGCTAAAACCGTATTTTGCATTGTTCTCACGAATGCGGTTGATACGTTCTTGGTGGTCGGCATGAGTGCCGTGAGAGAAATTGAGACGAAATACGTTTACTCCTGCTTGTACTAATGCTTGGAGCATTTCAGACGTTTCGGAAGCAGGACCTACGGTAGCAACAATTTTAGCTTTTTTGTCAATCATCGTGTTAGGTTTTGATGGGTACAATCACAGGCAATCTACATCTATAGTCACGTCGGTACCTTTTAAGGTCTTGTCCGTCAGAATATCCGTAACTTTTTCGAGTATAAAAGCCTTTGCGGCCCTAAAATTAACTTTTTCGCGCTCGAGTTTTATAAGAATGTCAAACAAAAACCTATTTCGTATGCGTTCGACCAGTGGTGGTTGGGGGCCTAAAACCCTATCTTCACCCATTTTTTCGAGTAAAAGCTGGGTCAATTTTTGGGCTGATTGTAGGGCGGTTGTTTGGTCAAAGTGATTGACTGTCAGTTTGATAAGTCGGGTAAAGGGTGGGTACTTGAAGTTCTCTCTTTCCTTGATTTCCTCCTCGTACATCCCGATATAATCGTTCGTAATAATTTTTTGTAAAATCTTTTGTGAAGGGTTCCCTGTTTGAATCAAAACCCGCCCTTTTCGGTCGGCGCGGCGTCCTGCACGCCCACTTACCTGCGTGATAAGTTGAAAGGCGCGTTCGGCCGAGCGGAGGTCAGGAAAATGAATCATTCGGTCGGCGTCAAATACGCCCACCGTGCTGACATTTTCAAAGTCAAGCCCTTTGCTGATCATTTGGGTGCCCACCAAAATATCAACGTTGCCCTGTTCGATGTCCTCAATCATCTCTTTGTACGCATTTTTGGCGCGGGTAGTGTCCAAATCCATGCGGGCAATGCGGGCCGTTGGAAAGAAAATTTTGAGCTGGTCTTCCAACTTTTCAGTGCCAAAGCCTACCGTTCTTACTTTGGTAGAACTGCAACTTGGGCATAGCTTGGGTACTTTCTCTTTGTGACCACAATAATGACAACGCAGTTCGGCGTCTTTTTGGTGATAAGTAAGGCTAACCGCGCAGTTTTCACATTCGCCAATCCACCCACATTCTTGACATTGTAAATAGGAAGAATAACCGCGTCGGTTTTGGAAAATAATACTTTGTTCGTTTCGATTGAGTGCTTCTTGGAGTTCGTTGATTAAAACAGAAGAAAACTCAAACTTCATTTTTTTACTCTTACGTTCTTTTTTTGTATCAATCAGCACAAACTCGGGCAAGTTGGCCTTACCATAACGTTCGAGCAATTGCACAAAACCATAGCGTCCATTGAGGGCTTGATAATAGGATTCGAGCGCTGGCGTGGCCGAGCCTAGCAGCACCTTGGCTTGCTGGCGTTGGGCGGCGACAATGGCGACATCGCGCGCGTGGTAGCGCGGGGCTGGGTCGTATTGTTTGTAAGAACTTTCGTGTTCTTCATCAACAATAATAAGCCCAAGACTGTCGAAAGGTAAAAAAATAGCCGAACGTACACCCACCACCAACTGAAACTGGCCAGAAACTACCCCTTTCCAAACTTCTACGCGCTCGTTGTCGGAGAATTTGGAATGGTAAATGCCGAGTTTATCCCCAAAGACTTTTTTGAGGCGAACCACAATTTGGGTTGTGAGGGCAATTTCGGGCAATAGAAACAAGACTTGCGAGCCACTTGCGAGTACTTGTTGGGCTAAATTAATATATACTTCCGTTTTTCCGCTTCCTGTAACACCATGCAGCAAAACAGTGTCTTTGGATTGGAATTGGGTAATGATTTCGTCAAAAGCGCGCTGTTGAGCGGTGGTGAGGTGGATGTTGGTACCTTCCGAAAAATCAGGAGCCACATCAGCAAAGCGTGAAACTGTAATCTCAAACTCTTCGAGCGTACCTTTTTTGATCAGCGTACTTAATGCCGAATCGGAGAAAGCATCGTTTTGGGTGAAAAAACTCTTTTCAAGCCCCGCGCGATTAGAATAAGGCACATTTTGAATCGGAATTTGGCTGACATAGCTCATGATAATTTCCTGTTGTTTGGGAAACTTATCAAGTTGGGCAATCAGCTCCATCAGGTTTTCGCGCGTCTCAAAACGACCATTGAGCTTGACTTTTTTGAGCACTTTGGGCTTGTATTTTTCTTTAACTTCTTCAAAAAGAATAATGGCCCGCTTGCCAATAAGCGACTTAATGATGTGGTTGATGTTTGTCGCACCTACACGCTTCTCGACCTCTTCGTAAGTGAGCGATTGGTACTTTTTGATTTCCTCCAAAAGATTGGCTTCTTCTTCTGTCAACAAATCGTAGTACTCAAAGTCAGGGTTATACTGAATTTTGGATTGGCTAGTAATTTTCAAACCAGAGGGAAGGGCTACGTTTAGTACTTCACCCACCGTACACAAGTAGTAGTCGGCAATCCAATGAAAAAGTTCGATTTGATAAGGTGTTACTAATGGCTCATCGTCAAGGAGTTCGGCGATGTACCTTGCTTGGTATTTTGTAGGAGGCGTCTGGTGGATTTTTGCCACGACACCCGTCACTACTCTATTTTTGCCAAAAGGTACTACTACTCTGGCACCATTTTTGATGAATGGATTTATCACCCTTGGAACCCGATAGGTGAATAACTGGGCTACAGGCACGGGCAAAATTAGGTCGGCAAACAGAGTTATCTCTTCTGAGCCAAAATCGTCGTTTTCTGCAATCTGCACGTTGTTTTCAACCGAATGTACGATGCAAGATAGCGCTTTCCCCGCAAAAACTTCAAGCTGGCAAGATATTAGACATAATGGGTTATGTCTAATATCACTTTTACCCCTCTATGAAAATTATGAACTTGGAAATGATTCAACGGTACCATGACCTGGAGGCCGACGACCCAAAGCTACGGCGTCTTACAGGACTTAAACGCTCAGAATTTGAGCTTCTTCACGGGTATTTTCGAGATGCTTGGAACGCCTATTTTGCAGAGTACACCCTCGACGGTGTGGCGAGACTCAGGCAGGCGTCGGTTCGGAAAAATAGCATTTTTGGAGATACCCATGACGCGCTTCTTTTTGGCCTTATTTATCTAAACGGAAATTTGAGACAAGACCAACTGGCAACTTTCTTTGGAATTGACCAACCCAAAGCTAGTAAATACTTGAGCCTTATTCAGCGGATTTTACTTCAAGTGATTGAGGCCACGCCCCGAGCAGTGCCTAAAAGAAGGCTGGATAAATTCTTGGATATGCTTTCCAAATGAAATGAATATACCCCGTCTCAAAAAGTGTACCGATAGGTGGTAAAATGAAAACGGGGTTTATGTTTTTCTTGGAGCTAACTAATTGATTGGCATTGTTTTTGTGGCGAGAATAATTTCTAAAGTTAGCTCATTTGTAGGGGGTATTTTCCCTAAAGAACAGATAGTTGATTTTGAGTAAATGGTCATAAGTGTCTATAAATAAAAGCGTTAGCTTGTGGGGGAGAGCTGGGAAATTTTTATGGATATTTTTTTAGTGACAGGCCAGAGAGTGGCAAGGTAATTGAAATACCATTATGTCGAATAGAGATGTTAAGAAACATAAACCGATTTTCTAATTTCTTTATATACAAAATAGATAAAGTAGAAAAAATAACAATGGGATATAATTCGCCGAAGGGTTTTTTCGGGCATCTCAAAAAGTAATTTTCTAACCCAGCCAGATGAACAAATTAGACCAAAACCGTTCAAGGTACTTGGTAAAAGTGCTTTGATTACCCCAAATTTTTTTAAAAATGAAAAGGATTTTACACCTTATTATGAAGGCAAACCACTTTTCTTACTTTTTAGTGAGTACACTATTAATGGTAATGATAGCCAATCTCGCCCATTCTCAGGTGAGGGGGGTAGTGTATATCGACTACGATTTGAATGGAAAACGAACTGCCGTTAGCCCTACAGAACCTGGCGTCGCGGGCGTTAGGGTACAATTGTTTGTAGGGAAGAACCCCACACCTTTTACAACAACTACCAATGCCTTGGGAGAATATTCTTTCACCCAAAGCCAAGTACCCGTTGATAGCATGGCGCGGGTTGAATTTAGCGATTTCCCCGAGACGTTTTCGCCAAGTATGGTAGGCTTACAAAATGCGACAGATGTCCAGTTTGTAAAAGCTCCATCATTGCAAACAGACCTCGGAATTGCCAACGATGACGAGTTTTGCCCTGCCGCAAAAGAGCTGCGGGTTACCACGGCTTGTTATGTGATGGGTGACCCGCTCGCGGGAGGCTCGGCAGGAGATGACCCAGCCCTTATTTTGTTTGATCACAAAGCAAGTGGATTGGCAGGAGTTGATGATTTCTCAATGGTGAAATTAGCGACTGCGGCGCAGATTGGTTCTACTTGGATTGCTTCCTTTCAACGCGATTCACGTCGAATGTTGGTTGGAGCCATTGTACGACGCCACGTGGGTTTGGGGCCTTTGGGTACAGGTGGGTTCTATTATGTTGACTTGGCAAATGGTAATCAGGTAAAAGAGTTCTTGGATGTAAAAACAATTGGAATTGATACGGGACCTGACCCTCACCTTGATCCTATTACAGGACTCAGTATTTTGCCTGCATCCAAAACAGCCCGAAGCCGCGATTCGCTTTCTTTCCACATGGCGGGAAAAGTGGGGATGGGTGGGGTGCAGCTATCACGCTATCAGGATACACTTTATTTAATCAATTTGTATGACAAAAAACTATATAGCTTTAATGTAGGAAAGCCCCTTGCTGCTCCTCAGTCAATAGCTGCTGCTAATATAAAAAGTTATACTATTCCTAATCCCAATTGTTCTAACGGCGATTTTGCTCCGTGGGCGCTAAAATATTACCGTAACAAAATGTATCTTGGCGTGGTATGTACCGCCGAAACTTCACAGAAAAAGGAAGACTTAAAAGGAGCAATTTACGAGTTTAACCCTAAAACTTCTCAGTTTAAAAATATCTTTGAATTTCCACTCGGTTATAAGCGCGACCCACTTGACGGAACGCAAGGCTGCGATACCATCAATAGTTGGAAACCGTGGTCTGGAATTTTTCCAAAACAATGTAATTACCCGCTTGGCTCGCCCGATCCAAAGAGTGCTTTCTTGGTTAATCCTCAACCAATTATTTCAGACATTGACTTCGATGATGATGGTTCAATGTTTATTGGGATGCTAGATAGAGGTGGCTTACAAACAGGGCAAAACCAGCCAGGTATTGCGGCGGATGATACACTCAACTACTACGGATTTATGAGCGGAGACTTGCTCCGTGCACAACGTAATCCTGATGGCTCATACAGCATGGAAAGCAATGGTGTTTCTGGGCCGTACGTAGCTGATGGCCCAAGTGGTCCAGGAGTTGAAAGTGCCCATGATAAAGATGCAGGCCCAGGTGGTGGGGAGTTTTTCTTTGAAGATTACTGGATTAACAGCCAAGATTCGGTAGGACACGCAGAGCTTACCAACGGGGGTATTTTTAAAATCCCAGGCGACGATGAAATCTTTACTTCAGCCTTTGACCCGCTTCACAAGGTATATTTAGCAACAGGATTTTTGGTATTTGATACCAAAACAGGAAAGCGTAAAAGAGGATATGCCGTTTATTCCATCCGTGAAGGGTCGCTTGGAAAATCAGGAGGGGTAGGTGACTTGACCGCCGCTTGTGAGCCTTCGCCACTTTCTGTTGGGAATCGTGTTTGGTTTGATGTCGATCGAGATGGTATTCAAGACCCGAATGAACCTGGTGTGGATGGCCTTGTATTGACACTCCATGATATGCAAAATGGTGGAACGGAAGTAGGCCGCGATACCACAGCTAACGGTGGACAGTTTTATTTCTCTGATTTTAATGTAACGGGCGGTTTGAAAAGAAATCACCTGTACGAAATACATCAAAGTACGCTTCAAATCTTAGGAACTGGGGCTGCTAATGTCCTCCAAGCAGCCCAAGCGGCAGGGATAAAAGTCTCCAACCTGCCAGCCAATGTGCCTGCTTCGGCAAACATTTTCAGGGCAAATGCTGACGAAAACACAGTAGCTAAGTTAGTGAAACTGGTGCCAATAGATAGTTTAATGCCAACAAGCAATTTACGTAACTCAGATGCGGTTTATAATGCCGACTCTTCGGCCGCGATAATTGCGTTTAAAACGGGTAACAATAGCGAGAATAATTATACCTTCGACATTGGTTGGATGCTCAATTTACCGCCTGCTTCGATGGGGGATTATGCTTGGTATGATTTGAACCGAAATGGTATTCAAGACCTTAGAAAAGATCCTTTTGGAACGATATTAGGGCCAGAGCTTCCTGCCAAGGGAGTAATCATGGAATTGTACGATACCAGCGATACTTTTGTCAAATCAGATACAACGGGCGTGGACGGTAAATACCACATCGGTGACGTCCCCGCAGGTGATTACTATGTGAAGTTTAATCCTGTGTCGTATCCTGCCCCAGATTTTGTCGTTGCAGATTTAAACAAAGGAACAAATGATTCTTTGGATAATGACCTCGAACGAGCGGTGTACAAATCTTCGACTTTTACTTTAGCTCCTAATCAGCATGATCCCCGTTGGGACATTGGATTTTTTCGAACAACTTCACCTGAGATTTCTGATCCATGTGCTTGTGATTCAACGATTTTATACTTGCCAGGAGATGATATATATACAAAGTACGTATATCGAGAAAAAGTGACGATAAAAGCAACTCCAGGGGGGAAATGGGCGATTATTCCGTTTGATGCCAAGAAAAATGTATATACTTACGGCCTTTATGAAGACGATGGCGAAGGCTACATTGATTCCATTGATTTAAGTAAAAAGAATTATTTCTTTACCGAAGTACCAGATTCGCTAGGTTTATATGAATTTAAGTTTGCGCATAAATCTCAAGATGGCTATGCTTTGGCGGCTACCGACGGCGTTGATACGCTGAGTATTGGGGCTATTTGTTACGAAGTCAAAGAACAATACGATATGCGACTGGACACGCTCTGTGCCAATGGCGATAAGATTCAGTTAGAACGAAACTTCCCGAATGGAAAAGCAACTTACTACTTTATCGCTGATTCGGCCTTTGTGTTTAGAGATGGTTTTAATGAATTTACCTTGATTGAGGATGCCGTAGCTAGGGGATCAATTACCGAATTGGATCCCAAATTGTACCGCCCTAACTCGGTCATTAGTTTGTACATGAAGTGGGAGCCAAATGGCATAGCAGACAAGAAAGGAGCGTGCCAAAAATCAATGATTCTGAATATCACTATAAGCAATAGTGGCACTTGTACTCCTTTTAAAGACCTAGAACTTACCAAAACACTGGTAGGTGACTGCCGACGAGAGGTGGGGAATACGGTACAGTTTAAGATAGCCGTAACCAATAAAAGTGTAAGTGGCACTCCTGCCGCCGACAGTGTTTATGTACAGGATTATTTGCCCGCCAACTTTACGTTTGTCAGTGCAACGTCAACAAGCGGTGTATTCAATCAGCAAACTTTGAAGTGGGGGCCGTTGAAGCTCAATCCAGGTCAAACGGATACCCTGACTGTTTCTGTCAAAATCAACAATACGGGAGGCTTTATTGGTGGGTCGATTTGTAACGAAGCCGAAATTGTATCAATGGTAGGTTTGGACAGCGACTCTCAGCCAGGAAACAAAGTCATTACTGAAGATGATTACGGCATTGCTTGTGTAAGTGTGCCACTGAAAATATGTCCTGAAAGACGCGATACGGTGATTATCTCTGCCCCAGCGGGTTATCAGACATACCAATGGTTTAAAAATGGTACAAAAATTGACAGTGCTACTTCGCAGACCTTAGAAGTGGGCGATGTAGGCTCTTATACCGTTGAGGTATCCGACGGGCAATGTCCAACCAAAAACTGCTGCCCTGCGATTGTGGAAGCAGAGTGTATTTGCCCAGAAGATATTTGCATCCCTATGATTATTAAGAAGACGAAAGCTAAAAATAAGGCGCTAGTACCGCCTAAATAATGAACAATTAGAAAATACTCCTCAGTGGGATGTGGGGAGTAGTTTCAAAATCTAACATCGAATTGATGATTCGGGCAGAAACGTACCTTGGTAGGTCTTCTGTCCGAATTTTTTTTTCTACAATTTTTCCTTGTTCTAACAAAAATGAACGCTGCGTACCCGCGAGTAAAAAAGTTGTAGGAGTAACCCACTGTCGTTCATCCCAAAAAACGATATTGGCGTACGACGTATCGGTAAGGTGGCCGTTTTTGACAATGAGCACATCGTCGGCCGTACCTTTTTGAGTAGCAAGTGCATTCAAACTGCTTCGGTCTTGGTACTTAAATGAGTACGAAATGTCGTTGGCCTCTACAAGTCGAAGCGATTGGATAGTACGAGGGTGGTAAGGCTCAAATTCAATTTTCTCAATCGAAAACCCATACGTGACACGGCACTTAAACAAACCCAACTGAAGGTTTTGAGGGATACTAATTTCTTGGGCCAACTCTTTGACCTGAACGCCTTCAAAATGATGAAGTTGGGTGCGGTACATGCGCTCATTGTGAAAGCGGATGTTAGACAACTGCCCGTTGAAAAGCCGAAGGGTTTCGATGAATAGTGGCATTAGAAATAGGTAAATAGATTTTGTCAATCATTTCTTGGTACTCGATATGGACTTGGCTACGGGCTGTGATGCCTCCACCACTTTTAAAGATGAGCTGTTCTCCCGATTGTTCAATAAAACGGATGAGTACGCCGCTGTCAACATTTTCACCATCAAATATTCCCGCAACTCCTGTGTAATAGCCGCGCTCATAGCCTTCAGCACGTTGGATAATATCTAACGTACTTGGCTTGGGAGCGCCGCTGATTGAGCCTGCGGGTAATAATTGAAACAACCACGTCCCGAGAGAATCTTGCCAGTTGGAGGACATGGTGCCTGCAATTTCAGAACTTACTTGCAAGAGCGACTTTTGGTTGGTTTCGAGTTTGTCCAAATAACGGTAGCGTTCGACCCACACTTTATCAGCAATCATACTGAGGTCATTGCGGATCAAATCAACGATGGTAGCGTGTTCGGCAGCCTCTTTTTTATCGTTCAAAATGACCTGTGCTGCCTCGGGTAAAGTGGCATCTATGGTTCCTTTCATGGGAAAAGACGCAATTCGAGTACCTTTTACCTGCACGAAAATTTCGGGTGAAAAACAAACAAAATGGTCTTTCCACCATAAACGATATTTAGCATTGCTCTGTAAAAAAATCGTTTTTAGTGAGAGGTTCGTATGTATTGGCGTAGGAATAGATAAATTTGTTAAAAAAGAATCGCCTCGTTTTAGGTGATTGGTGACCAATTCAAATTTGGGAAGATATTCCTCCAATGAAAGTGGTGATTTAGAAAATGTAAATGATTTGGGAGAATGCGAAGGCTTTTCAGTACAATTGTTTAACCCATTGAAATCAAATAAAATGACTTCGGGGTCAACTTCAGATAATGGTATGACTACGGGGCGCTTGGTTAAAAAATCAATAATGAACAAAAAAGGAGTACGTTGATGTCCCCAATAATTCATCGCCTCAATGGCTTCTTTAGCAGAAAATGTATTTGTCATAATGGATTAAACACCGATTAAGAGCAATGCGTTGTCGAATCTTTAAAAATATCCTGATTGTTAAAGTATTGACAGGATTCCTTTTGAGTGGGGTTTGTCTCCAAACTGCGTACAGCCAGCGAAAACAGTGGAATCTACTTCCATTTCCAGTGGTGTATTACACCCCCGAAACTCGTTGGGCGTATGGAGGTGCAATCACTTCGACGTTTCGTTTTCGTACAGATTCACTAAAAGCACGCCCCTCTCAATTGAGCCTTGGCATTGTATTCACCCAAGAGAAACAATCGCTTTACTATTTACCGTTCCAATTATTTCCGCAAAACGGGAAATATTATTTTTATGGTGAATTGGGCTTTTATCGGTACAATTACTATTTTTTCGGAATAGGGAAAGACGCTATTCCGAAGGAGCTCTACGGGGTAGATTTTCCACGGATTCGTTTGAATGCGTTTAAAAAAGTAAGCGCAAATACCTATCTAGGAGTGCGTTATCAGTATGAAGATTATCGTATTACAGAAACGGAATCTAATGGCGTATTTGCCCAAGGAAAAGTAGTAGGGGCGCCACGTTCACAAACTTCTGGCGTGGGGTTAGGATTGTTTTACGATTCCCGCGATGTTCTTTTTTACCCCACCAAAGGTGCGTTTGTGGATGCGGCCTACTGGTTACATTCTCCTATTTTTGGGGGAAATGTAACTTTCCAAAGGTTGACAGCCGATGCCGCCTTGTTTAAGAAGATAGGCGCTAAAATTATTGTAGCGGCAAATCTTTATGGTAGTCTAAATTGGGGTAACCCACCTTTTAATATGCTATCGGAAATGGGAGGAAGTAAGCGGATGCGTGGCTATTACCAAGGGCGATTCCGCGATAACAATGTGCTTCTAACGCAGGCCGAGATTCGGATAGATTTAATTGGTCGTTTGAAAGCGGTAGGGTTTACAGCTTTGGGGTTAATGGGCGCTTCCAAGCCCGTTCTTCGCTTCGCCGACCCCAAAATGTCGCATGGGGTAGGGCTTCGTTTTGTGGCCAACCGCAAAGATGCCCTCAATCTACGCATCGATTACGCGGTTGGGAGTGACGGAGGAAACTATTATTTTACAATTGGTGAAGCGTTTTGAATATGAATACTAAATTTATTTCGGTCATTGTACCAACCCTAAATGAAGAAAAAAACGTTTACAATTTGATTAATCGCCTTCAAAAACATGGCGATTGCTACGTGCTAGAAATTATTATCGTAGATGGCGGAAGTACAGATAACACCGTTTGTATAGCCCAAGAAGCAGGTGCTGTCGTTGTCCCAAATGCACCAAGAGGAAGAGCGATACAAATGAACCTAGGAGCAGCGCGAGCAGCGGGAGAGGTGCTCTATTTTGTTCATGCTGATACGCAAGTAGCCGAAAGTTTTGCCGATGACATTTACCAAGCTATTCAGGAAGGCTACCAAGCGGGCGGGTACCGTTTTCGGTTTGATTCTGATCGCTGGTTGTTAAAAATCAATAGCTATTGTACGCGGTTCGACGCGCTTTTTGTCCGAGGTGGTGATCAAACCTTATTCGTAACCAGCGCTTTGTTCAATAGTTTGGGAGGCTTTGATGAACGTTATGTCATTATGGAAGAATATGATTTTTTGCGTAAAATGTGGAAATCGCATCGCAAACTATTCAAACTAATCCCGAAAGAGGTGGTGGTATCGGCACGGAAATACGAAACAAATAGCTGGTTGAGCGTACAGTTGGCAAACTTAGTCGCCGTTCTTCAGTTTAAAATGGGACGAAGCCCGCAATACATTGCTCATTTGTACAAAAAGATGTTGAACTATCGCTAGCCTTCATTTTTTTTGCGACCTTTGCCGAAATTTTGTTCCGAAAACGGATAACTAAACAACGGACAAACCGACCAAAAATGGAATTATATCTTGATTCTGCCGATTTTAAAGAAATAGAAACGGCCTTCCAACTTGGGTTTTTAGCAGGTCTTACTACTACACCAACGTTTATGCACCGCGAGGGAGTTACCGACCTCGATGGCATGATTGTTAAATTGTCGAAAATTGTACCTGTTCTTCAGATTGAGGCGTTGGGTGATACCGCCGAAGACATTGTAAAAGATGCCGAGCGGCAATTGGAATTGGGCCTTGACCCAGCCAAAACCGTGTTTAAAGTGCCTGTTTCTCTTGAAGGAGTTCGTGCTTGTAAAATGCTTCGTGACCGTGGTATGATGGTAAATGTTCACTTGGTTTACACCATTCAACAAGCCTACATGGCCATGACTGCGGGAGCAAGCTACATTTGCGTATTGGCAGGACGTATGCAAGATCAAGGCTATGATGCCATTAAATTGATTGGCGAATGCGTCGAAATGGTTAACTTTTATGGCTCTTCGTCAAAAGTAATGTTTTCGTCGGTACGTAATGCCGAGCACGTTCGGAATGCACTTGACTTAGGTTGCCACACCATCACGGTGCCTTGGAAAATCATGAAAGTGTTGACTGAAAATAGCTTTACAGCCATTGGTACGCAGCAATTTGTGGAACACACGCGCCTAATCACAGTGACAGTAGGAGAAGCAATCAATGGTGTAAATCCATTGGTATCAGCAGATACCACGTTGGCAGATGCGATTGTAAAAATGACTGAGTTTGGTTTTGGTTCTGTAACGGTGACAAACGCCGACGGAAGCGTGAAAGGCGTATTTACTGACGGCGATTTGCGTCGTAAATTGTCGAGCGAAGGGCGTGATGTATTGAGCAAAGCCATCGGTGAGTTTGAATACAAAATGCCAGTTTCTATCGAAGCAACGGCCCTGTTGGATGCTGCCGCTGCACTTTTTAAGAAAACAAGCGTTGATACTATTTTAGTAACCGAAGGTGGCAAGCCTGTAGGAATGCTTGATATTCAAGATTTGAAATAATTACCTTGGTTATTTTGGCCAACATAGTACTATTTTACGAAACGGTTCGCCAATTTGGCGAACCGTTTACCATTCACAGAAAATCCCAAAAATATGGACTCGCCATCACTTCAACTTCCCGTCATGGAGGCCTTTTATACGCTACAAGGCGAAGGGTATCATAGTGGAAAAGCGGCCTATTTTATTCGTTTGGGTGGCTGCGATGTAGGGTGCGTGTGGTGCGACGTGAAAGAGTCGTGGGACGCCGATATTCACCCCAAGCATACACTAACACAAATAGTAAACGAGGCATTGCAGTATCCTGCACGCATGGCTGTCGTAACGGGAGGCGAACCGTTGATGTATGATTTGGGAGCATTGACCACGGAACTTCACAACGCTGGATTTGAGACCAATATCGAAACCTCGGGAGCACATCCATTTTCGGGCACGTGGGATTGGGTTTGCTTTTCTCCAAAAAAATTCAAAAACCCGCACGAGAGCATTTATGCGCAAGCCGACGAACTGAAAGTCGTTATTTACCACAAATCAGATTTTGAGTTTGCCGAATACCACGCTGCTCGTGTCAACAAAGACTGTGTGCTTCTGCTCCAACCTGAGTGGAGTCGAATGCAAGAAATGACGCCTTTAATCGTTGAGTATGTAAAACAGCATCCCCAATGGCGCGTCTCCTTGCAAACGCACAAATACATGGATATACCGTAGGAATTGGTGGCGACTTGTCGGTCGTGGGGATAAAGGTTAGTACTTTTTATTTCTTCTTTTATTTTTTATTATTATCACCAAGTGTTTTAGCTCAAAACGGGCGTGTAAGTGCCAGCACCCGAAAACTGTACGATTCGGCAGAGAGGATGCTCCCTTTTGACAGAGAGCAAGCCTTGAAACTCTACAAAAAAACGATTGAAACAGATAGTTCTTTTGCGGCTCCTTACATGCGGATAGGGCAATTACTCTTTGACTCAAAAGAGACCAAAGAAGATGCGTATCCGTATTTTGAAAAAGCGATAAAAAACGATTCGAACGAAAGAGCCTTTCTGAAAATTTATGAAATTTTAGGAAAGCGGTACCTTCAAAAAGGACACTATTCCGACGCCGAGGTCTATTTTAAAGGATATTTAAGGCTCAGCCTTCAGCCTAAGGCGAGTGCTCATCGAAGCGTTTTACGCTATTTAAAGCAGTGTGAATACGCTCAATACCACCTACCTTCTAGCAAAAAACAGGGTAATCACCAACGTCTTCCTTCTCCTATTAATAAGGCCCTAGCACAGTCTTATCCTGCCCTAACGGCCGATTTGCAGACCCTGATTTATACGCACAATAATGGCGATGAAGACATATTCGTTAGTAAACGAACGGCTCAAGGCTGGACAGAACCCAAAAGTGTATCGGAACAAATTAATAAAGCGACCAATGAAGGGACTTGTTCTATCTCGTCAGATGGTAATGTACTGGTGTTTACGGCCTGTCATCGAAAAACAAACATTGGAAAGTGTGATTTGTATATATCCTATAAAACGGGCAACGCTTGGAGCGAGCCAAATAATTTGGGGCCAATTGTCAATTCACAGGGTTGGCAGTCTCAACCTGCTCTTTCGGCAGATGGTACAGTTTTGTACTTTTCGTCAGACCGTCAAGGTGGAGTAGGGGGAAAAGATATTTGGTGTACATCACTCAATACATTTGGAGAGTGGGGTGTGCCTATTAATTTGGGAGCTCAAATAAATACTGAATTTGATGAAATTTCCCCATTCATACATTCAAATAACCAAACGTTGTTTTTCGCTTCCGATGGTTGGCCGAGCGTGGGAGGATTTGATATTTTTCTTTCAAAAAAAGAACATACAGGATGGACTACCCCTCAAAATTTGGGTTTCCCATTAAATGATTTTGCTGACCAAATGGGGTTTTATATTACTCCCGATTGCCAAGAAGCGTTTTATTCGTATCATGACAGAAGTGTACCTAGTGAAAATGGGGCAGTTGTCAGTAGTTTGTGTCATTATTCTTTACCCGATTCGCTCAAGCAACTTTGCCCTGCTATGACCTTTGTAAAAGGTAGGGTGGTGGATTCAGAAACAAAACGACCCTTAAAGGCCATGATAGGGGTGTCAGAAAAAGAGGGCCAAATCGCCACTTTTCATTCAGATGACTCGACGGGAGTATTTCTATTTGTGGTATCCCCACAGGCAAAAACTCAAGTGGAGGTGAAACGTAAAAACTACCTTTCTCAACATTTTAACCTTAGGTTAGCCGCCGATTCGTCTTTTCAAAACGGAACTTGGGAGATTCTATTGACACCGATTAAGGTGGATTCAAATCTTGTTTTGCAGCACACATTATTTACAACGAATAGCTCAGCGTTACTCGTTGCACCCTATTCGGCACTAGAACATTTAGTGGAGTATCTAAAACAAAATGTTGCAACCCAACTTGTGATTGAAGGGCACACTGATGATGTTGGAACAGCGGAGGTAAATTATACATTGTCGTTACAAAGGGCAGAATCGGTCAAAAGATACTTACTTGAAAAAGGAATTGAAGAACAACGGCTACGGGTTAAAGGCTACGGAAAAAGCAGGCCATTGGTACAGCATGGTTCTGAGCAAGCAAGGCAGCAAAACCGTAGAGTTGAGTGTAAAATCGTACAATAGTTTGCAAGAGAGGAGGGTTATTGTGATTTTATTAAAGATGAGGGAAACGATTTGTTTTTGGAAGTTTAATAGGCTTCTTACTAGAGTGGTAGCCTGTTGGATATTGGGTACATTATTTTCGTGTACTATTTTTGCGCAAGCACCAGCTTCCTATCTGCCGACGACCAACAAAAAAGCAGCGGAGGCTTTGGAGAGAAGTACAAAGTTTTACAATGAAAAAAACTTTGAAAAAGCGTCGCAGTTTGCTGATGAAGCGCTCCGCCATGATTCAACCTTGGCAGAAGCGTATTTTCGTAAGGGGCAATTGTATGAAGTTTTTACCCAACCTGACTTGGCCCTACAGGCATACCGTAAAACAGTACAACTAAGGCCCGATGCACCTCAATTTGCCTTGGCGTATCAACGCCTCATTGAGCACCAGTTGCGTGAAGGTGACTATGCACAAGCGAAAAACGATTTAGAACACTACATTACGTTTCTTAAACCCAATAGCATTGCGCAAAAGAGAGCGCAACGGCAGCTTCAGACCTGTATTTACGGAGCAAAGGCTACGCTCAATCCCCTCGTGATTCATCCCGAAGAGCTTTCTGATACGGTCAATCAATTTATTCTGCAATATTTTCCTGCGTTGACAGGAGATGGAGAAACCTTGCTTTTTACGGGGCTAAAGCCCGAAAACGACGAAGATTTATTTATCTGTACCTACAAAAATGGGCGTTGGAGTTCGCCCGTTTCAGTATCGGATAAAATTAATACAGCTGACAATGAAGGCACAGGGACGCTGTCGGCCGATGGAAGAACGCTTGTTTTTACTGCCTGCAATCGCCGAGAAGGCTATGGGAGTTGCGACCTATACATTAGCCATAAAGTAGGGGAAGAATGGGAAAAACCAAAAAACTTGGGGATGGTTGTTAACTCTCCTTATTGGGAGTCGCAACCAACATTGTCCCCCGACGGGCAGCTACTTTACTTTATTTCTGACCGCCCAGGAGGTGTAGGCGGGCGAGATATTTGGTACACTACCTTACAATCTAATGGAGAATGGGAAAAAGCGAAAAATTTGGACAAAACCATCAATACACCCTTTGACGAAGCTTCTCCTTTTTTGTATGCCAATGGTCGGACGTTATTTTTTGCATCGGAAGGCCACGAAGGATTGGGCGGGTACGACCTGTTTTTTGCGGATAGTACAGCTACTGGTTGGCAAAATCCCCAAAATATCGGCTACCCTATCAATACCTCCGACAACCAAGTAGCGCTTGTCATTACCGCCGATGGTAAGTATGGTTACTATTCATTGGATGCAAAGCGAGTCGGAAATCAGCGTGTATCGAGACTGTACCGTTTTCGTTTGCCCGATGAATTGACTAAACGGTTTAATACGGCCAATTACTTGCGAGGAGTTGTCACCGATGTTCGTACCAAAAAACCAATTCAAGCCAACATTGAATTGATGAATTTGACTACAGGCAAACGCGTACAATTGCTGTCGTCTGATGCCACTACTGGCAATTACCTCACTACCTTACCCAACGGCAGTGAGTGGGGCTTGTACGTAAGTGCCAAAGGATATTTTTACAAAAGCTTGTCGTTCGATTATAGTCAAAAGAACAATGCGGAAGGGTATCAATTGGACATCGCTTTGGAGCCGCTTCAGAGAGAAGCTTATGGCGTGTTGAGTAATATTTATTTTGAAACGGGAAAAGCCGAGTTGCAAGAAAAATCCCGAACAGAACTAAACAAATTGATTGAGCAGCTTCGTTCACAGTCAACACTTAGAATTGAGATCACGGGACATACCGATGACGTGGGCGATGCAAAGCAAAATCAGCTTCTTTCCCAAAAAAGGGCACAAAGTGTGGTGGACTACCTGGTTGAATCAGGTGTGGCCAAAGAAAGAATAAAAGCCGTTGGGATGGGAGAAGCAAAACCTATCGTTCCGAATACCTCAGACGAAAACCGACAGCTTAATCGCCGCATAGAGTGGAGAATATGGTAAACCATACTGTATTAAAATATACCAGAGTAACTAGGGCTACTTTGTCTTCTCAGCCTTTTTTGCTTAATTTTGCAACCGCCTTGCAAAAACTTGCAAAAAGACGATGAACGATTTTGGAAGTTAGATTGTAAATTTAATGAATAGATTCGTCGTTCTTAAAGACAAATCTACCATCGTCAATTTTATCAAACGCTTTTAATAATGTCTTCTGAAAAAGTATCTTGTTTAATCATAGGTTCGGGCCCAGCGGGTTATACTGCGGCCATTTATGCTTCTCGTGCGGGCCTTTCACCTGTTTTATACACAGGAGGTCAGCCAGGAGGTCAGCTTACCATTACGACTGAGGTTGAAAACTACCCAGGTTATCCAGAGGGAGTACAAGGGCCTCAAATGATGATTGATTTTGAAAACCAAGCGCGCCGCTTTGGGGCTGATATTCGCTATGGATTGGCTACAAAAGTAGATTTTTCTGATCCAACCCTTCACAAAGTTTGGATTGATGATACAACGCTTATTGAAAGCCCAGCGGTGATTATCGCAACAGGAGCTTCAGCCAAGTGGTTGGGGCTAGAGTCAGAACAGCGTCTCAATGGTTATGGAGTATCTGCTTGCGCCGTTTGTGATGGATTTTTCTTCCGTAATCAAGATGTAGCCATCGTAGGTGGAGGCGACACGGCTTGTGAAGAAGCAAGTTATTTAGCCAAATTATGTAAGAAGGTATATATGATTGTACGCCGCGACGAACTTCGGGCGTCTCAAGTAATGCAGAACCGCGTCAAGTCAACGCCGAACATTGAGATTCTTTGGAACTCCGAAACCGAAGAAGTCCTCGGCGACCAAGGCGTAACGGGAGTTAGACTAAAGAATATTCAAACGGAAGAATCATATACGATTGATGTAACAGGTTTTTTTGTGGCCATCGGGCATCAACCAAACACCGAAATTTTCAAAGAGTATATAGATATGGATAATGCTGGGTACATCCAAACAATAAAAGGAAGTGCCAAAACCAATGTAGAAGGCGTGTTTGCTTGTGGTGATGCCCAAGATAATATTTATCGCCAAGCAATCACCGCAGCAGGTTCAGGCTGCATGGCCGCATTGGATGCAGAGCGTTATTTAACTGAAAAAGGCATACATTAATTTTGAATTGGTAACAGTAGGCAAATGGGGCTTACTGTTACTTTTTTTTAATGGCTCACCGAATTTAATTATAAGTTTTACTCCCATTCCTTGAGTGGGCATGGATATGTTCCCCCCTCTCAAAGAATGGCTAAACCAACGACGGATGAAAGCCCAATTACTTTTAGTACTAATGTTTGCTCTTTGTTTAGGAGTAAATCTTCAAGCCCAAGAACGAGGGTTGTTCAAAAAAAACCCAAAAATTAAACCCAACAAAACAGAAGCGCCAAGTACGCCTGTCATCAAGCCTCAGAAAGACGAGTTTGAAGAATTTGAGGTAGAAAAGCCCCAAATGCGTTTTTCAAACACTTTTGAGCCTGTCAAACAGGTGAACCCAACGGTAGCAGATGACACAACGGGGACAATTGATGAGGGAGAAACCTCCGTGGCCGAAATTATTGATTCGGTACAAGTAGGAGACGATTGGGTGCAGGTTGCCGATTACTTCGCTATTTGGGATTCACGTACCATTGATCCCTACAATTTGAATCCATTAGAGTTTGAAGAAAACATTTCGCTTCGTTTGTTTGATCCAGGCAAAGGTCGTTTTTGGAACTTGCCTACCAGTGAAGTAAAGGTGACATCTCAGTTTGGCCCACGCTGGGGGCGTTGGCACGAAGGAATGGATTTAGACTTAAATACGGGAGACCCAGTTTATAGTACTTACGATGGCATTGTCCGAGTGACTGCTTATGATGGAAACGGATACGGTCGATTTGTTTTAGTAAGGCATTATAATGGACTTGAAACCTTGTATGGTCACTTGTCTAAGATTACAGTAGAGGTAGGCCAACTAATCAAGGCAGGAGATATGTTAGGTCTAGGTGGAAATACGGGAAGAAGTTTTGGAGACCACCTCCACTACGAAAACCGATACGAAGGAAATCCCTTCAGCCCAGCATGGATTTGGGATTTTCCAGGACAGACGATTCGTAACGAACGTTTTGTCCTTACTTCAAAGGTATGGGATCACCTCCGAGGGGGGCGCTCAATAGATAGCGAGTTTGATATTAGCAAAGCAAAAGTAAAACGTACAGTGCTTCATAGGGTTCGCCGTGGAGAAACACTAGATACGATTGCAAGCAAATATGGAATGTCCACTTCAGAGTTAGCCCAAAAGAATCATCTTCGGTTAACAGCACGCTTAAAAATAGGCCAACGACTTCGAGTAAAATAATACATTAAGGATGAAATTAGACTTATTGGCAATCTCAGCGCACCCCGACGACGTCGAATTAGGGTGCGCTGGTACTATATTAGCTACTTTACAAAGTGGCAAAACGGTCGGTATCTTAGATCTTACCAAAGGGGAGTTAGGAACCCGTGGTACGCCTGAGATAAGAAAACAAGAAGCAGATGCTGCGGCTGCTGTATTAGGAGTGAGTGTTCGGGACAATGCAGGAATACCTGATGGCTTTTTTCAAAACACGCGGGAGCATCAAATGGCGATTGTTCCTTTTATAAGGAAATACCAACCAGAGATAGTATTGGCTAATGCGATTGATGACCGCCACCCAGACCATGGGCGAGGAGCAAAGCTTATTTATGATGCTTGTTTCTTAGCAGGCTTACGCCAAATCGCTACGTTTGATGAAAATGGGGAGCCCCAGTCGGCTTGGCGTCCTAAATACATATATCACTTTATACAGGATAGGTACATTAAACCAGATTTTGTGGTTGACATAACTCCTTATTGGCCTAAAAAGGAAGAAGCTATTCGTGCTTTTAGAAGTCAATTCTATGATCCAACCAGTCCAGAACCTAATAGTTATATCTCTTCCCCAGAATTTTTAGAGTTTATAGAAGCCCGTGCCAAGGAGTATGGACATGCAATTGGAGTGAAATATGGTGAAGGGTTTACTTCTCAACGGTTTCTTGGAATAAAAGATTTGTGGACTTTATCCTAAGTTAATCGCCCCAAATAGGATTATGAAGGTGGTAGTATTTTACGATTTAAAGAACTTTTAGAAAAGAGCTCTTTTTTTTTAGAAAAAGCTTGGATAGTCATCCTGCTCCTACTACTTTTGCAACCCCAAACAACGAGAGAGGGAAGGAAAAGCAAAGAAATTTCAGATAAGAATTTCGACAAATAAAAAAAGTTGAAAAAATATTTGGAAGTAAGATTTAAAAGTCAGACCTTTGCAACCCCAAACAATGAGAGAGGGTAAAAGCAAAGAAATTTCAGATAAGAATTTCGACAAATAAAAAAAGTTGAAAAAATATTTGGAAATAAGATTTAAAAGTCAGACCTTTGCAATCCCAAATCGAACACAGCTTAAAAAGTTAAGCCCGAAAATTTGGGTCTGGTTCTTTGAAATAATGAGTAAGTTAAGGTTAATAGTGAGTCTTTACGGATTCAGTCAAATTGAATTTTTATAATATTTACGATGGAGAGTTTGATCCTGGCTCAGGATGAACGCTAGCGGCAGGCCTAATACATGCAAG
>NZ_JBYFCK010000005.1:0-452721 GCF_057652155.1 Runella sp. R0.1_18
ACTTTGGAGGTTTGGCGATCTCAAAGTTACCTAATCCAGTGCTTTTTTGTGAACTAAGTGAGCCATGCAACAAAGCCGTATGAATGTGGTCAGGATTCGCTACGAATTGAAGCGTTTTGCCTGTATGACCATGCTGACCTCCTGGCTTTTTACCTGACGATTTTGGAAGCGCTGCTTTAATAAGAGGCTTCTTTGCATACCCTTCGCTTGAAGGTGGCTTGTGTGAGTTTGAGGAGTTTTGGCTAAGTTGACGACGCAAATCAGCATTTTCCGCTTCTAACTCTTCGATACGAAGTAGTAAGCGGTTGACTAACGCCTTCAAGTCTGATATTTCTTTGATCAACTCTTCCATAATCTCATCTATGCAAATAGCGTACCTAAACAGTTACTTAATACCTCCGACTTGGACTTTATGAACTTTTATACCAAACTCAACTGGCTTATTTTCTTTGCCTCTCACTATGGGTCTAATATATGGTTTGTAAATACTAACAATTCTATCCCTAATTTTAACTTTTGGATTATCATAGTGATGTTTTTGTTGTTGATATATTTGCCTAATAGTTTTGAAAATTTTAGATTCTTTTGTACTCCATTTTAATGCCTTAGTTTCATTTAGAATTCTTTGTAATTCAATTATTCCTTTTGATAAAAGATATAAACTCACCCGCTTTCTAGATCTCGTTTTTTGATAAGATTTTTTACGTAATTTACTATAAATAAGGTGTTTTTTATGTTGTTCTTTAAACTTACTCCTAGGTACTTTAAGTTTATTCCTCTGGTAAATTTCTGGAATCATTTTCTCCCAAATCCATTGGCATGATTCCCATAAAAGTTTAACCGCATCGGCGGCCCGGGTCGGTGAGAAATCTGATGTAAACTTCATAACAGGTCGCATCTTGTAATAAGATAGTTTTATCTGGAATTTCGTCACGCCAATTCTCAATAATTTTCCGCTGAAACTCTTCAAAATTCACATGTTTACCTAGGTAAGAACGGGCTTTTGACACAAAAGAATTGTCTCTAATCATTTCATTATCATCCAACAATGTTCCACAAAACAATTGCATTGCCCACCGCTGGTACTGTCTTAAAATACAAGTTTTGAATTAAGATTTTTTTATAATTTTGGGACTATTTTTTTGTCCATATTTTCGAGCTCTTTGACATTGTTGGAATTGTAATTTGGTTTGTATTCTGTGTTGTTTTTCCAGATGGCATAACAAAGAGTTAGCAGCTTTTTTTGGACGGCTACATACCCCTTCATTTTGACTTTAGTACGCTCAAAAACCCGTTCGAATAAGGCTTGATAAGTAGGTTCTCCGAAACGTACCGCATTAAAAGCTGGCAAGTGTAAAATTCGTCTGATTCTACTGTTCCCTTTCTTAGAGATTCTTGTTTTTCCTACGCGATTTCCAGATTGATTCTCAACGACATCGTAACCTGCAAAACTGACTATCTGGCGAATATTCCGGGTCGCCGGTGCGATCAAAGCCAGTAAAACCATTTGTTTCAGCTACGATGGTAGCGACGGAGAGTAAACCTAAGCCTTTTATTTTGCACAATTGCACAATTCTGGGTTTTAAAATAGGGTCTTTGTCAATCAATTTAGTGATTTCCTGTTTAGTTTCATCAATCTGTTTGTCGTACAATTTTATCAGTTTCTCCAAGTGCTTAAGCGTAAATTTATCAATCACTCGGCTGTGTAAAATAGCATGTCTTTGATTTTCTGATTGACTTTTAAGCTCTTGAAGTGTCTGATAATGAAGGGTTAGCATCCTCAATTGGTAAATATTTTTCGATAATGGCTCCCATAGTTTTAGACTCTGCTCTAATCCCATTTGAGCTAATCCACGTGCATCAATTGTATCGTTCTTAGATTTGTTACCGATACTTTTCAAGTAATGTTTGGCCTTGTTTGGTAAGACCACACTAACTGCCAAATCATTTTGAAAAAGATACCAAGCCAACTGCTCGTGATAGACTCCAGTGGACTCCATTACATAGCGAACGGGCAAATTTTTATCCTTGCAATGCTTGCTTACCCAGGTTAAAAAACTATCAAATGCGGTCGTTCTATTACTGATTTTTCCGCTTCCTTTGATGGTAATTTTACCATTAGTATCAATCACTGAAACGCATACTTGTAAGGTGTCCTTACTCACGTCAATACCCACGCAATAGCGTAATAAAGTGGCTGAATTTTGAGTCTGTTTGTTCATCGTCAGGGGATGTTTAAAGTGTATTTTTTGCCTGACGGTTTTCCTCGAATTTTGTCGCATCGGCGCTCCGAACATATATGCAGGATTGTAATATAAAAATTACATCCATAGGTACTGTTCAAGTTGATGAGAAAAACAGGGCGAACAGATAGACCAGCGGTACAACATCGACTTCTTTGAGACGTGTTAGCGGCGAGACTCGGACTGCTGTCCTCCCTTGTCAAACAACTACCTCAAAATTGTACGGCTCGGGCCGCCCCGTTTTTCCAACAATTTCAATGAACTTCAAAGATATGGGCGGCGGACCGCATTCGCTTGAGTTCCTCAGTACCCATGCCACCATACTTGCTTTTCCAATTATAGAAGGTTGCTGGTGAGATACCATGTTCGCGGCATACATTTTCTATGTTCTTGTCTTTGCCTACGCTACCCAATATCGCTACGATTTGAGGCGGTTCGCCGCTCATATCTTTGAAGTTCATTGAAATTGTTGGAAAAAGTGCAATTTTGGAGTAGTTGTTTGGCAGGGGAGAACAGCAGTCCGAGTCTCGCCGCTAATACGCCTCTGAGTAGGTGATATTGTACCGCTGGTCTATCTGTTCACCCTGTTTTTCTCTATAACTTGAACAGTACCTATTGGATGTAGCTGAGTGCCACAATCCTGCATTTATGTGCAAAATTCGAGAAAAACCGTCAGGCAAAAAATACACTTAAAACACTCCTGTCGATGAATAAACAAACTCAAAATTCGACCACTTTATTGCGCTATTGTGTGGGCATCGATGTAAGTAAAGACACTCTCCAAGTATGTGTTTCAGTCATTGATACCAATGGCAAAATCACAATCAAAGGAAGTGGAAAAGTAGTAAACAAAACTACGGCATTTGAAAGTTTTTTAACATGGGTGGATAAACATTGCAAAGATAAGTCTCTACCGATTCGCTACGTGATGGAGTCTACAGGTGTCTATCACGAACAGTTAGCGTGGTATCTTTTTCAAAATGATTTGGCAGTTAGTGTGGTCTTACCAAACAAGGCCCAACATTATTTAAAAAGTATCGGGAATAAATCAAAAAATGACTCAATTGATGCAAGAGGTTTGGCTCAGATGGGGCTGGAACAAAACTTAAAACTATGGGAGCCGCTATCGAAAAATATTTACCAATTGAGAATGTTAACTCGTCATTATCAAACACTTCAAGAATTGAAAAATCAATCTGAGAACCAAAAACATGCTGTTTTACACAGTCGGATAATTGATAAGTTTACGCTTAAACACTTAGAAAAACTGATAAAACTATATGACAAGCAGATTGATGAGACCAAAGAAGAAATCACTAAGTTGATTGATAAAGACCCGATTTTGAAGCCCAGAATTGAGCAATTGTGCAAAATAAAAGGCTTAGGATTACTCTCTGTCTCGACCATCGTGGCTGAAACTAACGGTTTTACTGGTTTTGAGAATATTCGTCAGCTGGTCAGTTTTGCAGGTTACGACGTAGTCGAAAACCAATCTGGAAATCGCGTCGGAAAAACAAGAATCTCTAAAAAAGGAAATAGCAGAATTAGGCGTATTTTACACCTACCTGCATTCAACTCTGTTCGCTTTGGCGAACCAACTTGTCAAGCATTGTTTGAGCGAGTTTTTGAGCGTACTAAAATTAAAATGAAAGGCTATGTAGCCGTCCAAAAAAAGTTACTAACCCTTTGTTATGCTATTTGGAAAAACAATACAGATTACAACCCAAATTATTCCAACAATGTCAAAGAACAAGAAAATATGGACAAAAAAATAGTCCCGACAAGCGGGACTACGCAGGATATAGCCGCTTGAAGCAGCTATTCCGATTCAATCCCAAAATTATCAAAAAAATCCTAATTCAAAACTTGCATTTTAAGACAGTACCAGCGATTCGCTAAATTTGCTTTGTTTCATTGTTTTACCATTGTGATTGTGAAAATTAAGAAATTCCCTCCAATTTTAAATGGTTACGCCTCTCGGGAGCAGGACAGCTAAATCAGCACACCTCAAACCACGCAATAACGCAAAGAAAAAGTCAGCAAAAGAAATCCCTCTTGAAGCCAAAAAGATGGCTAAAAAAAGACCCATTATTGAAACCGTGATCGGTATTCAAAAAAATGTAATGGTTCTTGAACACACAAGGCACAGAAAAACGACTAATGCTTTTACACATTCTTTAGCTGCAATATGTACATATTCTTTTTACCAACGAAAACCCAAAGTTAGTATTACAGCACCATTGGAATTGAGGCTGTATTGCCCCCCAATGGCTGCATAGATATTGAAAAGTTCACGTTACTTTACTATAATCAGTTTTTCCTCCTGACTCCATGATTTTTGATGTTTTCCCATTGAACCACAACTTTAAAAGTTATACCCTAATTTGTATCCAACTTTTTAGCGGGCTAGATTCTAAACGTCAAATAGCACAGATTTAATCTTAACCAACGAAAAAAAGCCGTTTGATAATTGGTTAAATGCGCTCTTCGCACTACCTTTGTCAAAAAGAATGTATCCTAATGAGTAGTGTTGCGGTTTTAAAGTCATCCCAAATTGCGGGTACAGACCTCCATCAAGTTCGCTTAATATCATTGACCGAACATAAAGATTTACGGGGTTCGTTTACTGAGATTTTCCAGGAAAATTGGGGCAGTGTATTAAAACCTGTTCAATGGAGCGTTATAAAGTCAGAAGCAAATGTATTTAGGGGAATGCATTACCACCAACGTCATGACGAATATTTTTGTTTAATTGAAGGTCACTGCCTAGTGGGTCTTAGAGATTTGCGACCAAATTCACCGACACAACATCAATCGGCTCTTTTTGAATTACATGGCAATAACCCCTCTGCGCTGATATTTCCGAAAGGGCTACTACATGGCTGGTATTTTCATACTACTTCGCTTCACATCCAGTCTGTGTCCGAGGCATATGAAGATTATGGTCCTGATGACAATTGGCGTTGTCGTTGGGATGATCCTGAGCTTGAATTACCTTGGGGCATAAAAAATACACCTATTTTAACTGACTTGGCTTCTAATGCCCCTTCATTAAGTAATTTACTTTCCTCTTTAAAGAAGCTAGCTTATATTTAAATTGAGTTTGTATAATTACCAAAAAATCACTTATAGAGCGTCCCTTAATTAAAATTTGGAGACCTTTAAGGTACTCTTTTTTTCGTTCATTTAATGAATACTTCAATGCTTCTTCTATCAAATATGAATGCAGTGTTGGCTCCAAAAGCTTATCACACCAGTTTTTAAGCTCATCTACACGTTTTTCAGTTGGTATTCCTGGATATGTTGCTCCTCGTTTAAAATAAAGAACAGAAGGAGTATAACAAACAGAAACACGAAAATTAGAATTCTCTTGAAACTGTTCCCACATATATGTATCTGTAAATAAATGAGCAGGAGTAAGTCTCCATCCGTGAGGTAAATTTTTATAAAGTTCTAATGTATGCCCAACCGTTGAAAACAAAAATGTCCTAACTGTATGAGATAAATCAAAATCAATATTTTTATCTTGTAATATTTTAAATACGTTTGATGCTACAAAATTTCCATTTTTTTGGAATAGTAACAATAGTGTTTCTAAGTGATTAGGTAACCAAAGATCCCGATCAAGTAAATAAGCAATATAAGTCCCTTCTGCATAACGAGTTAATACTTGATGTCGATATGGTTCTCCTCTTCTTATATGTTTAGGAAAATCAAAAAATTTGATACGAGCATCTTTGTCTTGTAATAATTTGATTACATTTCTCGTATATTGATTAACTCCATCCCCTATAATTAATAATTCAAAACTTGAAACAGATTGATTTAATACACTTTGTACAGAAAAGGGAAGTAAATAGCCTCGATCAGATGTTGTAGGAAGAATTATACTAAATATTGGCATTTTTGTTGGCCATTTGATTTAATTGTGAAACTAAACGGATTGTTTCAATTCCTTCATAAAAAGTAGAAATAGGAGGAGCCCCACCCTTTAAAAAGGCAATAAAGGCTTTTAGTTCCTTTTGTAGTGCCGATTCTTCTTTTAAATAAAATCGTTCACATTTAGAAGGCCCTGGATAAGTTTCACTGTTTCCATAATAAACTTCCACATAATTTATATTTTCATCTTTTAAAATCGCAACTGCTTCAGTTCCTTGAAGACGAACTTCTCGTATTTTATTTGGAGAGCGATTAGAAATCTCTATTTTAACAAACGGGCTATTTCCCAAAATAGCAACCATATTTCTTATTTTAGTAAAATGAAATTCAGCTACTGCATACTTTGGTTCTGGTATATACCCGAGTATTTGCAGAGCAATTGTTAAATCATGAGGGATAAGATTCCAAAGGGTATCTGTATCAAATCTAGGACTTGTCCAATTACACCGGTAAGTATGAAGTGATTTTACCTCCCCAACTTTTTTTTGCCGCACCAACTCGCTTAACATCTGAATTCCAGAATGGTATCTCCAAATATGCATCATGAAAATTTTTTTATGATTGACTTTAGAGACTAATTTTAGCGCATCTTCATAAGATGTAGTCAGTGGTTTCTCAACAAAAATAGGAACATCCCAGTTCGACAATTCAACTAATAATTGGTAATGAGTTGAAGAGTCTGAGGCAATGATAACCCCATCTACGCCTTTTAAAGAGTTTAAACCTTGATGAACTTCAACAGGATATCTATTTGCGATTTGCTCACGTACCTTTGAATTTAAGTCGTAGACTTTAATAAATACTTCTAGTTGAAGCAATTCATTTAAAATAAGTTTCCCCCAAATACCACACCCTATGAGCCCTAACGTCATATTCCTCTACTTAATAAAACTGTCACCAACGTTCTCCAAACAATCGTCAACTCCAAAGTTAATGACCAATTTGTAATGTAGTACAAATCATACATCAACTTATGCCGAGCATCTTTTACTCCAGTCCCATATGTATACATTACTTGTGCATAACCTGATATTCCAGGTTTAACAACAGAACGTTGGTTATAATAAGGAATTTCTTCAACAAAAGTTTCAACAAACACTTTTCTTTCTGGCCGAGGACCAATAAGTGATATTTCGCCTCTTAATAAATTTAAAAGCTGTGGCAACTCATCTGTTCGAGTAATTCTCATTAGACGCCCAAAAGGGAAGACCCTATCATCATTACGGGAAGCAAATTTAGCCCCATTAGCCTCTGCATCTAAACGCATTGAACGGAACTTGATACATTCAAATTCGATATTGTTGTGCCCCAATCGCTTTTGTTTGTAGAAGACATGCCCTGGCGATTGAAACTTAACAACAAGAAAAACAAGAAACCATACTGGTAAAGTCAGTGGTAATAAAATACAACATGCCAAAATATCCATTATTTTTTTGGATAGAAGAATTTTCCAGTTGAAAGGTTGGGCTTTTTGAAGGCCAAAAACGGATTCTTCAATTGTTTCTGGTACATATGTTTTTTTTAAGCACTTCTCACAAAAATCATGCACAGTGCTAATCTCTATTATCTTACTATCTTTAATTGATAATTGATAAATAATCTCATATTGTCTATCATAAGCTGGATTTGTTACTAAATGGATTTGGTGATTTTGCGCAAATACAGTTAGAAGCACCTCTACTAAGCTTTCTGTATCAATCAATCGTTTTGGAACTAAAATAATTTTTGCATATTTTGCAAGCAAAAACTTCAAATCCCTCTTTTGTAGAAAATAATCATACCCAGTTATAACTAGCGTTTTACTAGAGGATGTTTTTTTGGATTTCAGCGTATGAATTGAAATATGAGGAATTGTACGATGGATATTAGTGAATCTCATATATTACATAGTCTTACTTTAGTATGACTTTGCTTCAAATAAAGTAAAATGAAACAAATTTGTTTAGCTTTAGTGCTGGTAGGAACTTGGATACTTTTCACTTTTTGTTCCTTCTCCCAAGGCACGAATATACAAAAGCCCATCCAATATACACTGAAAAGTGATTTTTTTTTATCTACATCATCTCTTCCTTTTTGGCATTATGCGAATCAATACAACTTAACTCCAAAACAGCAACATTTCACTTCTATCACACAAATATACTTAAATATTGATTATCAAAAAGATAGCCTCAAAAAACACACTCATTTATTAGGATGGGGAAGCGAAGTTAACGGCATAGTCCAAAAAAGTCTTTCCAATAAATTGAAAATAGTTTTTCCTGACTTTTTTTTAAAATTGAGACTAGGTTCTCTGGAATTTTGGGGAGGAAGGCGACGAGAAATCTATGGTTTTGTTGGAGATACTACTTTAACATCAGGCTCATTCAGTTGGTCGTCTAATGCTTTTCCAATTCCCAAAATACAAATAAATACGTTGGGTTTTATAGATGTACCATTTACTAATTCCTTACTTCAAATTCATGCAACTTTCGCTCACGGATGGTTAGATACTCTTGCAGTAGATTATGGAGCCCGTGTCAATACTGTCAAAGGTTATTTACATCAAAAAACGCTATACATAAAAATAGGACGGCCAAGCTGGAGAGTGAATCTATACGGAGGATTTAATCACCAAGCCCAATGGGGGGGAGAAAATCAAATTTGGCCCGACGGGCTTCCTCCAAAAGAAGCTTGGTGGGCAGTAGTTATTGGGAAGCCTTGGCAAGGTAGCCGTGTGGGAAACCACCTTGGGACGCTTGATTTAGGGATGATCTGGAAATTATCAGATGATAAGTCTTTGACCTTCTTTCGGCAAAATATTTTTGACGATGGCTCGCTTTACAACTTTTTAAATATCAAAGACGGTCTTCAAGGAGTCACCTTCCGAAATCGCTCCACCCCCAACTATACACGAACATTTACACTCGAAAAAATAAACTTGGAGTGGCTGAATACCACAAGCCAAGGTGGTGATGTATTTGATTTTCAACAACAAATTTTTGGGAGAGATAATTATTTTAATCATTACGTGTATCCGCAAGGCTGGTCTTACAAAAATGAAATGATTGGAACCCCTTTCATACCAAAGCAAAGCGATATACTCAATCCTCTACCTACTGTCAAGAATTTGATGACAATTAACAATCGGGTACAAGTAGTACATCTCGGTGCAAGTGGCTGGATTGATGAATGGAAATGGCTTATAAAAGCCTCTTTCAGTAGTAATTTAGGTACCTACGATTATCCATTCCCAACTCCTCTTAAACAATTCTCTGGTCTGTTGCAAATTCAAAAAGAACTTCCATTGTTACAGGGAATTGATTGGACTACTTCCATTGCTTTTGATTCAGGTTTACTTTACGAACCTTCCTTAGGAATCCAATTAGGACTTCGTAAAAGAGGATTTTTTTGATAACTTTGTTTTTTACATTGTTCCCACAAGTATTCTATTCGTCCAGAAATTACTTCATTTCCCTTGAAAAAGCTTTTCGTATTACTGTCTTGTTGCTTTTTAATTTTGGGTTGTACAGGTTTGGCTGCCGCACAAGATAGTACTGCAAAACATTCTTTTAGGACTGATTTCAGTGCTTTTTATTACAATACGGCCACCCAAATGCCCTTTTGGTTACGAGCGAATCAGTACGATGTCGTGCCAGAAAAAACAGCTGTTGCACTAAGTGGGACAATCGACTTTGAAAGTAACTTATCTGCAAAAAATAATAATTGGAAACTCATAGGCGGTACTCAAGTGGTAGGAAATCTGCTCGATAGTAGAAGTACCACTCTATTTTTACCCCAGTTGTATGCAGGCGTTAAATATAAAAATTTACTTTTTTATGCTGGTCGCAAAAAAGAATTGTTTGGTTTAGCTGACAGTACACTTGGCACAGGTTCTTATATATGGTCGGGCAATGCCTTTCCGATGCCCAAACTCCAAATTGAAATACCAGATTATCAACCATTAGGAAAAAACAACCCTTGGTTAGCTTTTAAGGGAAATTATGCTCATAGCTGGTTTGGGACGAACAAGTTTGCCTACGGTTATTATTTGCACCAAAAGTCCGTTTATGTTCGTATCGGTAGGCAAAGCTCTTCCGTCAAACTATATGGAGGCTTTAACCACCAAGTACAATGGGGAGGAAAGACGTTTGACGATATCGCAACGGTTACAAATAAGACGCTACCCAGCAGTTTTGCAGACTATTTATTAGCAGTAATCGCCATTGGCCCCAATATTGGGGTTCGAAAAGGCAATGCCTTCGACTCTACAAACCGCGTAGGTAACCATTTAGGTACAGTTGATGTTGGCTTTGAACTTGATTTGAAAAAAGTAAATATTTTGGTGTATCGCCAAAATATCTACGAAGATGGGTCTTTATTCTACCTTACAAGCATCGCCGACGGCCTGAATGGGATTGTACTCACCAATCTTTACCCTAGCCAAGAAAAAGGTAGAATTTCCTTTAAAAAGGTGGTATTTGAGTTCTTAAATACCCGTAGTCAGGGTGGTGATACGTTTGTGATGACGAATGGTAAAAAGCGTGGCAAAGACGAGTACTTCAACCATCAACAGTACTACGATGGGTGGTCGTATCGACGACGAATTATCGGGACACCGTTCATTACGAATCAGGAAGACACCAACCGCCCTGAAGAACAAAATACCAATGACATGGCTAATAATAACCGTGTTTTAGTATATCATCTTGGTTTTGAAGGCAATATCGGCCCCTCCATTCAGTTTTTATCCAAAATTTCTTACAGTGCCAATTACGGTACTTACATCTACCCCTACCCTACCGTTCCCAAACAACTATCGGCTTTGTTACAACTCAAAGGTCAAATTGCTGCATTGTCGGGCTTAGAATGGGTTGCTTCTGCGGCCATTGACCGTGGTGACCTTTATACCAAAAATACAGGTTTTAAAATAGGTTTTAGGCAAACCTTTGGTACAGGCAAATTTCGTACATCCAACTAGGACACTTCATCTTGTATGCGTTCTTCACCGATAGCTCCGCAGCGAATAGTGTCACTTGTTCCGTCACAAACTGAGCTCCTTTTTGACCTTGGTTTGGAAGATAAAGTAGTAGGTATTACAAAATTTTGTTGCCACCCCGCCAATCAAGTAAAAAGCATCTCAAAAATCGGCGGAACCAAAAACTTTGACTTTGAAAAAATCAAGGCGCTGAAACCCGATTTGATTATTGGCAATAAAGAGGAAAATTATCAAGAAGGCATTGAAACTTTGCAACGAGACTTTCCCGTTTGGATTTCTGACATCGTCACGTTGGAAGACTCGCTTGAAATGATTCGGGAGGTCGGACAGCTTACCCACAAAGAGCCTGAGGCTTTCAAAATTTGTCAACAATTATCCATCCAATTTGACTCACTCCAATCGCCATCACGTCGCCCACGCGTAGCGTATTTTATTTGGAAAAAGCCCTACATGGTTGCCGCAAACGGCACATTTATCCACGAGATGCTGGGGAAAGCTGGTTTTCTAAACGTATTTGAAGGCCTGACACGTTATCCCGAAATCTCAGAAGCTGACTTAAAACAAACTGCTCCTGAGCTTATCTTTCTTTCTTCAGAGCCTTATTCATTTCGAGAAAAACACTTACAAGAATTTCAAGAAATTTGTCCATCAGCCCACATTATGTTGGTTGATGGTGAATTGTTCAGTTGGTACGGGAGTAGGTTATTAAAATCCGTTGCTTATTTCAACGAATTGAGAGATAGTTTGTCAAAATTCTTCATTTCCTGATTTTGTACAAAACTATCTTTGCAAATTTTTAACATTGTACTTAGTTTCATACGATTTTATACCTAAAACCCTCCTTACTATGCTGCTTTTGTATGTCCTGTTGGGGATTGTAGCCCTTGTTTTGTTAGTTGCCTATTTCCATCTTGATACGTTCATTTCCTTCGTCATTGTCAGTATTGGCCTAGGATTAGCCTGTGGAATGAGCGTAAGTCAAATCAGTCAGTCGCTCGAAAAAGGCATCGGCGGAACGCTCGGGTCATTGGTAATTATCATTGGTTTTGGTTCAATGCTTGGCAAACTCGTGGCGGATAGTGGGGCAGCCCAACGGATTACTACCACCCTCATGAATATTTTTGGTCTCAAATACCTACCTTGGGGGCTTGCATTGGCTGGTTTTATTATCGGTTTACCTTTGTTTTATAATGCGGGTTTTGTGATTGTCATCCCCCTCATTTTTACCATTACTGCCTCTACTCGACTTCCCATGTTGTATGTCGCTATTCCGATGTTATCAGCACTTTCGGTAGCGCACGGTTATTTACCTCCTCACCCCTCGCCTACAGCCATTGCTACCCAATTTAAAGCAGATGTGGGACAAACACTCTTTTACGGGATTTTGGTGGCGATTCCTGCCATCATCATTGCAGGCCCACTTTTTGGAAAAACCTTAAAAAAATACAATCCCAAACCCGACGCTTCACTTTTTAACACCCGCCAATTTACCGAAGCCGAAATGCCTAGCCTGAGCATTAGCCTTGTAGTAGCGCTTTTACCTTTGCTTTTATTGACATTGATGCCGTGGCTCAAAGGACAATTTGCGGAAAATTCGGCGTTACACACAGCGTTTTCATTTTTGGGGGATCCCTCTATTTCAATGCTCATTTCAGTACTTGTAGCTATTTATTTCTTGGGAATCCGTCGGGGAAGAAGTACCAAACATGTGATGAAATCACTGGAAGAAGCCTTCAAAAGCGTCTCAATCATTCTCTTGATTGTAGCAGGAGCGGGTGGGTTTAAACAAATACTTACCGATGGCGGGGTAAGTAAGTACATTGGTGAACTACTAGCAGGTGTTCAAATTTCGCCTCTTTTATTAGGTTGGGCGATTGCAGGCGTTATTCGCATTTGTGTAGGTTCGGCTACAGTGGCGGGCCTCACCGCCGTAGGAATTATCGCCCCTTTGGTTCAAAGTCAAGGAGTTAAGCCTGAATTAATGGTCTTAGCAATCGGTTCAGGTAGCTTGATTTGCTCTCACCTAAACGACGGTGGCTTTTGGTTGTTCAAAGAATATTTCAACCTATCTATCAAAGAAACCTTACAAACTTGGACGATTATGGAAACCATCGTTTCGGTAGTAGGGTTAATTGGAGTTCTAGTTTTGAACCAATTTGTTTAGTGTGACTAAAACCCATCTAATTAAAAATCAACTATTTGGACATAAAATTCTATTTATAAGCAATGATTACTTCGGTAGTCATTGCTTATTTTTTAAATTTATTTATTAATTTGCTTCATCAATATTTCTAACCTTCAATCCCTCCCACTCCATGAAAAATTTCTTGGAACGCCGCTCATTTCTAAAAGCTACGGCAGCCATTGGTTCTGCCTTAGGATTACCCTTTGCTTCTAATGCTCGCTCAAATTCAATAGAAGAAACCATTGCTCAAACTACCGTCATCCCCAAGGCCGTTGGTAAGTCGGTCATTGGCCTAAAATCAGCACCGATTCCGCAGGTTCGGGTGGCTTTTATTGGGGTCGGGAACCGTGGTTCGGGACACGTAAAACTGGTACATGCCTGCGGAGCAAAAGCCAAAATTGTCGCCGTTTGCGACATTCAGGAGCGCTATACCAACCGAACCAAACAGTGGCTTGAATCTAAAGGGGTCAACGACGTTGCCTACTATCATTCCAAAGTAGATGCGTGGAAAGAAATGTGTCGCCGCGATGATATCGACCTCGTTATCATTGCCACTCCTTGGGAAGACCACGTGCCCATGTGCGTCTATGCCATGCAACAAGGCAAACACGCTGCCACTGAAGTGCCTGCGGCTTATACCATAGAAGATTGTTGGAAACTTGTAAATACCGCCGAGCAAACGCAACGCAACTGTATGATGCTTGAAAACGTTTGCTATGGCGACGAAGAACTTTGGGTGTTAAACATGGCCGAACAGGGTGTTTTTGGTACCATTACTTACGCTGAATGTGGTTATATCCACGATTTACGGGAGTTACTTTTCTCCAAAACTGAATACTATAACATGTGGCGGATTCGTCACAATTTGACCCGTGACGGAAACCTTTATCCCATGCACGGACTGGGACCTGTGTCTCAATACATGAACATCGATCGTGGCGACCGTTTCAATCACCTAGTGTCCATGAGCAGTTTGGAAGCTAGTCTTAGCGAGGATTCAAGTACGATGACCGACCCTTCTAACGAATTCCACGGGCGGAAAGGTTTTAAACACGGCGACATGAACAATACGCTCATTAAGACGCATTTAGGGCGTACGATTTTGGTACAACACGATGTCGTCACCGCTCGTCCTTACAGCCGTATCAACATGCTGGCGGGAACCAAGGCATTTCATACGGGCTATCCAAGCCGTTTTGCCAAAAAAGGACAAGGACACGGTTTTATTAAAGACGACGAATACAAAGCCTTGCGCGAACAATACAAACACCCAATTTGGGCAAAAATGAAGGAAGAAATCGAGCGTAATGGCGGGCATGGCGGTATGGACTTTGTTTTAATTTACCGCTTGATTGACTGCTTCAACCGTGGGACAGCCCTCGACATGGACGTGTACGATGCCGCCTCATGGTCGTCGGTAACTCCGCTTTCTGCACTTTCGATTCAGGGTGGCAACGCTCCTGTTAAATTCCCTGACTTCACGCGCGGACGCTGGAAAGAAGACCGTAAACTCGGTATTTTGACCAACGTTTAATCTCTCCTACAGTCCTTCCTAAGACCTTCCAAGTTTCGGAAACTTGGAAGGTCTATTTTACCACCATTCCCATGACCTTTCTGAACAAACTACTCGTTGGTACAGTAGCTGTTTGCGTTTTAGCATACGGCTATCATTCCCTGTCTGAAAGCGAAATTGACTTTAATACGCAAGTCAAGCCTATTTTGAACAAAAAGTGTATGGCTTGCCACGGTGGAGTAAAAAAAGCAGGCGGGTTTAGCCTCTTGTTTGAAGAAGAAGCTTTCGGAAAAACCAAATCTGGAAAGCCTGCCATCATTCCAGGAGATGCTGCTCACTCCGAATTTATCCTTCGCTTGACGCACCCTGATCCTGAAAAATTTATGCCAAAAAAGGGCGAGCCTCTCAGCAAAGAAGAAATAGAAATACTGACCAAATGGATTGATCAAGGAGCAAAATGGGGAAAACATTGGGCTTACCAGGCCGTTGAAAAACCAGCGGTTCCAAGTACTTCATGGTGGAAGTTTTGGCAAAACTCGTGGGCGAATAATGATATTGACCACTTTGTGGCCGAAAAATTTAAAGAACAGCAACTATCGCACAGCCAAGAAGCCGATAAAGCCACGCTTTTACGCCGCGTAACGCTCGATTTGACAGGGCTTACGCCCACCGAACAACAGTACAAAGCTTTTCTTAACAATCCCGCCTCCAATGCCTACGAAACTGTGGTTGATTCTTTGTTAAAATCACCAGCTTTTGGAGAAAAATGGGCTTCTATGTGGCTCGATTTGGCACGCTATGCCGATTCAAAAGGCTACGAAAAGGACGATATTCGCAATGCTTGGCGTTACCGCGATTGGGTCATTAAGGCATTTAATCAAAACATGCCTTATGACCAGTTTATCACCGAACAATTGGCAGGTGATTTGCTTCCGAATCCTACTGAAAATCAACTCATTGCAACTGGTTTTCACCGAAATACCACCAATAACGACGAAGGAGGAACCGACGATGAAGAGTTTCGCGTGGCTGCCGTGCTCGACCGCGTAAGCACCAATTGGGTAGCTTTCAATAGTACGACCTTTGCGTGTGTCCAATGCCATAGCCATCCGTATGACCCTTTTAAGCACGAAGAGTTTTATAAGTACATGGCCTTCTTCAACAACACGCGCGACGAGGATGTCATGGATGAATCGGCACACTTGAGATTTTTCAATGAAACTGACCAAAAGAAACTAGATGAAGTCGCTCAATGGGTGAAAACTTCCGTTTCTGAAACAAAGTCGAAAGAAATTGTCCATTTTTTACGAACCGTCGAACCACGCATTTATGCGCACAATTTTGATAGTTTTCAAAAAGGAACTTCCGAGCCTAGTTCGTACATGGGCATGCAAAATGGGGGAACCTGCCGCTTAAAAAACGCCCCAACCATCAATAAAAGTCGGATGTTGATTTCTTACGTCACGGCGCAAGTCGGTGGAAGTATCGAAATTAGAACCGATAGCCTCAACGGCCCGAAATTGGCCGTAGTAAAGCTTGATACGGCACAAGGGCGTAATTTTTGGAACGGCCTTACGCTCCTGAAATGGGTGAATCTTCCCAAATTTAGCACAAGAAAAGACCTGCATTTTATTTTCCGAAACCCCAAGTTAACCTCTGAAAGTCAGGATGTCTGCTTGGTCAATTGGGTCATGTTTTTGGAGGACGACTTTCCTGGAAAAGGAAAAGAGGGTTACGAAACACAGTTCAAACATTTCAACGAACTGTTGCTGACCCGCACCGAAAACGTCCCTATTATGCTCGAAAACCCCGCCGATTTGAAACGTACAACACGAATTTTTGAGCGGGGAAGTATGTTTTCGCCCACCACGGCCGTCGAGCCCGATGTACCACATTCATTACACCCATTTCCTAAAAATGCCCCACGAAATAGACTAGGATTAGCCCAATGGATTACGGCCAAAGAAAACCCGCTCACGGCTCGAACGCTAGTCAATCGGGTGTGGGAACAATTATTTGGAACAGGTCTTGTCGAAACCCTCGAAGACATGGGTTCGCAAGGCTTTTCCCCTACCCATCAGTCCTTGCTCGACTACCTTTCGTACCGTTTTATGGACGATATGAAATGGCAGATTAAACCGCTTTTGAAGGAGATTGTTTTATCGGCCACCTACCGCCAAGATTCTCACGTTACCGATGAACTTTTGGAAAAAGACCCTGCCAATCGCTATTTGGCACGTGGCCCTCGCGTTCGATTGACAGGCGAGCAGGTTCGTGATCAAGCCTTGGTCGTCAGCAATTTATTGAGTCGAAAAATGTACGGCCGCCCCGTCATGCCTTACCAGCCACAAGGAGTTTGGCAAGTCGTTTACAGCGGTTCTAAATGGAACCAAAGCGTAGGTGAAGATGCCTATCGGCGCGCCATTTATACCTACATTCGGCGTTCAAGTCCGTATCCAAGTATGCTTACGTTTGATGGCTCCACGCGCGATGTCTGTTTGGCCCGACGGATTCGCACCAACACTCCTTTGCAGGCATTGGTCACACTCAACGATTCGGCCTTTGTTGATGTGGCCCAACACTTTGCGCGTCGAATGCAACATGAAGGAGGCAAAACCGTTGCTTCTCAGCTTCAAAAAGGATATGAGTGGATGACGGGTCATGCGCTTCCAAAACCCAAGCAAGAAGTATTTGAAAACCTCTATCAGGAAGCGCTGATGCGTTTTCAAAAAGACCCCAAAAAACGCGAAGACTGGATGTGTAACAGCACGGCTGAAACCGCTGCGCTGGCGTTTGTGGCCAATACTATGTTGAATATGGACGAGTTTATAACGAAGGAATAACCCATGAAACTTCAAAACGAACTTCAAATCGAATCCGCTCTGTTGGAAACTCGGCGGCATTTTCTCAAGCAATGTACTTCGGGGCTGGGCATGATGGCCTTAGGAACCATGTTTGGAAGCTGCGGCAACGGGAGTACTAAAAAACAGCTTGTTACCAATCCATTGGATGTCAAGATTCCACATTTTGCGGCTAAGGCTAAATCGGTGATTTTCTTGCACATGTGCGGTTCTCCGTCGCAACTTGAGCTGTGGGATTACAAGCCCGAATTGGCCAAATTGGACGGTAAACCTTGCCCTCCTTCGTTTTTGGAAGGCAAAAAATTTGCGTTCATCCGTGGAGTGCCCGACATGCTTGGGTCGGTAGGCGTGTTCAAGCAACACGGCCAATCAGGCGCATGGATGTCCGATTATTTTACCTATTTACCCCAAATGGCCGATGAAATTTCTTTTTTGAAAGCCATGTACACCGACCAGTTTAACCACGCTCCCGCACAGTTGTTTATGCACACGGGCAGTGCGCGCTTAGGTCGCCCTTCGATGGGCTCGTGGGTAACGTACGGGTTGGGTTCCGAAAACGCCAATTTGCCAGGCTTTGTCGTGCTTACATCGGGAGGGAAAGCCCCCGATGCGGGAAAATCGGTCTGGGGAAATGGTTTTTTACCATCGGTTTACCAAGGAGTCCAATGCCGCTCCGAAGGTGACCCCGTTTTGTTTTTGAGCGACCCCAACGGCTTAGACCGAGATCTACGTAAAAAAGCCATTGACGCGCTTACCGCAGTCAATCAACAACAATACGAGGAATTTAAAGACCCCGAAACATTGGCTCGTATTGCGCAGTACGAAATGGCCTTCAAAATGCAGGTATCAGTACCTGAAGTGATGGATATTAGCAAAGAGCCCACCTACATTCATCAACTCTACGGCACCCAACCAGGGCAATCATCTTTTGCCAACAACTGCCTCTTGGCGCGTAAATTGGTCGAAAAAGGCGTTCGTTTTGTACAGTTATACGACTGGGGCTGGGACACCCACGGCGACGGGAAAGGGACTTCGTTGGAATTTGGGTTACGCGATAAAATTAATCAAATCGACCAATCCATCACGGCTTTACTGTTGGATTTGAAACAACGCGGTATGTTGGATGAAACGTTGGTGGTGTGGGGCACGGAATTTGGCCGAACGCCAATGCAAGAAAACCGCAACGGCAAAAAAATGCCTTTCAAAGGCCGCGACCACCATACCGATGCGTTTACGTGCTGGATGGCAGGAGGTGGTGTCAAGCGAGGATTTAGTATGGGAGAAAGCGATGAGCTAGGGTATTTTGGCATCAAAGACCGAACGCACATTCACGATTTACAGGCGACGATTTTGCACCAACTTGGTTTTGACCACGAACAACTCACCTACGAGTTTCAAGGACGAAATTTCCGACTGACCGATACGGCAGGCAAAGTGATTAGAAATGTCATTGCCTAAAAAAGATAAAGCCCCGCTATCGTGAGCGGGGCTTTATACTGACTATTCCTAAACCCTTAACCTTTTCTACATGAAAAAACTAATATTGTTATCTATCAATTTTTCTCTTGTTCTTTAAAAACCATTGAGTGAGCTAATTTGTTCCCCTTGATTTTCAACTTCTTCGCTTTCCATGAGACTATTCCAGTCCAGCTTCCAGAGAAAATTGATGTTATGTGATGTCTTTTTTAAACTTTGCAACCAGTCTTTTGCATTTGTATCATTGCTAGTACTCAGCGAATGAATCATTAGACTAACTGCGTTTCTAAACTGCTTTTGCTTTTCAGCGTCAACATTCAAAAACTTAGACGGGGAGTTGTTGTAATAAGTCACAATTTCTACAAAAACTTTCCAATCTTCTTGTTCAACGAAAGGCGTGTACTGTTCATTGATGTACTGCTCGAATGCCTTTTGTTGCGCTTTCACCAGTGAAGTAACCTTCGGGCTGGCGTTTGTTTTGTTACTTTCTTTTGCGTTTGACTCGGTCGCTAAAAGTACAAATCCGAGTGCAATTGCAAATATAATTGAGTTAACCGCTGCTTTCATAATAAAGTTCAATTTTGCTCTTGCTCATTGAACGATACAAAGGTCGGGATAAATTTTTAATCTGCAAATTTTCATTTTTCACAAATTAAAATATTATTTCGACTAAACTTCTATAAATAAGGGTTTTAGGAACAGTATAAGTAAGATTTATGATTTTTGTCAGAATTTTATTTTGGTTAAAAAAATAAAATGTCGATAAAATTTTTTTTAACAAAAAAATAAAGTTCTTTAAAAAATACAATCATTGATTGAAATTATTCATCGTATTTTGTATTCCTAAAGTACAAAAACTGAGTACTGCGTCGCCAGCACGGTCCAAATCAATAAGTAGTTCTTCAAAACTATCTTCTGGAAAATTACTTAACACATACCTAACCTGCTGCCCGCGCGGAAAATCACTGCCTACTCCGAAGCGCATTCGGACGTATTCTTGCGTCCCCAACAATTCTTCAATGTTGCGCAAGCCATTGTGCCCCCCATTCGACCCTTTAGGTTTGATTCTTATTTTTCCTTGCGGCAATTGGATTTCGTCCGTAATTACCATTACGTTTTCCAAAGGCACTTTAAAGGCATCCATGTAGTAGCGCAGCGCCTTGCCACTGAGGTTCATGTAAGTGGTAGGCTTAATGAAGTAAATTTGACGGCCTTTATGTTTAAACTCAGCCGTGTAGGCCAATTTTTGCATGGTAAACTTAAAATCATGCTGCGCTGCCAGGCGATCGAGCACCATAAAACCAATATTATGCCGCGTAAGGGCATATTCTGGGCCTATATTTCCAAGGCCAACAATCAAATATTTCATAGTTTAGACTGAAAATAAAACGAAGGTAGTGACTACTTTTTAGAAGCGACAATTTTTTGTTGAAGGCCATTAAAAAAGGCTTCGCGGTAGGTATCTCCCAGTGGAATGTGCCCTTCGGCAACCATGATTTGATTACCATCAATACCCTGAATCTTAGCCAATGCCACAATGTACGACTTGTGCACCCGCAGAAAGTAAGGTTTCGGCAATCGCTCTTCAAGCTCTTTGATAGTAAGCAGGGTGACGATACGTTTTTCGTCGGTAAAAATCGAGACGTAGTTTCCTAGCCCTTCTACGTATCTTATTTCGGAAAGAACTACTTTAAGCAATTTTCCTTTGGTTTCGGTCTTCACAAAAATATAATCGTCGAGAAACGATGTAGCCGAAGGAGAAGCCGTCTTGGGTTGTTCTTCGGCTTCAAGTAAAGTTTGTGCTTTCTGAACTGCTTTCAAAAAACGTTCAAAACGCATGGGTTTCAACAAATAATCAACAATGTCTAAATCATACCCTTCGAGCGCATATTCGGGATAAGCGGTGCAAAGAATGACTTTCGTTCGCCCACCGAGAAGCTTTAGAAACTGAATCCCCGTAATTTCGGGCATGTGAATATCCAAAAATACCAAGTCAATCGGCTCTTTTTGAATCAACTGAAACGCTTCAATGGCATCAGTTGTCGCAGCGACAAGCTCTAAATTAGGTATTTTTTCTACGTAGCGTTTGATATTATCGAGTGCATGTTGCTCATCATCAACGGCAAGACAACGAATTGACATCGTAATTGGGGATTGGTCCGAACCACAAATGTACAGATTCTCACTCATTGTTAAACGTGATTTATGACCAAGTTAACCTCAAAATAATGCTTCGTATCGTTGATAGTTAGCTGGTGTGAATTAGGATAAACTAATTCTAACCTACGTCGTACGTTGTTTAGGCCAATGCCGCTTGAATGGTCTTTCGGGCCTTCCAACTTTCGGTTTTTCGCTGTAAACACCAACGAAGAATCAGGTGTTATTTGCAATTGAATTTGGATAGGTTCTTCAGCCTTGGTCTTTTTTCCGTGTTTAAAGGCATTCTCGACGAATGAAATAAGCACCAAAGGTAGAATGCGTTTGTTTGTTAAATTACCTTGTACCGTAAACTCAACGGCAAGATTATTCCCAAAACGAAGTTGATGAATCGTAATAAAATTATTAATATGGTTTACTTCTTTTTCCAGTGATACCAAGCCAGTTTCGTCTGTATCGTGCAAGCTGTATCGCATCATATCCGACAACAATAAGATGGCGTCCCCCAACGATTCTGAAAGTGGCACTGCCTGCGCGTGAAGGTAGCTGAGGGTATTATAAAGAAAGTGAGGATTAATCTGATTTTTCAGCGAGCTTAATTCGGCTACCAAAGCCATTTTTTCCAGCGTTTGGCGTTTCTTTTGTTCTTCAAAGTAATCCATCAAAATTCGATACCCAAATCCTACAATCATAAACACCATCGACGTACGAAGTAACCAAGGGAAGTAGTCTAAAAAACTACTTAGGTACTCGTCTGAAGGAGATCCAAAGAGCAGTTCAGTAACATAAGTACGGAAGAATGAAAAAACGGCTGTTACTGATATTTGTAACGCCAAAGAGCTCAGCAGCCATTTGGTTTTATTTCCAGAATAAGGGACTATTTTGAGCAGATACGCATAGCCATAGGTAACTCCTGTCACCAACACCATATGCAACACAAACCAATAGAAATAGTGCCACGTAAAGGTCTGCTCAAATCGCCCTTGCAGGTAATTGCTTATAGAGTCCTGTAGAAGCAGCAAGGCTCCCCAAAAAGTCCAAAAGAAAATGTGGTATTTGTATTTATGCCACTGGTTCATGTTGCTGTGAAATTCTTTTTAAGGCAAATATCGGTTACATAATCTTTATGACGTTGGTTTATTGGACGAATTTGGTCTTTGGGCTGACCAACGCGGAGTTTGTCCATGTGAAACTAAATCACATAAAGTTTGTATTTCAAACCGCGAATAGGGGTGTTTATCACTTTTTTTAGCAGAATATGCCACTAGACCCTACTTTTGAATCACCCAACAGCCATACAGCCATTTTTTTAAAACTTACAAGCCATGGAAACGACAAGCGCCCCGTCAACTCAATGACGGGGCGCTTTGTATAAATATAAAAGCTACTACAAATCCATTGGCTTAGTCGTTGACTTTCTCCACAACTAAATTATGGTTGGTATAAATACAGATGTCGGCAGCGATGTGTAAGCTTTCCCTTACCATTTCTTCGGCCGAAAGGTGCTGTGCATGTTTTTTGAGTGCCAAGGCCGCTGATTGCGCAAACATAGACCCAGACCCAATCGCAGCAACCTGATTATCGGGTTCCAAAACGTCGCCAGTACCTGAAATGACGAGCAACTCACCCTTTCCTGCGACAATCATCATGGCTTCCAAGCGGCGCAAATAGCGGTCGGTACGCCAATCTTTGGCTAATTCGATGGCAGCGCGTTTTAAGTTTCCACCGTAGGCATTGAGCTTTTCCTCAAAACGCTCCATTAAAGTAAACGCATCGGCCGTAGAGCCTGCAAAACCTGCAATGACTTTACCTCCTGCTAGGCTTCTTACTTTACGAACGTTGCTTTTTGCTACGGTATTTCCCATTGTAGCCTGTCCGTCGGCACCCACAACTACCTCACCGTTATGAATAATTCCCACTACTGTAGTGGCATGAATTGGTTGCATATTTTTAAAATTTGTTTTGACTGTTTATTCCTCATTTATGGAAGGAAATAACCCATAAAAAATCCCTCTCCCGACAATAACGCAGGAGAGGGATACTATGGTTTCAGAATGCTAAACCAACATTCCGAGTGGGTTTTCCAACAACTTCTTGAATGTTTGTAAGAAAGCAGAACCCGTAGCACCATCCACCACGCGGTGGTCACACGAAAGCGTTACTTTCATGATATTGGTAGGATAAATGCTACCGTCCTCTTTGAAAGCTGCTACTTTCTTGATACCTCCTACGGCCATGATACACGAATCTGGCGGGTTGATGATGGCCGTAAATTCGTCGATACCAAACATCCCTAAGTTAGAAATCGAGAATGTATTACCTTCCCAATCTTTCGGTTGTAGTTTTTTATCTTTCGCTTTTCCTGCCATGTCTTTCACTTCGCTTGCAATGACAGAAAGTGTTTTCTTATCAGCATCCCGAACCACAGGCACCAACAAGCCTTCGTCAACCGCTACTGCTACCCCAACGTTTACATAGTTGTATTTACGAATTTTGTCGCCCAACCATGCCGAGTTGATGGCAGGATGTTGTTTAAGTGCCAACGCTGCCGCCTTGATAACCATGTCATTGAACGACACTTTTACTGGGCTAACTTCATTGATTTTACCACGCAATTCCATCGCTTTATCCATGGTAATTTCCATGGTAAGGTAGAAGTGCGGAGCAGTAAATAGGCTCTCGCTCAAACGACGAGCAATCGTCTTACGCATTTGCGATACTGGAGTATCTTCGAAATCTCCAACCGCAGGGGCTGCCGCCACCGCTGGTGCAGCTGGTTGTGCTTTTGGTGCTACTGGCTGGCTGCTAACTGCTGGCTGCTGACTGCTAACCGCAGAAGCACCGTCAATATCTTTTTTCACGATACGACCGCCTTCTCCAGAACCTACGATTTGGCTCAAATCAACACCTTTATCTTTGGCAAGTGCTTTTGCCAACGGAGACGCTTTGATGCGTCCATCTCCGCTTGTAGCAGCGGCTGGAGCAGCAGTTGCCACTGGAGCAGAAGCCGCCGCCTCTGGTGCTGCTGGCGCAGGTGTACTAGCTGCTTGTGGGCTTAGAAGAGATTGATAATCAGCTCCTGCCTCACCAACAATAGCAATAATACCATCGACAGGTACGGCTTCGCCTTCTTTCACTCCTAAATAAAGAAGTGTTCCGTCTTCATAGTTTTCAAGTTCCATTGTTGCTTTGTCGGTTTCGACTTCGGCAATAATGTCACCCGACTTCACTACATCTCCTACTTTTTTCAACCATGCTACAAGCACCCCTTCGGTCATCGTATCCGACATTTTAGGCATTCGTACCACAGTTGCATTCACTGGAACTGCTGGTGCAGCTGCCGCAACAGGAGCAGGCGCTGCCGCTGGCGCAGCTACTTCTTGTGGAGCAGGCGCGGCTGGAGCTTCAGCGGGGGCAGGCGCAGTACCTCCACCCAACAATGCTTGATAGTCTTCGCCTGGAGCTCCAATAATGGCCAGAATACCATCAACGGGTACAGCCGCTCCTTTTTCTACGCCAATGTAAAGAAGTGTACCTTCTTGGTACGACTCCATATCCATGGTCGCTTTGTCAGTTTCTACTTCGGCGATAATATCACCTGATTTGATTACATCTCCTACTTTTTTGTGCCAAGCTGCAATGACCCCTTCGGTCATTGTATCAGACATTTTGGGCATTCGAATTACTTCAGCCATAGTGAGTGGGTATGAATAGGGAATCTTTTTCGTTAAATTTCAAGGGTCAAAATTAGTAGAATCACGCAAAAGTCGTCATCTTCTTTCAGAATTAGTTTGACTTTTGGGATTCAAAGTTTATTCCGCTGTATATTTCTTCCATTGGAATTTCGGCTTGGATGGAAGAAAATGTGACGGTTTGGTCGAGTTGTTCATAGACTCGGTATTCCCACGTCTTATCATCTACTTTGTAAAAGACTTCTACCAAAGGAAACCGTTGTTCAATCAACACATACTCCTGAAAACTAGCAATCTGGCGATACGTTTTAAATTTTTCTCCTCGATCATAAGATTCAGAACTTTCGGAAAGCACTTCTACAATCAGCACGGGGTTTTTAGCTGCCTCGGGATTTGCCTCGTAAAACTCCACAGGTCCACAAATGACGGACGCATCGGCATAGCGGTACTTTTCTTCGCTAATAGCAATCTTTAGGTCACTGTTGTATTCATTACACGGCTTCCGCCTCAAAGCCTGACGAAGTTCACCTGTTACGTTAGTACTTATTCGGCTGTGCTCGGTAGTTCCTCCTGCCATTGCAAACACCTCTCCTCCATCGTACTGGTACTTAATGCCCGTTTGGCGTTCCAGTTCGAGGTATTCTGCGATAGTGTAGTAGTAGTGGTTATCCTCTGGCAATCCCATAATAAAGTGTGTTTAAAATCATTAATTGATCTTCAACACCGCCATAAATGCTTCTTGAGGAATCTCTACGCTGCCCACTTGACGCATTCGTTTCTTTCCTTTTTTCTGTTTTTCCAACAATTTACGTTTACGCGAAATATCCCCACCGTAACATTTTGCCAATACGTCTTTCCGCATGGCTTTGACGGTTTCACGGGCGATGATTTTTTGACCAATTGCCGCTTGAATCGCAATTTCAAACATTTGGCGCGGAATCAGCTCGCGCAATTTTTCGCAAAGTTTTTTACCCCATTCATAAGCCTTCGTACGGTGAACAATGGCCGAAAGTGCATCCACTCCGTCGCCGTTGAGCATCACGTCCAGCTTAATCATGTCTGACTCGCGGTAGTCGAGCAATTCATAGTCAAGGGACGCATAGCCGCGAGAAATGGTTTTCAATTTATCAAAGAAATCAAAAACTACCTCAGCCAACGGCATTTCAAAAATCAATTCAACGCGCTCGGCCGTCAGGTAATTTTGGTTTTTTAATAAACCGCGTTTATCCATACACAGCTTTAAAATAGGGCCAATGTATTCCGACTTCGTGATGATTTGGGCCTTAATAAATGGTTCTTCTATCCACGAAATATACGTCGGCTCAGGCATTTCGGAAGGAGCACTTACTTCTAACTCCGCACCTTTGGTCGTCACTACCTTAAACTTCACAGAAGGGACGGTGGTAATAACCGTCATATCAAACTCACGTTCCAAACGCTCCTGGACAATCTCCATGTGGAGCATTCCCAAAAACCCACAACGGAAACCAAAACCTAGGGCCGCCGATGTTTCGGGTTCCCACACCAAGGCTGCGTCGTTGAGCTGGAGTTTTTCCATTGCTTCGCGCATTTCTTCAAACTCACTGGTTTCGACGGGGTATAATCCCGCAAATACCATTGGTTTTACTTCCTCAAAACCTTTGATGGCTTCTTTAGATGGCTTTTCGGTATGGGTAATGGTATCCCCTACTTTTACTTCTTTGGCTACTTTAATTCCCGAAATCAAATAACCTACGTCGCCACATTCAATGACGTCTTTCGGCTCTTTTTCGAGGCGAAGCGTTCCAATTTCGTCGGCGTTGTACTCTTTACCCGTAGCCACAAATTTTACTTTGTCACCTTTACGGATGCTTCCGTTCTGAACACGGAAAATTACTTCAATCCCACGATATGAGTTAAAGACCGAGTCAAAAATCAAGGCTTGGAGTTCTGAATCTGGATTTCCTGACGGTGCAGGCACTCGCTCTACAATGGCATTTAGAATATCTTCAATCCCAATACCCGCTTTTCCTGACGCTGGAATAATGTCATTACGGTCGCAGGCGAGGAGGTCTTCCATCTCGTCTTTTACCTCTTCGGGCATTGCCCCTGGGAGGTCGATTTTATTCAATACAGGAATGATGACCAACCCTTGGTTCATGGCCAAGTAAAGGTTAGAGATCGTCTGCGCTTCTACGCCTTGCGAAGCATCCACCAAAAGCAGCGCACCTTCGCAGGCCGCAATCGAGCGCGATACTTCGTAGCTAAAATCAACGTGGCCTGGTGTATCAATGAGGTTTAAGGTATATTTTTCCCCTTTATACATGTAGTCCATCTGGATGGCGTGGCTCTTGATGGTGATACCCCGTTCCCGTTCCAAGTCCATATCATCTAACAGCTGGGCCTGCATCTGACGGTCAGTAACCGTTTTGGTAAACTCCAACAAGCGGTCGGCTAAAGTACTTTTGCCGTGGTCAATGTGGGCAATAATGCAAAAATTACGAATATTCTTCATTCAAAATGTCGTTATACTAGCTTACCAATAGGCAATTGGTTTGCAAAATTACGTTAGATTCGTCGAATAACAGCGGGTTAGAGGGGATTGTTTAACGGTAGTCTTCTTTCAGAGGGCTTTCAGCTTATTTTTTGGCCATAAAAACACTAGATAACCACATAGCTCACATAGATTTATCACATAGAAAATAAAGCTGTTCTCTCTATTTTCTATGTGTCTATTTTAATGTGTCCTATGTGTTAACACTACAAATTAAACCAATACGTCAATTTCGCTTGAATAGAACGGTTTCTTGACTCTCCGTTGGTTGTGTTGTAATTGTCGATATAGACCAAGAAGAAATCAGACACAGGCGCAAACCGCCACTGAAAACGAGTGTTGATGTTCATGTTTTCAAACTGACTGTTATACTGCAAAAAAGTCGTCAAAAATACCTTTTTGGAGAAAGTCCAATCCAACCGTGGTCCAATTAAAAACACATTATTTTCTCCGATGGGTAAATTGATTCGGTTATACGTAAAATTCATTGCCAACGCAATGTAAGGCTGATAACGGTAATTGAGCGAACCTGCCAAACTCACAATCGTACCGTCGTAGTACTGGCCAATCAGCGGTTGGGCAAACAACCACCATTTTTTACGCTGGTCAGAAAAGTAATTCAACGAAGCATTGTAGTACGTATAACTTCCCCCCTGTTTCAACGACGGCAATTTTCCGTTACTTCGTAAAGCATCAAAATCTGAGAAAAGGTAGGTATAGTTTTGATTTAACGATAAGAGCATTCGTGCAGAACTCTGAAACGACATCGACAAAAATGGCCCCGCCGTACGGTCGGTTATCCCGATATTGGGCATGGAGTACTGCTCCAACGCCACTCCGACACTGTACCGATTGACCAAACGCGTGCGGGGGTAAAACGAAAATCCGAGCGTTGGATTAATACGCAAGAAGTCTTTTCGTGGAACAAAACCTACTTCAGCGTCATAACCTTTTCCGACCCAATCGTGCGCCCAACGGAAAGTGTATTTCAGCACACTGTACATCAGCGAAAACCCGTTGGCAAACGCCTCCTTTTGTTTGTTTTCGCTGAAAGATTGATGATAGTACGCTTTGCCTTGCCAACGGCTGTCTCGCGAAGTGAAATTATATTCTAACCCTCCCACGCGGTTAAAACTCGACAAATTTCTCCCCATTTCTGGGTGCAACGTTTGTTTATTGACAAAAATCGCGGCAATGTTAGAGCGGCTAAACACCTTCCGCTGCACCGACGCCACGGCAAAGTTTGCGCCCGAAATCCCCTTAAATTCATCGTCGGCCGTTTGGGCATTCAGCAAACCTATGCGCCAGTTGTCATCCAATTTCCCGCTCAAACGTGCTCCATATACAATACGATTCGGCACGCCCAAGCCTGTCGTTGAATCTTTGGCAATGCCTATTTGGCGCGAGAAAAAGGGACTTAAAATCTGATTTCCTGCACCGCCTAAATTCCCCTGTGGGGGCAAAAATGGGTTGATGACATAGCTTCCAAAGCCCGAAAACAAATCGGAATTTTCGAGAAAAAACTGGCGCTGTTCGGGGAGATTTATATCAAAACGAGTGAGATTAATTATCTGACGGTCAGCTTCGACATTGGAAAAGTCTGGGTTGACCGTCAAATCTAAATTCAGTCCCGACGTCACAGCGATTTTAGCGTCCCCACCCACGTTAAAACGGGTACCATTGTTGGGATTATTTCGATTGACAAAATCCTGCGAATTGCCCGTCGCAATGTACGGAATCAACGAAATGTTTGCTCCCGTTTTGCGCAGAGGTTTTTCAAAAACAATGGGAATAGAATACCCCAAATTCATAATCAATTGATTTTGGGGTATTTGAACTACTGTACTTTGCTCATTGATTTGGGTATCAAAACGGTAGCTTTTGAATAACCACTGAGTCGTTCCTTCTTTAAAACGCAAAGTCGTAAACGGAATTGCTACTTCGGTCGTCCAGTAGTTGTCATAAATCTTCGACTCCGCCGTCCATTTGTTGTCCCAAAACTCGCTGAAGAACGTATTGTCGGTAGCTCCATTGTACAGCAATGCCTCCCGCATGACGCCCAACGGATTGGTGCCAAACAGAAAGGCATTGGTACGGTCGTTGAAGGTATCAAAAATAAAACTCACATTGTCGTTGCTGCCTGCCCGATAATCCCGACGGTACGACAAAACCACGTAGTTTTTATGCTGCGCGTGGCATTTGGCACTGACGTAGATGTTTTTGTCATCAAACGTCAATTTCACTTCGGTTTTGTAAACAGCTTTGAGCGTATCGGCAGGAAAATACTGCCAAAAGGTTCCAATCGTAGGAATGGCCGCCCACGTTTGTTCATCAAGCACACCGTCTATTTTTATTTTTTCATTGGTAAACTTGACTTGATAAGGCGGCGCAGTTTGGGCAAAAGTAAAAAGGGGCAAGCATAACAACAGTAAAAGTCTCATCGATACGCAAAACGGTTTAGGTTAACAGAAGGCGCTTAACAAGCTACAAAATTACTCATACTGAGCCAATAAACGGAGCTTTTTGCCAATATGTGTGGTCATTGAGTTGTGCTATCAGAAAGCACGCCAAATCGGTTGTGCTAATTTTTTCACCCAGCATGTCTTCTGTACTTATTAAAACCTCTTTTCGACTATCCGTCAGCTCGATAAGTGGAAGCCGAACCAATGTCCACTGCACTTCACTGTCACTCAAAATCTCATATTCTCGTTGTTTATCGGCGGTAGAAAGCGGGAAATTGGTTCTCATCCATTCGGTTGAGAACTGCGTTTTAGCACTTTTTTTGTCGAAAGGGGTATCTACGTTCAATCCTGTAGTCACAATATACCGTTCGATGTTGCACTCATTCATCGCACTAAGTATGTTTTGCGTAGATTGACTAAAGATTGTAGGTTCACTGTTAGGGATACCTAAACCCAACGTACTTATCACCGCATCGCAGCCTTGAATCAACCGACGCACGACTTCATAATCTCGGACATTGCCATCCAAAATTTTAACAGCAGGATGGCTGTAAAACAAAGGTAAGTCTCTTGAAGAAGCATCACGAATCAATAGCTTCAAACGAAAGCCTTGTCGAAGCAGTTCTTGTACTAAATAAGCGCCTGATTTACCTGTGCCGCCTATCACGGCAATAATTGGGGAAGAATTCATAAAAAGTCTTTGTAAAAATTGAAAAATAAGAAAACAGTCAGTCGTTATTTCATCGACTGAGAAGGATGGGAATACTCAGAAGCCACCCAAGTTTCGCGTATTTTTACAAAGAGATTTTAATAGACCAAAGATAGGTTATCCTACAAATACTTCCAAAACGCCCACGCTTTTCGTGTTTTTAGGTAGGTCAAATTTTGGTCATTGGCATAGGCTTCGCGCTCAAAACAAATGTTTCGATAAGCTCGGTAGCGGTGCCGATAAACGATAAGGCGCACTAGGTATTCCAAAATATACCAAACATAAAACAAAAGCAGCCCCATCTCCGCCTGTTGCCTCAAATGAATCCGCTCGTGGTTAATAAGCCACGCAGGAGGATTTTGTTTCTTAAAAAAGACCCACGGAAAAAATGTCAGTCCACCTACCCAAAGAAAGGGGACATGCACCGAAATCATGGGTAAACGCGGTCGTTTTAGCATGAAATTGTCAAAAATTTGATTTCTTTTAATGAAAAATCTAATTTTAGCACTCTTTGGCGAAAAGTTAGGAGTTTCTGGCACAAATCACAAAATCGTCGTTTCTCCCTTTGACCAAACCATTAACCTTTACAAGCCCCATGCGATTTACTGCCAACCTCCTCAATGTGTTTGATCACATCATTTCTTATGCCGAAATCGACGTTGAAGACACCCGCATCGTCAACATTTCTATTCTCGGAGGAGAACGAGTAGGTGCTCCCTACGTACTACCTGGTTTTATTGATGCCCACGTACATATCGAAAGTTCGATGCTGACACCCGCCCAATTTGCCCGACTGGCAGTGGTACACGGCACAGTGGGAACAGTTTCTGACCCGCACGAAATTGGGAATGTATTGGGCGTAAAAGGCGTCGAATACATGATTGAAGACAGCCAAAGAGTTCCCTTTAAGTTTTGCTTTGGTGCGCCGTCGTGCGTACCTGCGACCACTTTCGAGACCGCAGGCGCCACCATTTCCGTCAAAGAAGTTCGACAATTGTTGGCATTAAAGGAGATTGGTTATTTGGCCGAAATGATGAATTTCCCTGGGGTGCTTAACGAAGACCCTGATGTAATGATGAAGATTCAGTGGGCCAATGCCTTCAACAAACCCATCGACGGCCATGCACCTGGGCTTCGAGGAGAGGCAGCAAAAAAATACATTGAAACGGGCATCACCACCGATCACGAGTGTTTTACCTACGAAGAAGCGTTTGAAAAAATCCAGCTTGGACTCGAATACGTCTTGATTCGAGAAGGAAGTGCTGCCAAAAACTTTGAAGCGCTTATTCCACTGATGGCACAATATTCTTCCCGATTGATGTTTTGCTCGGACGACAAGCATCCTGATAACCTGGTCGATGGTCACATCAATCAACTGGTGAAGCGCGCTTTAGCCAAGGGCTACAAGCTTTTCGATGTTTTGCGGGCTGCTTGTGTCAATCCTGTGTTGCATTATCGCCTGCCCGTGGGGTTGCTTCGAGAAGGCGATTCGGCGGACTTTATCATCGTGGATAACCTGCATGATTTTACCATTCTCGAAACTTACATCAATGGCGAAAAAGTAGCTGACCGTGGCACGTCTCTCTTGCCTGATTTACGCAGTCCAATCGTCAATCAGTTTGATTGTCAGCCTTGCCAAGCATCCGACTTGGCCATTCCAGCTCCCAGTACTTTTCTTGCTTTGAAAGTCATTGAAGCCCTAGATGGTCAATTAATCACCAACCTGCTTGAGGTACCCGCCCGCGTCGAAGCGGGTTACATTGTTTCAGACACCGAGCGCGATATTCTCAAAATCGCCGTCATAAATCGTTATCAACCTGCTCCTGTTGCGATTGGTTTTATTAAAAATTTTGGCCTCACCAACGGCGCATTGGCCTCGTCGGTAGCGCACGATTCACACAATATTATTGCGGTGGGGTGTGACGACGAAAGCCTTGCCAAAGCCATCAATTTGGTGATTGAAGCCCATGGTGGCGTCAGTGCTGTAGGTGGTGAAGGAAGTGGTCATATTTTATCGCTGCCAATTGCAGGATTAATGTCGGATAAAGACGGCTACGAAGTCGCAAATCAATATACAGCGCTAGATTCTTTTGTTAAGCAAACATTAAATTCGACGCTGGCGTCCCCTTTTATGACATTATCTTTTATGGGGCTACTTGTAATTCCTTCTCTGAAAATGAGCGATTTAGGATTATTTGATGGGAGTACATTTCAATTCACCAAATTATATTCTGAAAATTAAATGTAAAAAAAACACTTTTTATTTTGCAACTTAATATAAAGAAAATTACATTTGGGCTGTGATTGTTTCAAAACCCCAAACCCCTCCACCCAAATGCCCCGGTTTCATCTAACTACTCAGGAAGAGGTAACTCTTTGGAATCAGTTTCGTCAAGACGACGAGGCAGCGTTTGCAAAACTTTATCAATGTTACGTTCAGCTTTTGTACAACTATTGTACGCAATTTAGTGTCGATAAAGCTTTGATTAAAGATTGTATTCACGATTTGTTTGTAGAACTTTGGCAACACCGTCACACGCTTGGTGACACCACATCGGTTCGTTATTATTTGATGGCTTCGATTAAACGTAAATTGGTTCGCCATCTCAATGCTCAACAGAAAAACACGAGCAGCGAAGAAATTCCTTTGGAGTACCACCACCTTTACACTGCTTCGGCGGAGTCGTACGTAATTGCTCAAGAAGAGTATTTACAAACCAACCGCAACCTCAACGAAGCGATGGAACGCCTCCCACGCCGTCAGCGCGAGGCTATTTTCTTGAAGTTTTATGTCAATATGACCAACGAAGAAATTTCAAACTTCATGAAAATCAATATCCAGTCGGTGTATAACTTGGTTTTTGGCGCTTTGACAAGCATGAAGAAGCAATTATCGGCTGAACACGTAATTGTTTAAGAATATATTACTATTCCGACACCTTAATCTTACGCCCGCAACTGAGTTGCGGGCTTTTTTTATCTATTAAAATTCAAAGGTATCCCACACAAATCGACAAGCCTTTACAGTACTTCCCCCTGGCATTACTTCAGTGAGTATTGCTTGGTTTACGCCCCCTACTTTCTCGTAAAAACCTCGTGCAGGAAGATTGTCTTCCAACACTTTAAGATAAATCTTCGGCTGATGATAGACTTCAAGGCTCCACTCATAGACTTTCCGCATCAACTTCCTTCCAACCCCTCTCCCTTTCAACTCAGGCGCCGCGTGTAGGTTATCAATAAATGTACCGAAAGGGTCGGTTGAGCTACCATAAGCACACACAAATCCCATGGCTTTGTCTTGGTCATCTACACACAAAATAATGCGCTGGTTTTCGGCAGGATGTTCAATCCGCTCAGTCCAAACCTTGATACGATCGGCTGTTACATGGTTATCGAGGTAATCGTCCGATAACATGCCTCGGTACGTTGTTTTCCAACTCGCCGCGTGAAGGTGAGCAATTGTCTCAATATCGTTGGTAGTAGCAATACGAAAATGCGCCATAAAATGTAGAATGTTATAGTTTCAAAGATACATCCTAGAAAGTATTTTGGGAATAGTAAAAAAGGAAAACTGCGCGAAAAGGCACAAAGGTTTGTATTTTTGCCCCACTAATAACAGCAACCATGCAAGCACCCCTCCCCGAACGTATGCGCCCGCGCACCCTTGAAGATTTCATCGGTCAGCCTCGACTTTTAGGCCGCAATGGCGCACTCAAGCGAGCCCTTGAAAACAACCTTATTCCCTCCATGATTTTGTGGGGACCACCAGGGGTAGGTAAAACAACATTGGCACTGCTCATTGCCGAAACTACCAAACGGGTTTTTCATTCCCTGAGTGCGATTAGTTCGGGGGTAAAAGAACTACGTGAAGTGTTATCACGGCCGTCAGGATTATTCCCTCCGATTGTATTTATTGATGAAATTCATCGCTACAATAAAAGTCAGCAAGACGCTTTGCTGGGTGCAGTAGAAAAAGGCCAGATTACGCTCATTGGAGCTACGACCGAAAATCCGTCGTTTGAAATCAACTCCGCCTTGTTATCGCGTTGTCAGGTGTATATTTTAGAAGGCTTGGGGCAAGAAGAACTCATCAAAATGCTCCACCAAGCCGCCGAAAAGGACGAAATTTTAAAAACAAAAACCATTCAATTTGATTCTTACGACGCCTTACTTCGTTTGTCGGGAGGAGACGGCCGTAAGCTGCTTAATTTGTTAGAACTGGTGGTTAATGCGCATTTCCACGAAAACCCAATCGTGATTAACGACGATACTGTGACGGAGGTGGCGCAGCAAAATTTGGCACGATACGACAAGTCAGGCGAACAGCACTACGATATCATTTCGGCTTTTATTAAATCCATGCGCGGCAGCGACCCCAATGCAGCGCTATACTGGATGGCACGCATGATTCACGCGGGCGAAGATCCCGTGTTTATTGCCCGACGGATGTTGATTTTGGCATCGGAAGACATCGGTAATGCCAACCCTACCGCCATGATCATGGCCAATGCCTGCGTAGATGCCGTAAAAGCGATTGGTTTCCCCGAATCACGCATTATTTTATCCCAAGTAGTAGTGTATTTGGCGACCTCACCCAAAAGTAATGCTAGTTATGTGGCCATTAACGAAGCCTTAGAATTGGCCGAAAAAACGGCGCATTTACCTGTTCCACTGCACCTGCGCAATGCACCTACCAAGTTGATGAAAGAAATTGGCTACGGTAAAAACTACAAATACGCACACAATTACGAAGGCAATTTTACGCCTTTGGACTTTTTGCCTGATGAATTGAAAGGAACAAAGCTCTACGAACCTGGCCAAAATGCCCGCGAAAACGAAATCAGAAAAAGCCTGCAAAAATGGTGGGGGGATTGGTACGGTTATTAAGCCTTAAATTGGGCAATGGCGGCGCGCGTTTGTTCCGATAACACCAATCGGCCACTCATGGCTGCACGTTCGTAAAGCAACGTGCTCCAGTGCTCAGTTCCTTCCCAAAACACCTTTTTAAGCTGTCGAAGCGCATCGGGGTTATAACTTGCCAGCTGACGGGCTAAGGTAGCCACAGTATCGTCCAGCGCTTCGATGGATTCGTACACCTCGGCGTACAGCCCTTTTTCTTTAGCCCAAATTGCGGAATAAAAGGTAGGCGCATTGAGGGTCATTTGTGAAAAAGCCGCCATACCGATTTTTCTTTCGATGGCTGGCCCTACGACAAAAGGCCCAATGCCAATTAGTAATTCGCTCAAACGTACGGCGGCGTGTTGGGTTGCCAAACAATAGTCAGTGACAGCGGCAAGTCCTACGCCTCCGCCGACGGCTTTGCCTTGCACGCGCCCAATCACGATGGCGGAGCTTTGCCGACAAGCATTTATAACATTGGCAAAACCCGAAAAAAAAGCCAACCCTTGTTCTTCGGTTTCGATAGAAGCTAGTTCTTCAAAACTTGCTCCCGCACAAAAGGTACGCTCTCCTCCACTTTTTAGCACAATCACTTTGGTTCGCTCGTCTTCTCCCACTTCCGAAATAGTAGCAGCCAAACGTTGGAGAAGCGCACTTGGCATTGAGTTTTGGGCAGGATGAAAAAACGTAATAGTGGCAATTCCTTCGGCGGAATGTTCGGCGGTAACGTAGGCTTCCATGTTATTAGATTAGCGTTTGCGCTTTAAGAGTTTCTCGTAGGGTGGAAACCAACATTTGATGGCTTCTTTGGGTTTTCGATGGAAGATAGGCGCAAAAAGCCCGAAATAAAAATCGGCTCCCTGTGGTTTTCCAATGCCAAAAAGTCCCGTAAAATGATCTGTCCCAACAATAATAGGCCCTATCCTAGCGGCTAAACCTACCGCAACGGCGCGGTAGTTATCATATAGACTCACGGGGGCAGAGACTTCAATCCAACGCGTTTCGTACCTTGGGGTTACGGCTAAAACTGACTGTGGTCTAATGTTCATGTAGTTTTTTCCCCTCAACCCTTGAACCCAAATGGCATTCACGTACCAAGGGCCACTGTGGTGGTAATCAAAGCTGACATTGGCCGCTAGCGGAAGACCAACTTTAAAAGCACGAGGTGCATCGTCTGGATTTACCGACAGTGAGCGATTGACAGCAGCCACCGCAAGCGGTGTTGTGTTGGCCATATTAAATTCTGTATAAGAAAATTCATCTCTAACCTTTTGGACATCTATTTCCCTTGTATAATTCAGGTTTTTATAGTTAAGCCGCCCTATATCCGTAATCGCTGCCGAAATCCTAAACTTATACTTGTTTTTGTTTGGGTCGGGCTCTTTGCCTCTCTTGGGAACTTTCCGCGTATATTCATTAAACTCAGGGCGATATTCATACACCGCCCCCAAATCAGCCCCCCAGCTTCCTCCCGCCGACGCATTACCAAACAGAAATTTAGGGCTAAGACCAATGTTATCAAAAGCAGCCCCTGTGGTATAGCCATAGGTTGCATCGAGGTTCTGAACAATAATAAACTCCCTCTCGCGGTTTAAACTCTCCACCGCGATTCGGTGGTCGGTATTTCTTACATCCGCGTGGACGTTATAAACCCCCACCAACCTTTTTACAGTTGCGCCTACTTTCAAAAAATGTTCATCATAATCAGCCACCACTGCCCCCAGCGTCATCCCCATTTCCAGAAATCCATTGGTATTTAATTGGGCTTGTTGGTTACGAAAGTCTTTGCTTTGAAGGTCTTTATTATCAGTACCAAATCGAATCACCCGTGCGGTTTCTTCCGTGACATCCGTTAGGCTCATGGCATATCTCCCACGACTGATTAGACCAATGGCAAAACGATTGTTATTAAAAGAATACAGCAATGACGGGCCGCGTAAATCCCCCCCCGCGTGTAAATGTTTACGCTCCCCGTTGAGGCGTTCTTGGTAATATTCTTCTTTCCAAATAATTGCCCCCCGCTCACTTCGGTATTTTTTAGGAACGGTATTGGTCATGATTCCGAACATGGAATACGGAGCAGCCCAACGGATGTAATTATTAGCCAAGAAAATATCGTTCCCCACCAAATTGATGTACAACTTATGTCGCGAATCGGCGGCGTGCGCTGGATTGAGAAAAAGGGCGTTGGTTCCTGCATAGTTACTCGACGAAATTCCAAGCCAATGTTGTGCCCGCCCCTGAACACAAATAAGCAATCCAACAACAATCATCCAAAAGCGATTCGACATTTTAGCAGCAGTAAAGTAGGTGTTGTAAAAGTAAGGGCTCTAAAGTAACAATGTACTTATTTAAAGTAAAAACTTAACGGCAAAATACTATACAAAGTACGGCATAATCCAATAATTTCCGAAACTTGTCCATTAATACTAACCAAAAGAACAAATTACCACAGAAAATTTGGTAAAATCTCTACTTTATCCATATCTTGTTCGGCAAAACAAATAACTCACCAACGATTTTTCACCATTATGCAATTTTCATTCAAAAACTATGATACCGAAAAGTTCTATGATGAGATGTTTACCCCTGATGGCAAAGTACGCCCTGGGTACGAAGCATTTAAGCAACGTGTAGAGCAGCTCAACAATACAGAACTCGCTAACCGTCAGCACACTGCGGAGCGCGCACTGATGTCGATGGGAATTACTTTTAACGTGTATTCGGAAGGTGAAGGAACTGAACGCATCATGCCCTTGGACATTATTCCAAGGGTAGTAACGGGCGACGAGTGGAACCGCATGGAAAAAGGTCTTATTCAACGCATTACGGCGCTTAATCTTTTTATTGACGATATTTACAACGATCAAAAGATTTTAAAAGATGGCGTTGTTCCCCGCGATTTAATTGAGACGTCTAAGTGTTATCTGGAAGCTTGCAAAGGCTTAAAACCACCCAAAGGCATTTGGTGCCACATCACAGGAACCGACCTTATCCGTGGCGATGATGGTCAGTTTATGGTACTCGAAGACAACCTTCGCTGCCCGTCGGGGGTGTCGTACATGCTCGAAAACCGCGAGCTTTCTAAGCAGATTTTCCCCGAAGTACTCGCTCGTACGGGTGTCCGTCCTGTGTCTGATTACCCTGCGCGTTTGTTTGAGATGCTGAAATTCATTGCCGACCGTCCCGACCCGAACATTGTGGTGCTCACGCCTGGGATTTATAACTCTGCGTATTTTGAGCACTCATATTTGGCACAACAAATGGGGGTTGAGCTCGTTGACGCCCGCGATTTAGTCGTTTCGGGTGGTTACGTAAAAATGCGCACCACGCGTGGTTTTGAAATCGTGGATGTAATTTACCGTCGCCTCGACGACACCTTCCTCGACCCACAAGTATTTAACCCGCACTCACTGCTAGGGATTCCTGGCATTTTTGATGTCTATAAAAAAGGGCGAGTTGCATTGGCCAATGCCCCAGGAACAGGCGTGGCCGACGATAAGGTAATTTATGCCTACGTGCCGCGCATCATTAAGTACTACTTAGACCAAGAAGCGATTATTCCTAACGTGCGCACCTACATCTGTCGCGAAGACGATGATCTTAAATACGTGCTTGAAAACGTAGAAAATCTAGTTATTAAAGAAGCCAACGAAGCGGGTGGCTACGGGATGCTGATTGGCCCTAAAGCTACGAAAGAAGAACACGAGATTTTCCGCCAAAAAATCAAAGAAAATCCGCGCAATTATATTGCTCAACCCGTGATTTCGCTTTCTCGCGTGCCTTGTTTCTTGGACGACCACGCCGAAGGCCGCCACGTTGATTTACGTCCTTACATTTTGTACGGCGATGGTATCAACGTTATTCCAGGTGGACTAACGCGCGTTGCTTTACGCAAAGGCTCCCTCGTCGTTAACTCTTCGCAAGGAGGAGGTGGAAAAGACACGTGGGTCACTTATTAGAATGACAAAAAATAAATGTCGAGTGCAGAATGCAGAGTGTCGAATATTAAACTCGATATTTTGCATTCTGCACTCGACATTCAAAATTTATTTTAACTCATACTTATCGGTGTATTTGCGGTATTGGCGTTTGTGGCGGTCGTCGAGGTCAATTTTGCGCCCGCGAATGAAGGCATGGTCAATGCCGTTTGAGCGCATGTCCAAAATATCCCCTTTACAGACGACCAAGGTCGCTAGTTTTCCTTTTTCAATTGTGCCCACAACGTTATCAATTCCCAACAGTTTGGCAGGAGTTGACGTAATCATTTTTAGGGCTTCTTCTGAAGATATTCCCCCAAATCCTGCGGCTGTTCCCGCCGTAAAAGGAAGGTTACGTGTCCGCCAATAGGCTTCGCCATAACTCAAAGCTACCGTTACACCCGCTTTTTGAAGCATCGCAGGCAAACGATACGGCTGATACACAGGTTCATCTTGACGCGTAGGCAAACGGTGCGTTTCACCCAAAACAACAGCAACGCCATTTTCTTTCAAAAACTCCGCCACCCGCAAGGCATCCTCTGCTCCAATGATGATGATTTTCTTCACGCCTTGCTGTTTGGCAAACTTCACTGACTCTACAATGTCTTTGCTATTATCAGCACGGATGTACAAGTTCTGGCGTCCATCAAAAAGACCACGCAACGCCTCTAATTTGAGGTTGGTAATGGCTGGGTTTTTGATTTGGCTATATGCACGAGCATCAGAGAAAAGCTCTGCCAGCGAGTTTATAACCTCTTGACGGCGCGTGTTACGCTGGAGATTTACCGAAAAATCATCAAAGTTAAACTCACGGGCAAAGAACGCAGGCCACGTTAGCCAAAGCCCATCGTCTTTTTTGAGCACGGCATCTTCCCAGTTCCAACCGTCTAGTTCCATCACCGATGAAGAACCTGAAAGCGTACCGCCTTGGGGCGTCGCTTGGGTCAATAGCAATCCATTGTTACGCAACGTAGGAATCACTTCTGAGTCGGTGTTGTACGCAATTAAGGCCCTCACGTTCGGAGTAATGTTCCCTATTTCTTGATTATCGACCGTGGCTCTCACCGATGAAATTTCGACCAAACCCGTTGTTGAGCCCATCGCAATAAGACCTGGGTACAAGTGTTTACCTGTGACGTCAACTACTTCAGTTTTTGATTTATCAAACGCTGTACTGGCATCGCCCACGGCGGTAAGTACCCCTTTGTCAAACACCACCACGCCCTTTTCAATCACCGTTCCGTTGCCTACGTGAACAGTCCCTCCGACCAGCGCCATTGGCTTAGATTGCGGCTTGGCGGGAGCAGGGTTCTGAGCGTTAGCACTGAGAGATAATAAGCTAAAAAGTACGGGAGCAGAAGCTCCAAAAACGACCTCAGCCAAACGCCTGATGGTCGTTGTTTTTGTTTTATTTATGGAAACAATCATGGATATTTCTTTTTAATCATTTGTAAAAACCAACACAAAGCTACTTGCCTTCTTCTTCACCTTCGGCCATAATGCCTTCTACGTCTTCACAATGCCACATGCGCTGACGACGGAACGGAGGGCGAACGGCCGTAGCGCCACCTGTTTTAGCAGAAATCATCTTCTGAATCAAACGAGCACGCTCCTGCTCTACTTCCCCACGGCGTTTTTCATCACCATCAGTCGAATAGCAAATAGCCCCTTCAACAATGGTATAGTCTGGACGTGCATAAATAGAAAGTGGGTGGTTGTTCCACAGTACCAAATCAGCATCTTTTCCTACTTTGATACTACCCGTACGTTTGTCGAGACGTAAAATTTTAGCAGGGTTAATGGTTACCATTTTGAGCGCTTCTGTCTCGGCAATACCGCCGTATTCTACGGCTTTGGCGGCTTCTTGATTAAGGCGGCGTGCCATTTCGGCGTCGTCAGAGTTGATACTGGTCAATACGCCTACTTTCGCCAAAATCGCGGCATTGTACGGAATGGCGTCTTTTACTTCCATTTTATACGCCCACCAGTCAGCAAACGACGAACCTGCCACGCCGTGTTTTTTCATTTTGTCGGCCACTTTGTATCCTTCCAAAATGTGCGTAAATGTATTGATTTTAAACCCTAATGAATCGGCAACTTTAATCAACATATTGATTTCTGACTGCACATACGAGTGACAAGTGATGTGACGCTTGCCGTTCAAGATTTCGGCCAAGGTTTCCAACTCAATATCGCGACGTGGGGCAGGAATACCAATTTTATTTTTCATCGAATTGTACGCATCCCACGAGCGGTCGTATTCACGGGCACGGATAAAGTGATCATAAAATACTTGCTCTACCCCCATTCGCGTTTGTGGATAGCGCACGGTCGCGTTCGGGCTGTTTGATTGTTTTACGTTTTCACCCAACGCAAACTTGATGTATTGCGCTTCGGGAACAAGCATTTCGTTGACATTGCTTCCCCATTTGAGTTTTACCACAGCCGACTGCCCGCCGATTGAGTTGGCCGAACCGTGCAACAACTGTGACATAGTGACGCCCCCTGCCAATTGACGATAGATGTTAATATCATCTGGATTGACGACATCGCTCATGCGCACTTCTGCCGAACTTGACTGCCCACCTTCATTGACCGAAGCGAGGGCAATGTGCGAGTGCTCGTCGATGATACCAGGCGTAAGGTGTTTGCCTGTCCCGTCAATCACGCGGGCTGTAGCTGCCGAAAGGTTTTTACCCACTTTCGTGATTTTGCCATTTTCTACCAACACATCAGTATTCGTCAACACCCCTGCGTCTTCGCTGGTCCAAACGGTTGTATTTTTCACCAAAATTGTTTCAGACTTTGGTTTTTCAGTATTTCCAAACCCAACAAAAGGGTAAAGCGGTTTTCCGACATTAGGTACAGGACGTTGGGTAGAATCGCGGCGTGCTTCTAGGGTTTTGAAAGCTTCTTGGAACGTAGCTACCCATTTAATCGCCTCTCCTTTGGCATTTTCACCACTTCCTTTCAAGGTAGTTCCTTCCAAATACCCCGTCAAACGAGTTGTAGCGTTTGGAGTACGGCGATCAGGTTGGAAGTTGATAGAAATGACGTCGTTGAGGAACGTAACTTTAGGCGTGATTTTTACCGTATCGCGCAACACGACTTGGTACTCTGGCTTATCAGGCTTTCCAGAAATGACGAGTTTTGCTTTTTCATCATTAAGATTTAGCTGGTACGTGCCACGAATATCGGTTTGATTCAATGAGTTGATGACGTATTTTTTACCGCGAATCCAGTTTTCGTACAGGATATTATCCGCGCTAAAAATACTGCCCGACGTAATGATAAAGTTCGCCCACGCACCTGTTTTGAGGCTTCCGATTTTATCACTGCATTGAAGCAACTGCGCAGGAATGGTCGTGAGGGCTTCGAGGGCTTTGGTTTCGGTCAAGCCGTGTTCGATGGCTTTGCGAAGGTTGGGCCAAAACTCAGCTTTGGTTTTTAGCAATGCCGACGTCAGCACAAAGTTCACGCCTGCTTTTTCGAGCGTGGCGGCGTTGGCGGGCGCCATTTCCCAATGCTTCATTTCGGCTAGGCTTACATTATCGGCATCCCATGCATCTTCTACGTCGAAAGCAGCAGGGTAATTGAGCGGAACAATAATGGCGCCACCCGTCGCTTTGATTTCGTCGATACGCTGATATTCATCGCCCGAGCCTCTGAATATATATTGTGTTTTAAATTCGTCGCCTAGTTTATCGGCACGCATCAAGCTCCATTTGTCGGTTGCCTCAAAAATAGCAGGCAAGGAACTAAATGTATTAAATGCCTCCAACGACAGGTTCAACTCTACGTTTTTTCCGCTGTTTTTGTACCACTCCGCATCGTAGTACGTCTGCCGAAGCAGGGCCATTGCCCCCATTGGCGAGTTGGGGTATTGCTGAGTTGACGAACCTTTATTGAACGACAAGTGAAAAGACGCAGGTTGGCGAAGAACCACTGTATTAGCACTTTCCGATGCCAAGCTCACCAATGCTCCGCTTCCTCGTACGATACCATCGTGGTGGTGCGTAAGCACAGCGCCAAAACCAAGTTTACGAAGTTCGTCGGCTTTTGGGTTATTTACCGTAAAAAGTTTACCTGCCTCTGATTCAGGGCTAACGGCTTGGTTCCAGCCAAACGCTCCTTTTTTGTTTGATTCGATTTGAGGAGGAGTTCCTCGGCCACCACGCTGTCCGCGCGCGATTTCGGGCATACCATAATCGGATTCCAAATCAATAAGCGCAGGATAAATCCGACGGCCTTTTAGGTCAGTAACCACCGTCCCCGGAGGAATTTGAACGTCTTTGGCTGCCGCCACGACGATACCATTTTTGATAAGCAAGGTCGCATTTTCGAGCACCGTACGAGCATCTACATAAATGGTCGCGTTGGTAAAAGCGTACATTTCTGGCCGCTCGTCATAGACCCCATTGCGGGGGAAAGTGGGCGTTTGTGCCCTTAGGGCTAAAGTAGCCGCTAGTGTGATGAGAAGTGTAATGATTTTTTTCATGCAAAAAAACGGAGTAAATGTGAGTATTCTAACCCAAATCTACTCCGTTCGTTGCGAAAGCCCAAACCCCGCTTGGGCTTATTTACTCACCTTCAGGCGATTTTGCGACCAAGAGGGGTTTTTACGAGTTTTATTTTGTAATTATCTTGACCAATGTTCCTTGCTGTACTTGGTCGTTGGCTTGGAGTTGATTCAAAATCCCCAATTCGTCCAGTCTGCTATCGGGCATACCAAAGCTTTTCATTACATCTTTAAAAGCGGCCGTACGTGCCACCGTTTTGATACGAATACGGTCGGGTTTGCGGTTGAGTTTGTCAGGGTCATTAAGGGTACGGAAATTTTCGGCAACGTTACGGAATGTCGCAAAATTCGTATTAAACGTTGGCGCATAACTCATGCCGTGCATGGCCAAAATCATCCCGTTGTACTCGTACAAATACGTTGCCACCTGCACCACCGTATTCGGGTCTTGAGCTTGTTGCGGAGTCGTTTGGCCTCCTTGCTGCTGCTGTTGTTGCTGCTGGATTTGTGAAACCATCACCACCGCAGGGATTCCATTGATGGTTGTTTTTTTGTTTTCCAACACCTTGAAATTATAGTTTTTAACCACGTTTTGAGCCGCCTCGTCCAAGGTCTTACCTTCGGCTACGGTCAACATCATCATCGACTTGCCGTCTTTGGCCGCCATTTGGAACTGTACAGGCGAGTTTTCGTACTGCCAATCGCGCGGAACGGGGAATTGGAATTTCAATTCTGGGTGATAAAAATTCCAGTTTTCTACAAACCCTTGTTTCGGATCATCCCCAAAAATAATACCGTCTATCATGCGCAAATAACGCTCTCTTTCCACCAAATACTGGCCAGGATTTGCCTTTTGGTATGCTTCGGCCATTTGGCGCACATTGGTAAAGCGGTCGCCTGGATCGGGGTGGGTTGACATAAAGGTTGGAATGGCTTGGCCACTTTTGTCAGAAATACGCTTGATAGTTCCGAAAAACTGCGCCATTTCGCGGGCATCGTATCCTACTTTACTTGAGTAGTCCACCCCAATTTTATCAGACTCCGACTCGTGGGCACGGCTGTAACTCAACAATACCATCTGAAGCCCTTGCATGGCTTGATCACCCATTTGACGAACTTTTTCTGACAGTACCATTCCCGCCATTAGCCCTACTGTACCCAGCACCTGCGACGTTTGTTGACGTGCCGAATGGCGAGCAGTAACGTGGCCAATCTCATGGCCCAATACTCCCATAAACTCGGCTTCATTATTGAAATGCGCCATAATTCCCCTCGTAAAATAGACGTAGCCACCTGGTACGGCAAAGGCATTGACAACAGGAGAGTCAACAATATGAAACTGATATTTCAAATCAGGACGGTGCGAGATAGCCCCCATCGACTTCCCCTTTTCATTGATAAAGTTTTGTAGTTTCGCATCCTCGTACAGGCCCATCGTCGCTACAATCGACGGGTGAGACTGCGCCCCAAGGGCAATTTCTTGCTCTTGCGACATGAAGATAATTTCTTTTTTGCCAGTAACGGGGTTTCGGGAACAGCTTTGTAAGCCCAAAGTCGCCGCCGCTACAAAGTATAACCACAAATGTGAGGTCTTTCTCATAGATAATTAAGAATAAATTAAAAGATACGAATCTATATAATTGACACAAATTTCCAAAAAAGTAACCATTAAGTCACTATAAAATCCACATCCTAATGGAATTCAAACCTACCAAAGATGTACTAAAAAAATACCAATCAGCATTTTTATCCTTTTTAGGGTTTTTATTGGGAGTTGTGGGGATTCCTAATCAGATGTTTGGGCAAAAAATTCCCCAATATACGGGCTACGCACTGGTTTGGTCTGATGAGTTTTCCAACGACGGAGCTCCTAATCCACAAAACTGGACGTTTGAAAAAGGCTTTGTCCGTAACCACGAGCTACAATGGTACCAACCAGAAAACGCCTATTGTCAAAAAGGAAAACTTATCATTGAGGGGCGACGCGAGCAAAAATCGAATCCTAATTACAACGCTCAGAGCCAAGATTGGCGCAAGCAACGTACCAACATCGAATATACCGCCGCTAGTTTAAAAACGCAAGGTCTGCACAGTTGGCAATACGGCCGCATCGAAATGAGGGCCAAAATAGATACACAAGCGGGAATTTGGCCAGCATTTTGGACGCTGGGCGTAGAAGGAGAATGGCCGCGCAATGGCGAAATCGACATCATGGAGTTTTACCGTGGTATGCTGTTGGCCAATGTTGCATGGGGCAGCGAAACCCGTTATAAAGCGATTTGGCGAGACCTCAAAAAGCCCATTGAGACTTTCCAAGACCGCCGCTGGAGTAAGAAGTTCCACGTATGGCGGATGGACTGGGACGAAAAAGCGATTCGGCTCTACGTGGACGGAGAGTTATTGAATTTTGTGGAATTGCAATATACCATCAACCAAGACGGGACTCAGAAAAACCCCTTTATGCAGCCCCACTACCTACTACTCAACCTTGCCATCGGCGGCGACAACGGTGGTGACCCTTCGTCTAGTAAATTTCCTTCTCAATACATCATCGACTACGTACGAGTATATCAAAAATAAGCATTGCTATGAAATCGCTCTTCTTACCCTTATTTTTCTTTCTTTCGTGGAAGGTATTTGCTCAAAATCCTGAGAAAATCGTCCAGCAACAATTGGATGCTTACAACCGCCAAGACCTCAAAGCATTCGTTGAAACCTACAGCGATACCGTCGAGATTTATAGCTTCCCTAACGCCAAACCACGCGTTTTGACAAAAAAAGACCTAGAAAATGATTACGGGAGTCTTTTCAAAAAGTTTCCTCAAAACTTCGCCGCATTGCACGGGCGTATCATTCAGGGCAACTACGTCATTGACAAAGAATACATTACGGGACGCGGTCAAGAATTTTCTGCCACGGCCATTTATCTGGTGGAGAAAGGTCTAATACGCAAAGTGTGGTTTTTGCGCTAACTATCGCTGCACAAGCTGCCCCCGAACTATGATTCGGGGGCAAAATGGACTCGCGTCTCCGACGCAAAAACTAACTATCGCTGCCCCCAAACTATAATTTGGAGACAACATGGACTCACGTCTCTAAGCTGCCCCCAAACTATGGTTTGGGGGCAATACGGCCTCGCGTCTCCGACGCAAAACCGCATTTATTCAACCCGAATCAGCGAGACTTCCCCCACTTGTAAGCCCCTCTCAGCCTCTTTGCAATTCCATTGAAAAACAACCTCACCGTTTTTAAAAGCCTCGGCAGGCACTTCAAATTCGTATTCGGGCTGTTCGCCTAATTTAATGTAATCATGGATGAGAATACCGCTAGAAGTCATCATTCGCACGTTGGACTTAAACCGTCCGCTATAGACCACCTTTACTCTGTACTTAGCTCCTTTCTCTAGTTGGTCATACTTAATTTTCAAAATGTTATCGTACAAAACTTCAATTTGGCTTGTCCATGCTTTGGGGACAGCTGGTACGGGTGTGCTCATTCTTGGAAAGCCATCAAAGTATTCTTTGGGTAAGTTCATGCCATAACCTATGCGCGACGATTGCAGGCTTTCGGGGTCGTTGTTCCAATTGTACTTGGTCGTCACTACTCGTGCTCGACTGGTGGGGTTCATAAATTGGTCGTAGATACCGCCTTTGCCTGGGTAAGTACGGCTGAGTAAACGAGTCAATGCAGCTTTCCCCTGCGCCTCGTCCATTTTTTCCATTTTTTTGAGCTCGCGCATCAGCCACGGCGCATCGTTGAGTGGGTAATCCAAGTTATCAATAAAATTACCTCGACCTGGCATCGCTCCGTGTTTTGCCACCGTCAACTGTGCCCCAATGCTTCGATGCAACGAATCGGCCAAAGCCAAGCATCGTTCTCGTAACGAAATGCCAACAGGTTCATTCCACGCTTTGCTCAACACATTTATCGCTTTTTGAGCTTTGGCTTGGGCATTGCCTTCTCCCGACTTCAGAATTTCGTAGGCTTGGTGCTCCAGCTGTGTTTCGTAAATGCTTCTTTCCCGAACGTAGGCATCAAAATACGCCCGAATCAGTCCCATCTGAAAACGAGGATTGGCTAGAAGCGTTTTTGAGGCCGACTGCTCCATTTTTTGCCACCTCATTAGCGTTCGTTCGATTTGATTGGCGGCCAACACAGGCCCTTTGATGTTGGTTTCTAATTCCGATAAGCCCAACGCCCCATCCATGGCCAAATCTGCTCCAAAAAACAAGCGACTGTAATCTTTCAACGTCTCTCTGACGTCCATTTTCGGATCCCAGTCTTGGTCACTCCAGATAAACTTATTCACGTCATCGTTAGTCCCCTCCGAGTAGCTTATACTTCCAATACAATATGGAGCCACGATATTGTGGAAAAACTTCTGGTCTTTGGGACGCGGGTTTACGGCTTCGCGGCCGAGCGTGACCGCCCAAGCAGGATCCCAGTCGGGTTCGGGGTATTGTGCAGCGATGGAATGCGTAATGTCTGGATAGTTCCGAATCGGAATCGACGGCTTCACCGTTTTACGAATTTGGTCAATCGGCACTTTTACCCAAGGCCCATAGACAATACCCCCCAACCAAGGATAGCCTTTGTTGACATGGCGAAAAAACGCTTCAAACCAAGCTTTGGTCGGTTTGAACGATTGCGGCGAAATCCAAATTTTTGCTTTGGGATGGTATTTGTTTAACAGCAAAGCCATTTTATCCATCCACTCAAAAAGCTCGTCGGGTTCGAGCTCGCCTGGGTCGCCACCTGGTACAAAAACGGCGTCTATTTTTGAGACAGCTTTGAAGACTATTTCGCGGGCAGCCAACTCATTTTTTACTTTTTCGGGCGTTGTAAAGTCTTTTCCAATGTTGGGATACCACATCCAAACGTCCAGCCCGTAGCGTTGGCAAATCCGCGCTTGTTCTTTGACCATGTCCAACGTTGCCAATTTCATGTGGCGGCTGGTAGGCTCGTCGTCGGTACCTGGCGGGAGAATTTCGATACTATTCGCCCCAAAAAGTGCCAATTCGCGAATGTATTGGTCATACTGCGCCACCGTGAAAGCATCGTATGAGTTGGTTTTGGGTCGATAGCCCAACTGGTGTCCTCGGACGAGGTATTTAGGACTAGTAGAAAGTCGCAAATCGGCAGGAAAACGAATTTTCCCTTGGGTGATTTCAGCCTTGCGGAGCAAACGCCCTACGCCGTACAGCACCCCTCGGGTGTCTTTCCCGACAATCGCCACAGTATTTTTTTCGGGCAAAGCCACCAATCGAAAGCCTTCTTGGGTAGGTGGGGGCAATCGAAGTACCTCGGCTTTCAACGGCGCGGGTAATTCGGCGATGTTTTTATCCAGCACCAAATAAATGCTGGCACTTGTAGCTTCTGAAAAACTGGGAGAAACGTTGGGTTTAATTCCTGAACGCTTTGCGATTTCTTCCTGCAAAATATTTACAATTTCTTTGAAAGCAGCCGCATCGGCAGGGCGATGGTGAATACTGGCTTGGGTCAGGTCTATCCACGATTGGGCATAGCCGACTTGGAAAATAACAATAAAGAGGAGGGCGGTTAAAATAGATTTCATTGGTGCGTTATTTCAGAATCAGATTTTCCAAGTACAAAAAGAATCTTCCCGAAAGTTTTTGAACTTTCGGGAAGGCTTTAATCACAGGAACTCTAATTTTTCAAAGTCAAATAGTGCCAAAAACTACCTAATTCCAAGGCTTACTTGTACCTTGAATGAGCCACATTTTGGCGTATGGGTGGTCTTTGCTTTGTCCTGATGGGATATAGTTGGTGTTTCCTAAACGTTCGACTGCTGAGTTGTAATTGGTCAAATACGAAGGGTCTTGATTCGGTACAGGATACATGTATCGAATCGGTAGCGCTTTGCCGTATTGCGCCACTTCACCCGCCTTCAAAGCAGGGAAGCCCGTTCGTCTCCAGTCAAACCATGACTCGATACCAAACCAAGAGGAAAGCCATTTTTGCTCCATAATTCGCTCCAGTTTGTTGGAAGCCGACGCATAACTAACCGACGGCTGTGCGTAGTATTTTTCATAGTCATAACTCGCCGTAAACACTCCTGCTTTGTCCATGGAAGCCCGAATGGCTTTTTTGTAGTGACCTTCAGCATCGGTTGCTCCAAAATTTCCCGCCAAAGCAGCTTCCGCCAAAATAAACTCTACCTCGCTGTACGTTATGAGGTTCATGGGTACATACGTATCCGTGTTTTTACGGTAGCGCTCGTGCAAAAACGAAATGTAGGGATTCCGTTCATTGTTGTAAGCCGTGGCGTCATTGCCTTTGTTGTAAGCGACTGCCTGCGTAATGGGCAAGCCTACTGGCAAGCCCACATAAAGCGACGTATCTACGTTGGTCAATGTCGTGGGAACGTACACCACCGAATAGCTTTCGCCGTAGCTATTTTTTACCGTTACGGTTGTTTCTTTGGTGACTTTGGTATCCCATTTTCGCTGCACAGGTTGTATCCAACGTTGAAGACGCGGGTCATTCAAGGCAATCAATTTGCTCACAAACGGCTGCCCAGGTTTTAGCAAAAAGTTAGGGTTAGGCGAATTGAGCGGCCCACCTGGGGCTGAATTATCGGCACTTGCGCCCACAAACGCCATCGAAGCATCGTCGCTATTGCTTGTAAAAGCGTCGGCGGAAGCTTCTGTGAATTCGGCTTGGATATTTACGCCCAATGCACTCATTTCTGAGCGTTTATCGGCCAAGCGCAAGGCATAACGCAAACGGAGCGAATTGGCCAATTTCCGCCATTTTTTTCCGTCTCCTTTGTACAAAATATCTGACGTTGGGTTAACGGCATCTTTGCTTTCTAGGCTATTGAGCAAGGTCACGGCTTGTTTTAAGTCGGTCATAATGCCTTTATACACGACGGCCTGCTCATCGTATTTTGGAAAAAATAAACCCGAAGATGCCTTGAGTGACTCGGTGTAAGGTATATCGCCATACAAATCGGTTAATAAACCAAACACGGCCGACCGCATCGTGAGGGCAATGGCCTGAAAAAAACGATTATTTTCTTTGACGCCTTTGTCGTAAATCAACTGATTATTGCGCAAAATCTCATAATAACCGTTCCACGACTCTTGCGTCCAAGCGTATTGGTTGATTACTGCCGCTCCTTCGTTGGTTCCTGCTTGCATGTATTGCATTGCTGCCCCAATTTTAGACCCGTCTCTGCCCAAGCTAAAGAAAGTTTTACCCGTGTTAGACAGTACATAGGTCATAATGTAGTTGGAAGAAACATCTTCTGGACTGTTGGGATTTTTGTCGATTTCGGTCAAATCTTGACACGAAAACAGCACACCACCTACGGTTAAAGCGGCAATCCCTTTTTTTATGTTTGTGAATTTCATCGCTACCCAATTTTAAAAGTCAACATTCAATTTGAAACCTACTGAGCCAGTGATTGGCATCACGTTGTAATATTCAACCCCCTGCGACCAGCTGGTACCCGTGGGGCGGAAAGCGCGCTCAGGATCCAAGCCCTTGATTCCGTGGCGAGTCCACATGTACAGGTTGTTCCCGACAATCGACAAAGAGGCGTTTTGAACTTTGAAACGACTCACAAAGCTTTTTGGCAAAAAGTAAGTTACCGAAATTTCTCTCAACTTGACGTACGTGGCGCTGTACAAATTGCGATCAGGGAAAGGGCGATTGGCGTAGCGGTACGCACTGAATGGATCAATCCATTTACTACCCGCTCCCCCCAAATTTTCCACATAAACGGTATTTCCTGCGGCATCTTTGGTGGCCAAAACCCCAGGATTTAGACTGGCATCTTGCAGGCGTTTTGCGGCTTCAGTGCTTCCTTCAGGCCATGCAAAACCTCCGTAAGCGGCGTTTCTTCCTCCAACCCAATTGCCGAGATACGCGTCTGGATTGGCTTTGATTTGTTCGGCAAGGCTACGCGATGGGTCATACGGCACGCCCGACAACGTTTCGTCAAGCATTCCGTTATTTCCAAGAAACATCATGGTATTGGAATAAAACTGTCCTCCTTGACGCCAGTCGATATTGGCAAAAATGCTCAAGTTTTTGTAGCGAATGGTCGGCTGAATCCCCATAAGGAAATTATGGTTAAAGTTGCCGATTTTCATCAAGTTGTTGGGGTCGTTATCAGTCTGGTAAAGCCCTCCGCTCGTCACAATCGGATAATTATAATAAGGCGATGCCTTATCTTTTACCCTCAACATCGGCGCCATATAAATATCGCCCACTTGCCCACCTTCGTAGGTACGAACCTCTGCCCCGCTGTACGATGTAAACGAGAAATACTTGATTCCTTCGGCCAACTTACGAATGTAGGTGCGGTTGCGGGTCAAGGTAAAATTCATGTCCCACTTAAAGTCTTTGGTTTTGATGGGCGTCGTTACTATCCCAATCTCAAAGCCCTGACTTTCCACCAATCCTGCATTAATCTGCTTGTTGCTCGCTCCTGACTCAATGGGTGTTACGATAGAAAGTACTTGGTTTCGGTTGCCGCGTTTGTAATACGTGGCTTCTAGTCCAAGTCGGTTTTTGAAGAATTTAAAATCCACCCCAATCTCGTGCGAAGTCGAAATTTCGGGCTTCAAATCAGGATTTCTAAGTACTCCCGCCATGTACATACGCTTGGCCGCGCCCCAGTCGAGCGCAGTACTGTAAGTTTGTGAACGGCTGTATGGGTCCACGTCGTTACCGACTTGGGCAAAGCCCGCGCGTACTTTGGCAAAATCAACCCAAGATGGCATTTTTACCACTTCTGATAAAAGCACGCTCAATGATGCCGAAGGATAAAAATACGAATTGTTTCCTTTTTTCAAGGTACTCGTCCAGTCATTTCGGGCGGTCAAATCCAAATAAACAAAGTCCTTGAACCCAAGCGATGCCGACGCATAAACGCCATAAAGCAGTTTCCGTGAAAAAGAACTCAGTGGATTGAACGTTCCAGGGGCACCGTTGGCAATGGTGTATAACCCTGGAATGACGAGTTCGGTCGTGGCATTATACAATGACTGGTAGTATTGTTCCAAACGGTTGGCACCCATCATCGCGTTTAGGCTCCAGCTGTTTTGAAAGCTCTTTTTATAATTGAGCATCAAATCCAAGTTTTGCTCTTTACGGTAATCGTTAGAAATGGTGTAACCGCCTTTCACCGCTTCAAAATTGCTATAGGCTTTTTTCGACTCAAAGATTTCGCTGTACGAATCTCTAGCGTACTTTCCTGTCAGCGTCAGCTCGTTTGTAATGTCATAATCCATCTGAATTTTGGCCACTGTACGGTCGCGTTTAAAGCCCGTCAGGTTTTCATAGACCAAAAAGAATGGGTTGTTTTGCTTGTCTTTGTATTTAAGCTGGCTTATTCCCTCCTGACCAGGCAACCAATAGTTGCGCAGATCGTTGATATTTACCTGTGAACCCATTTCATAAACACTTCTAACGGGGTCGTTGCGGCTGGCATCAATCAAAGGTCGGTTATCAGAACCTGACTGCGTTACGTTTAAGCTTACCGAAGTACGAAACTTATCAGTGATGTTGTAGGCTGAGTTTAGGGCAATCGTCAAACGCGACAAATCGGTATTGGGGATAATGCCCGTGTTGCTCATATTTCCTACCGATAGGCGGAAATTCCCTTTTTCATAATTACCATTCACCGAAACGTTGTTGGTGTTGGTTATGCCCGTTTGAAAGAAATCGTTGAAGCGATTCGGATACGAAATCAAAGGCACTTTTTGGCCATTACTGTTCCACAACGCCCAGTTTTCGCCCGCATCTAAGGCCGCGCCCCAGCTTTCGTTTTCGGCTTCTTCCAATACGTGTGCTCCTGTTTTACCCGAGCCAAACTTATTCTGTACTCGCACGTACTCCAATGGCTTATCCATTACTACCGAGGTGTTCAACGACACACCAATGCCTTTTTTACCTCCCGTTCCCGACTTGGTCGTAATCAACACCACGCCACTTCCTGCCCGCGAACCGTACAACGCCGCTGCACTAGGCCCTTTCAAAATGGAGATATTGGCAATATCGTTGGGGTTAATGTCCGAAATTGGATTTCCCATATCGGCCCCCGCAAAGGAGTTGGTCATGCGGTTCGCAACGGGCACACCGTCAATCACAAACAAAGGCTGATTGTCGCTATTGAGCGAATTTGCGCCGCGAATCACCATGCTTACCGACGAACCCACAGCACCGCCCATTTGCGAGATTTGTACCCCCGCTACTTTCCCTGCCAAGGTGTTGAGAACGTTGTTTTGAGGCGTTTGAGTAAGTGCAGTGCTTTCTACATTCCCCACCGAATAGCCCAGCGAGCGTTTTTCACGTTTGATACCCAAGGCCGTCACGACTGCCTCGTTGAGAACGATCGCGCTTTCTTCCAACTCCACTTGTAAGTTGGTTTTATCTCCCAACGCCACCTCTTTGGTTTGGTACCCGATAAACGAAAATACCAACACCGACGTAGAAGCGGGGGCGTCGATACTAAACGAGCCATCACTTCCCGAAATCGTTCCCGTTTGGGTTCCTTTTATTACCACGTTGACGCCAGGCAAAGGTGCTCCATCCGACTTTGCCACCACCTTACCCGCAATCACCTTCACCAATTTTCGGGCAGGTGCTAATGCCTGTACTTCCGAAACTTGGGGTGTTGAGGTGGTTGCGGGGGGCGTTACTCGCAAAGGTTCCTGTACAAACCCCGCCCATTTGGTCATGGGCGTCAGTAGGTACAGATTTTTGTCGAGTTTTTCATAGCGTAGATTTAGTGTGGATACGATAAAATCTAATTCTTTTTCAAGCGACCCAAACTGTTGCACCCCATACTCAATGGTTTTGTTTTCAACGGTTCGTCGGTCATAAGAAAAGGAAACTTTGTATCTGGATTGAAGATCTTTCAAGGCGCTTTTGAGCGATTTGGTCGTTGTTGACTTTTGGTACTGACCCTGAACTCCAGCTATTTCGCGCGAGGCCAGTAATTGTCCTGATGCCTGAAAGGCAAAACAGCAAAACAGTAGCCCCAGCGCCTGTTGCCGCGATTTCCGACGGTAGAAATTTTTCATATAGACAATGGTTTAATATTCTAAAAACCTAACAATCAATTGTTAATAGACTTACGCACTTGAATTCCGCCCTCCATACGAACCACCTGACCTGGGTACGCTTTTTCCAAGGCATTGATGAGTACGGCGGGGTCGTCAGACGGAAAAGCTCCGTTGAACTCTCCAAGCTCGCTGCCTGGCTCTACTTGCACTTTCAGGCCAAAGCGACGTTCTAACGTTTTTTGAATTTCGGTCAATGTTGCATTTTCAAAAACCACCTTGCCCGTCTGCCAAGCAGCATAAGTTTGGACGTTGATTTCTGATTTTACCAAGCCACCCGAAGCCGTTGAATATTCCACCAAATCGCCTGGTTTCATCACTAATTTTTGGGCGTGGTTATTGGCCAATGACAGTTCTACTTTGCCCGATTCAAGCGCCACAGCTGTAGCATTAGCACCATTGCGGACGTTGAAGCGTGTTCCTAATACAACTACATCCACTTCACCCGAATGCACCACAAATCCTCGGTGATTGGGCAGGTGGCTCACATCAAAAAATGCCTCTCCTTTGAGCCATACCTCTCGGCTTCCAGTAGCGTCTTGGTTCAAATTTGTTACTTTCAACTCGGCGCCTTTGTTCAGTTTTACCAGAGAACCATCGGCCAGTTTCAGTTCCATCATGTGCTCCGAAGCCACATATACGTTGTCGGCCACTTCTTTGGTCAGATACCAAACCAGCCCAAATGCCATCAAAATACTCGCTGCAACAGGCCATGCCCATCGAACAAATACATTTGACAGCGAACGAGTTACGGGCTTGGTGTTTTCCCAATCTTGCACCCTCGACATCAATCGTGCCGTCGCTTGCTCTATTTGCTGTTCATTGACTAGCCTCTCTTCTTCGCTTTGCATAAATTGCAACAAAGACACGGCCTCGTCCACGCTCGCCTTGAGGGAAGGATTTTCGGCCATCGACCTATTCCATTTTTCAACCGACTCATCATCGGTTCGGAAATACCAAGCAAGAAAGGTCTCGTCGGTCAGCAATTGTTCTGGTTTCATATCAAGATTATTAACCCTTTCATATACCAGTACCACAAGGCATCACGGGATAATCATTTTTTTTCTTATTTTTTTTTTATTCTCAAAAAATTAAAATTGCTACATCATTAAATAGCCTACTTTTGCTTCACTTTTGTAATAGTGGTATATAAACACTTGGTTAGATGGATGAAACTCAATTGTGGAAGGGTTTTCTAAACGCCGACCAAAAAGCTTTTGAGGGACTTTTTAAGAAGTATTACAGGCCGTTATATCTGTATGGGTATAAAATTGTCCGTAATACGCAGCTTTTGGACGACTGCATCCAAGACCTTTTTTTTGAGCTTTGGACGTCCAAAGAACGTCTGGGGGAAGTTGCGTCGGTCAAGGGCTATCTCTTTAAAGCCCTGAAATTCAAGCTAACACGGGAGTTACGAAAAGAAAATCGCTTTGATGTGATTGAGGAAGAGAACAACGAGTGGTTTGAAATCAGCCACGAAAGCTGGCTAATAGAACAACAAACCGACCATGATCAAAAAGAAAGACTAACCCACCTCATGGGGCAGCTTACCAAACGACAACAAGAAGCCCTTTATCTTCGTTTTTTTAGCCAATTACATTACGACGAAATCGCCGAAGTGATGAAGCTGACCTACCAAGCGGTTGTCAATCTGATTTATAAATCAGTCAAATTTCTGCGAGAACACCTTGTCCCACTCCTGATTCTCTTGGTACAGGCTTCGCTAGGGATATTTTAAGCCTTACGCATCTACCCGAAATGGGCTAACAATCGCCGAAAAGCGCACACTTTCGTAAATACTCGAAACGGGCAGGGTAAAATCTAAACGATTGAAGGATATTTCGTCTGTTAGCTTCTCATAAGTTTGATACAACCATAACTCAGGGTTTTCGGTGCGGCTGTACAGCTCTACACTGCATTCGTACTGAGAAACAATGAGGTAATACTGTAACGAAGGGATTTTCTTGTATTTCTTTAGCTTAAAATCCTTATCATATTCTGCCGTACTTTTAGACAAAACTTCTACCAAAATAGAAGGGTGGGCAACGATGTATTCATCTTCTTTATCTCGCTCATCACAGCTTACCATTACATCTGGATAGGGATAATAGGTATTTTTTATTACCTCCAGCTTGACGCTCTCGCTAAAAACATCACAACCTTTAGGGCGAAACACACGCTTTAAAGCACTTTGAATATTATCAGTGATAATGTTGTGATTTTTGGAAGTACCTGCCATGGCAAATACCTCCCCCTCATAAAATTCGTACCGAATTTCACTTTGGTTATCAAGCTCAAAATATTCTTCTACGGTATAATGTTTTTTCTCCAACCCCTACTTCAGTTTATTCAAGGTATAATAAATCGCGCGGTTCATGAGCAGTTTTCCATCGGATGTTTTAAGTTCCCCCATTTTAAGGTCATAAACGTAGCCCGCTTTCAACTCTGCCAATTTGAAGGAGACTTTCTTGCCATCGGGCGAAACCGTCACTTCTTTCACGGCTACATCGGCCACGTCGGTTTTGGGGGAACCGTAAGTGCGGTGGTATTTGTAGTAATAGCGTTGAAATTTATATAGACTCGGATTAGCCGCTATTTTGGCATCTACGGGCAGCGAAAACGTAAGTTCAAAGCCTTCTTTGGTCAGGTTCATCGCCATGATTTCGAGCGGCACTTTGCCTTTCCAGTGAATCCGAGAAAGCCCTTCGTCGCCAACCCAACCGTGATCGTTGTGGCCAATCCACAAATCGCCGTTTTTGTCAAACACCAATCGGTTATTACCTTTCAAAAGACCCGTACCATCGCCAAAAGCTACGCAAGCGCCTTGCATTTGTCCACCGACTTCTTCCATCAGCAAACGCACCAAGCGTGGGTAATCCATTTCACCGATAAATAGTTGCCCCGTAAAAGGCCCAAATTTCCCGCCCGTGTTGTCGAGCAAAGGCTGCGTCACCGAATGAGCGATTTCAGTATGGGGAAAGGCAATCGCTTCGCGGGTACGCATACTGTCGAGCTGTTCGACGGGCAACGAAAGTGGCTTGACACGAGGAAAGTCTTTCTTCCAAATTAAGCTCGCGACGTGTCCGTAAAACTTGTCTTTTTCAACGTGATACAAAGGGCTTGTCCCGCGCCAATCTCCCTGATTATCTGATACGTACAAACGACCTTTGGCATCAAACCCAAGTCCATTGGGCGAACGAAAGCCTGAGGCATACGGCTCCAATTTTTGCGTTTTTACGTTATATTTCATCACCCAGCCACGGTACGGCACACACGAATACATCCGCCCATCGCGACTGAGCGAATCGTATGTGCCGCGTATTTCGGGACGAATCCCCGCGCCGTTGGAGGCCACATTGAGCGCAATAAAATAATTTCCATCTTTATCTTTCAAGGGGCCAAAAGCAAACTCGTGGTAGTTTCCCGACATCCCAAAATCGTCGGTAACAGTTTCATAGACATCCGCCACTCCGTCGTTGTTGGTATCTTTGATGCGCGTCAACTCAGGGCGTTGCATCACCAAAATCTCTGTATTGCTGATGGCTGCCACGCCCAGTGGGTCGTGCAACCCTTCCGCAAATTTCTTCCAAACTTTGGTTTTGGGGTTATACGTCATCACTTCTCCTAAGTGAAAACACGCCACCAAGCGGCCATCGGGCATAAAATCCATCCCTCCCGTCTCGGCACGTAGTCCTTTGGGCAGCTTGATTTGTTCGGTTTCGTAATAATTGGTGATTGTATCGCGCTGCGCGTACAGCGGGCTTATCAATAGTTGAACCAAAAAATAGGCAATCAAAAAGCTTTTGGGTAGGCCGTTACTTTTGGGAGAATTCATCGTTAACACTATTCTTAAATGGATTCTTTTTACGTAATTTTTTCTTCGACAACTTTTCGGTTGGGAGCAACCGAAACCACACTCCAGTGCTTGCGGTTACTCATAACCGCGACCCGCTGCGAACTAAACCTCGACGCAAGCTTTCGGTTGGGAGCAACCGAAACCACGGTATTAATGCCCGTGATGCGCTCCGTGTACTGTGTTAGGAGACTGCATCGTCACGACGCACTTGGTTGTTCCTTTGGGAATAGTCAGCGTACCGTTTTGCCACTTTCCTACCGACGACTTGTAGGTGATACCATCCGCCGATTGGGTTACCAAATAGACCAATTGCGTGGTTGGTTTGCTAAACACAAAAGTTCGTACCAAGCCTTCGTCGTTGGGTTGAGCTTTCAGCGTTTCACGAACCTCTACGCCGTCGATGGCATATCGGAACGTCGGCAGGCGATTGGTCAAGGTGTATCCCCTAAAATCTACTTCGGGTAATTTATCTGCTTTTCCTACCCGCAACGGAGACGTGACATTATCTTTAAAATAAATCGTTCCTTGAATTTTCCCCAAGGCATTGCCATTTCCTTTCCAGTGGTCGGTGTTATCGACAAAACCACCACGCCACGCATACCGCAAATAACACTTACCCGCGTCAAAACAATAGGCATGAGAAGCCGTCAGAGCGACTGCAATGGCCGCAGGGCTACAGTCGGGCATAAACGTGCGATACAGCAGCGGGTATTCGAGTGGAAAAGGGTGCGGCGAACTCGGGATGCGCTCCAAAGTTTGGCGCGAAGGGGGAATATTGGGGTCAGTGGCAAGCAATGGTAGCGGTTTGGTGGTGACGTACATCGCACCGTACATCACATAGCCGTGCCCTGGGTACGTACACACATACGGGTACACCCCTTCCGTCGCAGGTGCGGTAAACGTAATGGTCTCGGTGGTGTTTGGGACTAAGATTTTACTTGCTACCAATACCTCTGGCATAGGAGGGACATAATTGACGGCTTGGGCTTTGTCTCCCATTTTGATGACAGTTTCTACCACAGGCAGGCGCTTATCGGGCTGCGTAATCACCAAATTATGCGCCATATCGTCTTCGTTTTTAAACAAAATCTTTACTTTTTGATTGGGTTTGACCGAAAAACGCGCCAAATCAAATTGTAGGCCCGTAATGGCTTGCAGCGTGATGGTGGTGTCGGACTGCCCAAACGAACGAAAGGCAAACAAAACAACGAATAGTCGAAAAACAACTTTGTACATACTACTTGGCTTAATCGAAAAGGTCTGTTGCTATAAATACTGGGAAACCCGAAAATTTACTCCCTGCTTTCCCGTAATTCAAAAGAAAAACGCTGAGGTAAGCAAATTGTTCTCAAAAATGAGATTTGCTTGCCTCAGCGTTTTTCGAGGTTTTTACCATTTTTTGGGTTCTTTGTTCCCTTTCGCTACAAAGGTTGGGCCTCGCTAAGGCTTCTTTGTTTTCAAACGGCAAAGAACACTCGCAAAAAACGTTGTCTTTGTGCCTTAACCCACAAAACGCTTCGTAATATTTATCGCCTTGGCGCGGGTTTCTTCAATCAATGGATGAACGGGCTGTGCTAGGGTTTCTAGCACGTCGTCGATGGTATCTTTGAATAAGAGATTGACAGGCATCACGACCTTCTCCGTCTCGCTGGTTTGCAGCACGGCGATTGGTTTCACTTTGCCCGAAGACGATAATTGACTAAAGCGACGGCGGCCGTCCAAATAACCCTCTTGGGTGGCTTCAAACACCACTTCTTCGGTGGTAATCTCGGCAAGCTGAGCCGCAATTTTTTCGTCCAATGCCGTCAATAACTGACGCAGATGCACCGTATCTTTTCCCGTACGAATGCGCTCCCGCAACGACTGCCGAATCAAATACGTAATGGCGTGGGTAACGTCCAAGCCAATCTCGGCCATTTGTTTGAAAATCAACGACGTCGGCGACATCCCAGGAAGGGTATTAGGGTCGTGGAGCAAAACACGCCCGTCGGGAGTCAAAAATCCGTCAATCCGCGCCACCGAATTCATGCCCATTTTTTCAAATACCAACGCAATGTTGTACTGAATTTGTTGGTTGTTTTCGAGCGACGTACGTACGGGAATAAACTTCCGAGTAACGTTTAATTTGTATTTTGTCTTAAAGTCAAAGGTCTGATTTTCTTCGAGTTTGGCAATCTCAGTCGGCGGCAACGCAATCACCGTGCCGTCGTTATCTTGAATGACCCCGCACGAAAACTCTTGCCCCTTAACAAACTCTTCCAACAAGACTTGGTCTTCGGCATTGGCCGACAAGAGAGTCAGTTTGGAAGTTGCGGGTTGACTGTTTGCCGTTGCCCAATTCCCCAATTTCTCAAGCAATTCAGCGGGGTGATAGATAAATTCGCCCGTTTGTTCGAGTACAACGGGGTAACCGATGCTTTCGTCGAGATTGGCAATGCGTTGCGCAAAAGCGTGTTTTTCTTCGTTTGAGTAGCCCTTCCATTCGTCGGTGGTTACTTCCAAGGCAAAAAAGCACTGGTTCATGGCTTTCACAAAGGCATCGAGGCTATCTTCTTTGACAATCGAAACGCCAATCGACGAACCTTGGTGAGGGGCTTTTACGACAATGGGAAGACCCAATTCAGCCTTGGCAGCTTCAAATACCTCGGCCACATCCGTTCCGAGCCATTGTTCCCAACGAACCACCTGCATTTTTTTCTGCTGACCGTTGGCGCGGGCAATTTGCTCGTTTTGCAAAATTTTATCGATACTCACCGCCGACCCCAGCAGGCCAGGCCCCATGTAGGGGATTTTGTGCCACTCCAACAAACCTTGAATGGCTCCGTCTTCACAATCAGGGCCGTGGAGGATGATAAAGGCAAAGTCGAAATACGTTTTAAAATCTTTGGGCTGAATCGGCGTACCAATAGCATGCATCAACGCCTCAATTTCTTGGGGAGCAAGCTGTTTTTGCAAAGACTCAATATACACTTCAAAACCACCGTCACGAAACGCTGGGCCTGGATAAAACTCCCGAATGCCTGAATGATACAACTTTTCCTCGTCGGTCAGGATAAAATTACCGAGACTGTCCACAAACACCAACACGGGCGTGAACAAAGTTTTGTCGATGTTTTCGTAGGCAGTTTTACCACCCGCATAAGAGATTTCGCGCTCACGCGCTGGGCCGCCAAAAAAGATTCCGATACGCACGTTGTAATTAATTTTAATTGGATAAGTAATTTTTATTTTTATCTCAAAGCTCTCTATTGTTCTAATTGTTTTTTAGACTTTTCAGTCAAAAAATACCCCCCTGTTTGTGCTGCTTCGCCTCTAAACTCCACCAATCCAGCTTCCTTAAGTTGCTGAATATAACGCTCCATCGTTCTTTCCGAGACATTTACAGCACGAATGTAGTCTGGTGCTCTATACCCTTCTGTCTTTCCTATTGTTTGAAGGAGTTTTACTAAATTTTCTCTCACCTTACTGGTGGTATTCGTAAAAAAAGCTTCGCCAACTATTTTCCCAAAAGCTCCGTCAGTTGCTCCGTCAGTTGCTCCGCCAACCATAGGTTTATCGACGATGCCTTCCTTTCTATGATTAGCCCCATTTTCTTCATTAAAAAAAGTGAGTTTAATCGTATATTCTCCTATTTCCCAAACTGGTGTTTTAAGACCTGCTTTTTTACAAGCCTCAATAATTTTCAGTGTCCCCCGCCCTATTTTTTCGATATAACCTTTCATAAATACAATTTGGGCTATATCGGGGTTATAAGGCATAGACAAATGGTTTTTCTTCAACTCACTCGGTTTGTAAGGCGACTTTCCAGTATTGGTTATTTCGAGCCTATCGGGATAAATAATAATAGATAGATTACTCGAAGGTTTTCCATACTCCCGATGTATCAACGCATTCAATACCCCCTCTCGAAGTGCTACCATCGGATAAACATAATCATCGCTTCTTACCCATTGAGTTTCGTCAAATTTACGTACAAAGGCTAAGTTATTTTCAAGAAACTTTTGGATAGCTTCTATATTTTGAAAGATATTACCTTCCAGCACTTTATCGTCCGTAAAGACATCTTCTGTTTTTTCTCCTTTCAAATAAGCTATCCTTACCCTCGCTTGAGGAATAAAACGTGCGGGGTTTTTAGCAAATAAGATGACTGCCGCATTCGTAAAACTCCCATTTTGGTAAAGACCATAATGCGACAAAAAATCTATCGGTTCTACGAAGGTATCTTTCAAACTAGCAATCGCCTCTTTGGCCATCACCTTTTTAACCTCCAGCATATCTAAATCGTCAACCTCTACGCCCAACGCAATTTGACGTTCCCAGTGAATGTCATTTTCTTGGCGTTTCTGTATCAGTCCAGATATTTCTTTTGAGGTAGCTTTATGTGTACGCTCTCCCGTTCGAGCGTAAATAATGCCTTCAAAAATATAAGGTTGTTTTGAGCCTTCCCACACTTTTAATAGAAGTAATGGTTTTTCATCATACATTTCAACCGATACCATTACTGGAGCTTCGGGCACTATCTCTTCAAAAAGATAGGTTTCTAGCTCCTCTTTAGCATTCTCAACATCATTAACTCCAACGATGGTTTTGTTGTCACTGACCCCTATCAAAAGTTGTCCACCTCGATGATTTAAAAAACTACAGATCGTTTTACCGATACTTTCTTTACGAACAGACTCCTTAAACTCAAGTCGCTCACTCTCCTGCTGACTTAGTAAATCTTTGATGAGTTGTTCTGATTTCATTTTGTTAAATCCTTTAAGTTTGCCAGTTCACGTTCTACTCTTTTTATATCTTTGAAAAGGGTTTCGACATGTCTGAACGCCTCATCTGGTCTAAAAAACTCTTGTACCCAATGGTATTTTCGATGCTCATAGGGTAAATCATTTTGTACGGCATCATTGTACATATCAATTACTTTAACACTATCCATCACTGAGGTTTTTTGAATTTCAAAACTATTTCTCAGCTTATCAGTGAACATGTACTGCAACAAGAGTTTGCGTGAAAAAGTAACAAAACTATGGGCAAGAAACCTCCGTGGCTTATTTAATTCAATGGCTTTCTTAAACTCCAAGTGGGTTATTCCTGTACTATAAAACGGATAAATAATACCAAAAAAAATATCACAATCTTCCACAGCAGCTAAACAAGCTTCTGTGTTGCTCATTCCCAATGGCGGATGTAAGGTTCCATATTCTGAATTAATTACATCGTATCCGTAGCCTTTAAGCATTGCACATATTTGCAGCAAAACGTCTCTGTTTTGATACACTGAAGATGCCAGCATCAATTTAATTTTACGCTTTTTACCCATTGCGTTCTTGACCTATTTTATCCTTTCTCTTTTTTATTTCGTCAAAAAATAATCCCATGTTACTTTTGCCGCTTCTGCAATAGCTCGGTCGCACTGCGCTTCAGGCATAGGGGTATTAGACAAAAAAACCGCAATGGCCACGTACTTTCCGTTGGGAAGTTGCATAATGCCGATGTCATTGGTCGCGGCGATGATTCCCTGTTTATTAACGCCCGAATACCCCGTTTTGTGCGCTACCGTCACATTAGCAGGCAGCACCCCCTTGATTTTGCGCGGGCCAGTTGTCGTGCTTACCATGGTATTCCACACAAAATCCCAGCTATGCTTTGAGAGTATCTTTTTTTCAAAAAAAACCGCCAACAACTTCGCGGCGGAACGTGGGGTGCTCCAGTTGGCAAACTGTACGCGGTCATCGGCGTGCATTTCTTCTTCTGTGCCCACGATGTTTACGTCGTTAATTCCTATACTCTTGATATATTTATCAACCACTTTTGTTCCTCCCATAAGACGAAACAAAATGTCACAGCCATTATTATCGCTTTGCGCTACGGTGTATTCCAAAATTTCACGCAGCGGAAGCTCCACATCGCCATTGGGGTACTTCTCTCGCAAGGGGCTCCACGTGTTGGGCAATAAGTCTTTTTTGGCCACTTTAATTTTCTGGTCGAGCGTCCATTTCCCTTTATCAATCTCGCTCATCACGGCCAGCGCCAAATGAAACTTATACACGCTCTGCATCGGAAAATGCCCTTGTCCATTGACACTCACGGTATCGCCGTTGCTCAAATCAATCACGCCAACGCCCAACACCCCATTGGTAGTAGCCGCTACCCGCTGTAACTGTTGGCGAAGCGCGTTGTTGGACTGCGCCCACAATAGACTAGAATAAAGAAAAAGAACTCCTACTAAAATGGCCAGTTTTGACTGTTTCATGTTTTGTAATGGATAGAAATTATTGTTTGATGATGCTAATCGCGCACCCGCCGCCTTTGGACAAGCGAATGCTGAGGGTAGTCTTGTTGGTAACGGTCATTTTTTCAATTTCGTACGCTTCAGGATTAGTTTGCCAGTCGGCCCCTTCCCCATCGCGGTAAATGGTAGCTTGGTACGTGGCGCCTTCTTCCAAAAAATCAAAATTGAGGATGGAAGTACGCGCATTTTCGTCCGAAATCGCCCCCAAAAACCAATTCGACTTTCCTTTTGCCTTACGAGCGATGGTAATAAAATCCCCAGGTTCAGCCGCCAATACCTTGGTATCGTCCCAGTCAACAGGAACGTCTTTGATGAACTGAAACGCGTCTAAGTGCTTATTGAAGTTTTCGGGGAAATCGCCCGCCATTTGCAACGGGCTGTACATAGTTACGTATAGTGCCAGTTGTTTGGCCAACGTAGTACGCACCCGTGTGGTACGCGAGGCGTCGTACTGATTAAGCTGAAAATGAAAAAAGCCAGGGGTATAATCCATCGGGCCGCCCATCAAACGCGTAAAAGGCAGGATAGTTTCATGTTCAGGGACAAGTCCCAGTTTAGGAGCATTGTTAAACTCATTTCCACGGGCGGCTTCGTTGGCGAGCCAGTTGGGATACGTGCGATGCAAGCCCGTAGGGTGTGCAGGCTCGTGGGCTTCGACCATGATTTTGTACTCGGCGGCTTTTTGCGCCACTCGCTCGTAGTGATTCACCATCCATTGCCCGTCGTGGTGTTCGCCCCGTGGAATGATACGGCCTACGTAGCCCGTCTTGACGGTATTCATGTGATTGTCTTGCATGTACCGAAAGGCTTTATCCATCCAACGCTCGTAGTTGGTCACCGCCCCCGACGTCTCATGGTGCATGATAATCCGAACGCCTTTTTGACGGGCATACTCAGTCAGTTCTTTGGTGTTGTAATCAGGATAAGGCGTGATAAAATCGAACACATTTTCTTTCCAATTGCCAAACCAGTCTTCCCAACCCTCGTTCCATCCTTCCACCAATACCCCATCAAAACCGTGTTGGGCGGCAAAATCAATGTAGGTTTTGACGTTGGCGGTGTTAGCCCCGTGCTTACCCGAAGCTTTTTCCCAAGTCGCTTTCCCCACGTGCATTTCCCACCACATCCCGATAAACTTTTGGGGCTTAATCCACGATACATCCGTAATTTTTGAGGGCTCGTTGAGGTTCAATATCATTCTCGACGCCAAAATATCCGTTGCTTTGTCGCTCACATTGATGGTACGCCACGGAGTATTAAACGGCGTTTGCAAATAGGCTTTGTTACCTACTGCATCGGGCACGAGGTGAGAAGTAAGGGTAAACGTTTTTTTGTCGAGTGCAAGGTGCATCACGGGATAATTGACCAAGGCCGCCTCGTGCAGGTTGATGTACATACCCGTTGGGGTTTTGAGCATCAACGGCACCTGAATCACGTTTGGCCCAATGACCGATTTGAGCGCAATGTCCGTCTCTTTGGCTGCCGCCGCCACCGCGTCCACTTGGCTCAGTGGAGTGGTGTTGTACAAATACTCGTTGGTATCATAATCACCTGGTATCCAGAAAGCTTTGTAGTCGCCCGCCAGATTAAACTGCGTTAGTTCATCGGCCACCACAAAGTGATTGAGGGATTCTTGTTTAAGAAATTCGTACCGAAACCCAACCCCTTCGTTGAACACCCGAAAGGCTACTTTCACCACAATCCCTGCTTTGTCTTTGAGGGTCATCGTCAGGGCTTTGTAGTGGTTACGAATTTGATTTACTTCCCCCCAAACGGGCTTCCACGTTTCGTCCACGGTAGAAGAGTCTATGCTCACCAGCGAAAATTGGGTCAGCATCGTTTTGGGACGGCTTAACGAAAAACCCAAGGTGGACGGCTCTACAAAGGCCGTTTTTTTGTAGGAAACGCTGTACGAAACCGTGCCATTGGCGGCAAGTTGGGTCTTGAGCACCACGTTTTTGTCGGGCGAAGCCACGGTGGTGGTTTGGGCGTGAGCGCTTCCTAGCCCTCCCAACAGTAGCGCAAGTAAAAGTGGTTTTTTCATTTGTATTATCATAGGTTAAATTTATTCTCTCTCATCGTGGCTTCGCCAGCGTAGCCTTCATTCGATAGCGGAGCACTACTTTTTTGCCCGATATTTTTTCTAACACAGGCTTCAAAATCTGATTAGCATTTTGTTTGGTTTGTTCCAAAATCCCCATTTCTAAGGCAGCTTTTTGAATTTGTTGCTCGGCGTGTTGGTAAGCCGCTTGCACCAGTTTGGCCTCTTCCATAAAGGCGTACTCGGTGTTATAGACTTTAGACTTTGAGTGGTCGATTTTATAGCTACAAAGTTCGGGTTCGGGCAAGTGTACAATGACCGTATCCGACGCCTCGGTGACGTCGGACGTCGTAATTTTGGTCAAATCAATGCACCCAATCGCCTCTCCCTGCACAATCAATACCGCCTTGGGGTTAGGTAACCACTGCACTACCTGTTCGTGCTCCACAATGTCTTTGAAATTGTACTTTACTAACTCCATTTTACCCAGTGCTTGTACTTCTTCAAGTACCACAGCGTGAGTTGTTTGGGTCTCGTTTTCGGCGCCAAATGAAAACCAATTTCCCGTTTTAAAAGCTTCCCAAATGGCAATTACCCCACTCACCAGAACAACCGCAAACACAATGCGCAACAACAAACGAAAAATCGTGGACATACAAGAAAGTACTTAATTTGAAAATGAGAAAATTTGAAAATAATACATGCCCTCTACAAGGCAACCTAACGCACGAATCGCTTCTCTGAGTAAATGTACAAAAGATACACTAATCTCTTTCTAAGCAGAGAAAACAGATAATCAGCAACTTTTTTTAATACAATTTTCACTGCTGTCTATCAACGACTTAACCTTTTTCTTAAAAATCAAGTTCAATTTAGATAGCGACACAGACGTAAAATTCTGTACCTTTGTATCCCGTAACCAGTCCAAACAAACTCCAAAGTCATGGCTGCTCACGGGCAAAAAACCGCAAAATATATCTTCGTTACTGGCGGTGTAACATCTTCATTGGGAAAGGGGATTATTGCCTCTTCACTCGCAAAACTCCTCCAATCACGCGGATTGTCGGTCACGATTCAAAAATTTGACCCCTACATCAACGTTGACCCAGGAACACTCAACCCCTACGAACACGGTGAATGCTATGTAACAGACGACGGCGCCGAAACTGACCTCGATTTGGGTCACTACGAGCGTTTTTTGAATGAGCGTACCTCGCAGGCTAATAACGTCACTACGGGCCGTATTTATTACGATGTCATCATGCGCGAACGCCGTGGTGACTTCTTGGGAAAAACCGTGCAGGTAGTTCCTCACATTACTGATGAAATTAAAAAACGAATGCTTCTTCTCGGTGAAACGGGTAAATATGACATCGTTATTACCGAAATCGGTGGCTGTGTAGGGGACATTGAATCGCTCCCCTTTTTAGAGGCTGTCCGTCAGTTGAAATTTGAATTGGGCGAAAACGATGCGTTGGTGATTCACCTGACGCTGATTCCTTATTTGAGTTCGGCAGGTGAGTTGAAAACCAAGCCTACGCAACACTCCGTTCGTATGCTCCAAGAGTCGGGGATTCAGCCCGATATTTTGGTTTGTCGTACGGAGCACCCACTTCCGCAAGAAATGCGCCGCAAAATTGCGTTGTTCTGCAACGTCCAACCCGCTTCTGTGATTGAAGCCATGGATGCGTCAACCATTTATGACGTGCCGCTTTTGATGAAAAAAGAGCGCCTCGACCAGCGCGTGTTGTATATGCTAGACATTTACGACGACAAAGACGTGGACTTGGAAGCATGGCAGATTTTTGTAGATCGTCTCAAAAACCCCAAACATCATATCCGCATCGGCTTGGTGGGTAAATACGTAGAACTACACGATGCTTACAAGTCTATCACTGAGTCGTTTATCCACGCTGGGGCGGTCAATGAGTGTAAAGTCGAAATCGAATGGATTCACTCCGAGCACCTAACCCCCGAAAATGCAGCCGAGAAAATGGCCTCATTGGATGGCGTACTTGTAGCTCCTGGCTTTGGTGAGCGTGGTATTGAGGGTAAAATTGCCGCCGTACAGTACGTTCGCGAACACAACATTCCATTCTTTGGTATTTGTTTAGGTATGCAAATGGCCGTCATTGAATACGCTCGCAACGTGTTGGGCTGGGCCGATGCTCACTCAACTGAGATGGACAGCGAGACCGACCACGCGGTGATTGGCATGATGGAAGACCAGAAGAACATTACCAACAAAGGCGGAACAATGCGTTTGGGGGCTTATGCTTGCAAATTGCAGTCGGGTACGTTGGCACATAAGATTTATGGCAAAACCAAAATCAGCGAACGCCACCGCCACCGCTACGAATTTAACAACCTTTACCGCGCCGATTTCGAAAAAGCAGGTATGACCATGTCGGGTATCAACCCTGAAAACGACCTTGTAGAGGTTATTGAACTTGCCAACCACCCGTATTTTATTGGGGTACAGTATCACCCTGAGCTCAAAAGTACGGTCATGGCGCCGCACCCATTGTTTGTTCATTTTGTAAAAGCGTCTTTGAACAATGCCAAACAAAAACGTTCGACAAAAAAAGCTGTAGTCGTAGAAATGCCTACTGAACCAGCCGCAGAAACGGTATAACAATTGTTGATAAAACCATTTTTTATTGGTGCTGAGAGACGCGTCTTTCAGCACCTTTTTGTTAGTTGACATGACAAACGCTCCGCTCATTGTCATTCTTGGCCCTACCGCCTGCGGAAAAACCCGCTTGGCTACGCAGCTTGCGGCCCAAGTCGAAGGTGAAATCATCAGCGCCGACTCGCGACAGGTGTATCGAGGCATGAACATCGGTACAGGAAAAGATTTGAACGAATACATAGTTGATGGAAAAAATATCCCCTATCATCTCATCGACATCTGCGACGCGGGCGAAGCGTATCACGTACATCGTTTCCAAGTCGATTTTCAAGCTGCGTTTAGTGACATTCAGAGCCGCCACCGCACGCCTATTTTATGCGGCGGAACGGGGCTGTACATCGAATCCGTCTTAAAGCAATACCAATTTACGGGCATACCAGTCGATGAAGCGTTGCGTAGCCAACTTGAAACGCTGTCCGATGAAGCCCTTTTAACGCGTTTTCGTGCCATGCCCTCGGCCTATTCTGCTTTGGCTGATACATCCACCCGAAAACGGCTCGTGCGTGCCATAGAGATTGCTACGTACCTACAAACGCATTCGTTTGAAACAGCACCAGCAATCCCACTTCACTACCAAATTTTTGGCCTTAATTTACCCGTCGAAGAACGACGAACTCGGATTACCCGCCGCTTGCATGAGCGCCTTCAAAGCGGAATGATTGACGAAGTACAAGCCCTACTCAACCAAGGACTTACATCCGAACAGCTCATTTATTATGGCTTGGAGTATAAATTCATTACAGAATACCTCACTGGCGTCCTGACTTACGACACCATGGTCGAGCGGCTAAACGTTGCTATTCATCAGTTTGCCAAACGCCAAATGACCTTTTTCCGTAAAATGGAGCGCGACGGACTTATGATTCACTGGTTAGATGCCCTTTCCCCACTCCCCCAACTTATCAAAGAAATACGCCGTTCTGTTTCCTGATTGCTTACGGTTTCTCAAAAGGTGTTTACGGTTTCTCAAAACCGTAACAAAGGGTTTCTCAAAACCCACCATTCGCCTCGGTTCATTTTACTCGTGGTGAAGGTTTCTCAAAACCGAAGCCTTTTCCTTCAAAAACCATCAATCAGAACGACGCGAAAGATTGCTATGTTTACTTTGGAACTTTTACAAGGGGTCAAATGGTTTACTGATTAAATATTAAAACACATATTTATCGTACCGGCGACCCGGTCAATACTTACGAAAATGGGAAAGGCACTCGAAATCACGGATGCTAACTTTAGCGAAATAGTAGAAAATTCTGATAAGACCATTACATTGGTTGACTTTTGGGCAGAATGGTGTGGACCTTGCCGTTTGGTAGGCCCTGTGGTAGAAAAACTTGCAGGTGACTTCGACGGTAAAGCGACGATTGGTAAGGTTGACGTTGATTCAAACCCTGAAACAGCTGTTAAATTTGGAATTCGTAGTATTCCTACGTTGTTGTTCTTCCAAGATGGCAAGATGGTTGACCGCGTAGTAGGTGCGGTGCCAGAAGCAACGTTGAAAGCTAAATTGAACTCTTTCTTTCCTGAAGCAGAACAATTGGCATAAGCAACCGCTTAGTCACTTTATAAACTAAGAAAGCCCCGCAAATGCGGGGCTTTTCGTTTGTCTATTAGCAATTAAAAGAAGAATTAGCCCTTCATTTGACCACGAAGCGCACGTGGGATTTCCACACCTGCGATTGGCAACGAAGTATTGTTCAAAATTTTGAACCCTTCTACTTTCAAATGACCTACTTTCACTGATTTACCCAAGTCAAGGTCAGCTACTGGCACATCCACATAATCAGGGATGCTATCTGCCATACCTTGAACTTTGATTTTGTGGAGTTTTTGTACCAATTTACCCCCTTTAGACACACCTACTGCCGTTCCGATGAAACGAACAGGTACTTCTACTTTGATTTCTTTTCCTTCTTGAATCAACAAGAAGTCAGCGTGAAGAATAATATCACTTACTGGGTGATATTGTACATCCTGCAAAATCGCTTGGTATGTAGTTCCTTCGATGTTCAACGTTACATTATACACATCTGGTGTAAAAAGTAGATCGCGGAACAAATACATTGGGGCTGAGAAGTGAACTTGCTCTGCACCTCCGTACAATACGCATGGAACCATTGCTTCTAAACGCAACGTGCGAGCTTCTTGTTTGCCGAGATTCGCTCTTTTAAACCCTACAATCTCTGTACTTTTCATAATTAATTGGCCCCTAATCCCTAAGGGGAGTGTTTTAGTGAATCGTACCTTGGGATTAAAAAGGTACGTGTTAAATAGCGTAAACTTGTGCCTACGCTGGATTTATAAATAATGAGCTAATAGATTCGTGGTCACGGATACGGCCGATGGCTTTTGCAAAAAGCTCTGACACCGACAACACCTTGATTTTTTCGTTTTCTTCGCGCAACGGAATGGTATCCGTAACGATGAGTTCTTCCAATACCGATGTACGAATACGTGCATGCGCGTCCCCTGACATCACAGGGTGGGTACAGATAGCCCGAACCGACTTAGCGCCTTTACTCATAACGAGTTCAGCAGCTTTGCACATGGTTCCGCCCGTATCAATTAAGTCGTCAATAAAGACAACGTTGGCGTCTTTGACGTCACCAATTACCTGCATCGACGCCACTTCATTGGCACGTTTACGGTACTTGTCACAAAGGATAATGTCGGCGTTAAAAAACTTCGCGAAATTTCGCGCACGGGCTGCACCACCTACGTCGGGCGACGCGATGACAAGGTTTTCTAACTCTAGGCTCTTGATGTAAGGAACAAACACGCTGCTTCCTTCCAAATGTACCATTGGTATATCAAAAAAACCTTGAATTGCTCCTGCGTGAAGGTCGAGCGTCATGATTTGCTCTGCACCAGCTGCTGTCAGAAGGTTAGCAACCAACTTTGCCGCAATAGGTACGCGAGGTTTGTCTTTACGGTCTTGGCGTGCATAACCAAAGTACGGAATCACGGCCGTTACTTCGTGAGCTGAGGCACGCTTGGCGGCGTCAATCATCAACAACAACTCCAAGAAGTTATCTGCCGAGCCAAACATAGACTGTACCAAATACACATCGCATCCGCGCAATGATTCTTCAAAACTTGGGGACAATTCACCATCACTAAAACGGCGTAAATTGTAACCACCTAAGTCGCGCCCGTAGTGGCGAGCGATTTTTTCGGCTAGGTACGTTGATTGTAAGCCAGAAAATATTTTGATTGGATTGAAAGAGGCCATGCCCTGTAGAAAATTTCCGCAAAGGTAGGGAGATTTTTTAGAAAAGCCAATAGACCTTCCAAGTTCAAGTTGAACGCATTAAAATATAGGGTGGCTATTGACTGCTCCATCGGTGAAAGATGTCACCCCGATGGAGCTTTTGGATGACCTTTACCCCCTTTTTCTACTAAGATTTAGCCTCGCTGAGGCTATTTTTTTAATAAGTTTAACCTGTCTGTTTCAACAACGTCAGATAACAAACTTGGAAAGTATGGCGATTACTTAGTCGGTTTCATACGGGCGAGTCTTGCTTTCACCGTCACGTTGGTTTTAGAACCTACTACAAACCACTTGCGACGTGCTGCGAATTGCGGAAAAATAATCATGTCGTACCCTGGGTTTTTGCGCATAAGGTCAAACATCGCCATTTGCTCCACCCGCGAAACATTATTTAATCCAATAATACCATTGATGACAAAATTTACCGCCTCTACTTGGCTCGCAGCCACGCCTGTGACGCTTCCGTTGAGTTGTGGGCCAAAAGGATCACTGGGCAAATTCCCTGCCTGACCAAACTCCCAATTCCCGCCAAAAAGGCGTTTCCAATCAACCATCAATACTTTGGTTTGATTGGCCTCTCCCACCACTTGCTCCGACAGCTCTAAATCTTCGTGATGAAGCCATAGCTGATAATTGGCTTCTCGCATTGAATTACGGCTTACGGTACAAGAGGATACTATAGCGGCAAGCGCTACAAAAGTGATAATCGTTCTTTTCATGTCTGTCTGAAATGGTTGAAATAACGTAGTAAAATGACTTTTGGCAAAAGTAACTATTTTTTTAAACCAACAAACAGAAAAGACCTTCCAAGTTTTCACCTCATTAGCATCTACACTCAGAAGGCCTGACTATTTTTTCAAGACCTTCCAAGTTTCCACCTCGTTAGCATCTACACTTGGAAGGTCTGACTATTTTTTCACGCCAAGCTGTTCAGCCCGACTTTTTAGTGCCTGATTCATTTTGACGAAGTTGTTTCGGGTATCGTTTCCAATTTGTTTTAAAATCAGCGAACTAAGAATGCCCGAAAAGTTTTCTCCGTGAATAAGATTGACTTGGTTTTCAGAAATTTCTTCAATTTCAAAGTAATGATGGCCATCAAAAAGCCCTTTTACCCAAAACGAACCTAGCCAACCAAAGCTTCGATTGGGCGCTACCTCTACTACTTTAGGTTTAAATACAATGGTTTTATCTCCATTTTGAAGCGTATTTTTGAGTTTTGCACCCACTTCCAAGCTACCTTCGCTTTTTACAATAAATGGGTTCCAAACGGCGTAGGCATTGAGGTCGGCGAGGATGCTCCAAACTTTTTCTTTGGGAGCGTTGATGATGATTTCGGTTCTAATTTTGTGTTTCATGACAGCAACATTTAATGATGTTGCAAAAGTAGCTTGCCAACGCCTCCCCCTCCATTAACAATTGTAAAGAAATGCGTTCAGTTAGCGTTTTTGTTGCGCAAGTCGGTTTCGGATGCGACTCATCGACACGGGGGTCATGCCCAAGTACGAAGCAATAAGGTGATGAGGCACTCGGAGCAATAAATCACCGTGTTGTTCGACAAACTTTGCATAACGTTCCTCAGGACTGTCAAGCAAAAAAGAAGACAAAATTTGTTGTGCATTAATAAAACGTTGCTCGGCAATTTTGCGGGTAAGCACATTGAATTTGGGCAACGCTTCGTAGAGCTCGTTCATTTTAGGCTGAGTAATGACCAACAAATCAGCCTCTTCGAGTGCTTCCAATGACTGAATACTGGGCGCTTGTCGCAAAAAACTATCATAACTACTGGCAAATAGGTTTTCTCGAAAAATAAAGGCCGTAATCTCATCGCCTTCGTTTTCGTAGAAAAGGCGGAGCATTCCTTTATTGATAAAATACAGCTCGTTGGCCACTTGTCCTTGCCGCACAAGGGAGAATTTCCGAGGCACTTGTCTAAACACAAACGCACTCTCCAAGATTGCTTTTTCGCGGTCGGTGAAAGTGACAAATTGAGCGACCAATTGATGCAAAGCGTCAAACATAGGAGGAGAAGATTTGCCTGAAAGTAGTTATTTTTTGGCAAAACGAGCTAAAAGAAAGCTCACAATTTTAACCGCTGCAAAAGCTGCGCCGACCCCAATAATCGCCCCTGCAATGATGTCTAATGGATAATGGACACCCACGTAAACGCGGCTATAAGACACTAACGCCGCCCACGGAAAAAACCAAAGGAGATACTTATTGGGGCGGGCGGCGGTCGGGACAACCGTACCGCAGAGCAGCCACAAAGCAGCAGCAAGCCCAAAACTATTGGCTGCGTGTGACGACGCAAACCCGTAGGTTCCTCCGCAACCTTCTACCACTAAGTGAATTTTGTCTTGTAAATAAGTGACGTGGCAGGGTCGCAGACGTTCCACCCACGGTTTTAGCAGCCCAGAAGCAGTTTGATCGGCAATGATAATCGTTAAAATCAACGCGCCAATCATTCCCGCCGCTTGCTGCTTATACTGCCATACCAACCAGATAATCAGTAAGGCATACAGCGGAATCCACGTATTTCGCTCCGTCACCCAATACATCAGCGTATCAGCCCAAGGTGCATGAGCACCATTGAGTGACAAAAAAAGCTGTGTATCAAACTGTTGGATTTTGTGGAGCATTTTTTAAGTTTACTGTTTTGTGGGTTTGTATGAATGGACACCCATAATTCGACCTTTTGCCGTTTACAGCTTGAGGTTTTTAGGTTTTTGATAGGGTTTTAGATACCTCCTTCGTCGGTATGACAAAACTTCGTCGGTATGACAAAACTTCGTCGGTATAGCAAAAACTGTAAACCTAAAAACCCTAAACTGAAAACCGTAGCAAATTAAGAAAGTCCTATTTTCTCCCGCACTTCGGCTAGCTTTTTAGAAGCAATGGCGCGGGCTTTTTCTTCGCCTTCTTGGAGTTTTTGTTCGAGTGCGGCGGGGTTTTCTTCGTAATAATACGTAAACATTTCACGCTCTTTGGCAAAACGTGTTTTTAGGGCTTCAAAAAATGCTTGCTTAGCATGACCATAGCCATACCCACCTTTGAGGTAGTTTTCGCGCATGGTTGCAATATCGCTGTCACTGGCTATGAGTGAATACAATTTAAAGGTAAGATCGGTTTCTGGGTTTTTCGGTTCTTCAAGCGCTGTCGAATCCGACAGAATTTTCTTCGTTACTTTCTGTAGCTCTTTTTCTGGTTGAAAAAGGTCAATATAATTTCCGTACGACTTACTCATTTTTTGTCCGTCGATGCCTGGAATGGTCATCAAACGTTCGTCGATTTTCCCCTCAGGAATCACAAAAGTATCGCCATACGTACGGTTAAACGCCTCGGCCATGTCGCGGGTCATTTCGAGGTGCTGCTTTTGATCTTTACCTACAGGTACGTAATTGGCGTCGTAGAGCAAAATATCAGAAGCCATCAACACTGGATAGACAAACAAGCCCGCGTTGACATCGGCCAAACGGTCTGCTTTGTCCTTGAACGAATGGGCATTGGCCAACATCGGATAAGGCGTCAAACAAGACAAATACCACGTTAGCTCAGTATGATAAGCCGATACCCGCGACTGACGATAAAACACCACTTTATCGGTATCAAGACCACACGCAAGCCACGCTGCCGCTACGGCACGGGTGTTGTCTTGGAGCACTTTCGCATCTTTGATGGTCGTAAGCGAGTGCAAATCTGCAATAAACAAAAACGACTCATTATCAGACTTTTCCGACAACTGAATCGCGGGCAAGATAGCGCCCAAAATGTTACCTAAGTGTGGTTTACCGCTACTCTGGATACCTGTTAATATTCGAGCCATTGTGTATTGTTTGTACTAGTGACGTTTTCCCTTTTCCACTGCCTTTTGGACAGAGCTACGTTTGGGCGCAACAAAATTGCTATTTTTAGGCCAAAATACGAAATCTGATGTTGACACTATCTACCCTTGAGTTTCTTCAAGAACTAGCCGAAAACAATAACCGTGAGTGGTTTACTGAGCACCGCAAGCGCTACGATGCCGCCAAAAAAGAAATGGAGGCATTGGTAAAAGACCTTATCAAAGGCATTGGAGAATTTGAAAACCTTCCCAATACCGAACCCAAAGACTGCCTGTTTCGTATCAACCGCGACATTCGTTTTTCCAAAGACAAAGCTCCTTATAAACAATGGCTTTCGGCGGCGGTTGGCCCAGGTGGACGGCATTCTGGGCGCATTGATTTTTATGTACACATCCAGCCTGGTGAATCGTTTTTAGGGGCTGGAATGTGGAATCCTACCCCAAAACAACTGGCGAAGTTTCGGCAAGAAATTGATTTTAATCCAGAAGCTTTAAAAAGTATCATTGAAGCCCCTGAGTTTCGAACGTACTTCCCCGAAGCGTGGGGCGAAAGCCTACAGCGGATGCCCAAAGGCTACCCTGAAAATCATCCTGACATCGCACTATTGAAGCGAAAACAGCTTTTTTTCATGCACAAATACACCGATGCCGAAGTAACTTCTCCCAACTTTGCGCAGGAAATCGTCAACGGTTGCCGCCTTATCAAACCTTATTGTGACTTCTTGAATTACTTGTTTTTTGAGGAAGAAGAGGAGAGCTTTGAACTGTAACCGCTAGCTATTCTAAGGGCGTTTATTTATATTTAACCATCCATTTAGTGTTTTAGTATCTAAAATCATTGTTCTTGTATGGGATTAGTATATGCAGAAGTAGAACTTATCAACGCGGAAGATTTAGCTTTGGCTCGCAAGTTTTATATTGGCGAAGATGAAATAAAGCGCATGTATGTTACAGGTCTTGTGGATACTGGCAGCTATATGCTTTGTATCAATGAGTCAATTCAGGCCCAAATGCAATTTCCTGTCATGGAAAAACGAATTGGTCAAATGGCGAACGGCGACCGTATAGAATGTGATGTTGTTAGCCAAGTTGAACTGCGCTTTAAAAATAGACGTACCATTTGCAACGCCATGATTCTTCCTGGCGATAGTGAAGTACTCATTGGCGCCATTCCACTTGAAGACATGGACGTACTCATCAATCCTTTGCGCCAAGAGCTAATTATCAATCCAGAACACCCTTATTTTGCCCAAATGAAGTTAAAAGGAGTGAAATAAGGACATTCGCATGAAAATTGTCTGCATTTCTGACACGCACAATCTCCACCGAACCATGACTGTTCCCGACGGGGATATTCTGATTCACGCTGGCGATATTACAGTAGCAGGGGACGCACGTGAAGTCGCCGATTTCAACGATTGGTTGGGCACTCTACCCCATAAACACAAAGTCGTGGTAGCTGGCAACCACGACTTTTGTTTTGAAAATTCATCAAAAAAAACGAGGGAATTACTGACAAACGCCCACTACCTTCAAGATAGTGGTGTCGAAATCGAAGGTTTGTTTATTTGGGGCTCTCCTATTTCTCCGCACTACCACGATTGGGCGTTTAACCGAAAACGCGGGAGCGAAATTCGTCGTCACTGGAAACTTATTCCACCGCATACCGACCTTTTAATCACTCATTGTCCTCCTTTTGGTATTCTTGATACTTCCAACCGAGGTAGCCATGAGGGTTGTAGCGATTTGCGCGACATCCTTCAACAGCGGGTACAGCCACGTCTGCACGTTTTTGGACACATTCACGAAGCACACGGATACACTACCATTGGAACTACCCAGTACGTCAACGCTTCCATCGTAGGCCCTAAAGGCTGGACTCGAAGGTTTTGGTTGCTTAATCAGCTCACCCAGCTTGGTATTCGCATTTTTCGGCTGTTGCAATGGCTAAAATCACTCTTTGCGAAAACTACTCCTGCACAGCGTCACTCATCTACCCTATCCCGATTTCAATGGGAAGTAGCCCACGCCGCCATTGTTATTGAATTGTAAGATTCTGCAAGGTGAACCGTGCTAGTTTATCGTACGCAACATAACACACCATCAATATCAACAAAGCCACAAGGGGCACGGCCACAACGCCTGTAAACCCATCGACGGCGATAAAACTGACTGCGGCGCAAATAAAATCAATCGCAAAGCCCGCAAAAGCCCATTCCTTAATACGCCTCGGTACAAAGGGTAAAAGAATGGCTAAACCTCCCAAAAACTTGAATAAATTCAGCATCAGGGCGAAATAAGGCGGATAACCCAAGTGCTGCATTACTTGTTTGCTGGCTTCCGAATTTACGGTAAAAAGTGGCATAATCCCCTGGGTAATAGCTAGTAGGCTTGCGGTTACCCAAAAAGTAATTTTCATTGTTTTCATGGTACTGTTATTTTTATTTGGTTTCGTAATTTATTGACATCAAGAACGGCGTTGAAACTGCGCTTCTAAATACTGATCCAAATTTTCGAGTGCCATCGAAAACCCTTCTTTAAAACCCATTTCAACCACTTTTTCGAGGTCACTTAGCGAGTCGTATTCGATCGTAATTTCAACCAGTGTCATGTTATTGGTTGTAGCTGCAAAGGAATTATTCCATAAAGAACGCGGGAAATCTTGCACGACAGCCCCATTTTCGTCACAAAAGGCATCGAGCCCTGAAAAGCTTTTTTTAGGCTCCACTTTTTGATAATCGGCCCTGCACCAATGCACTTCGTTTTCGGGTGAAATCATACAATAGTGCCAATATCCTCCTTCTGAAAAGTTCATACTTTTGGTTTGGGTACGGTACGGCTTCGGCGCCCACCAAAGGTCTAGAAGTTCGGGATTTGTCCACGCTTCCCAAACCAAATCTACATTTGCGGCAAATTCTCGCTTTACGTGGACGGTATTGTTTGCCTTGTTTACCGAAAAATCAAAGAGAAAACGGGTGTTCATGGGTGTTTTTGTTTTTTTAAGGTTGATAATACTTCGTCTAATTGAGCAAATCGGCCTTCCCAAATCTTCCTTATTTGGTTGAGCCATTGGTCTATTTTATTCATGATTGCTAATAGTTTTCAAATAAAAAGAAACCATTTGATTGCAAATATAATACGCAATCAAATGGTTGCAAATTTTTTTATACTTTTTTTGTAAAACAAATGGGTTTCATAAAGCACTAACTTAATTTGGACAATATCTTATTGTACTTTTTGTATAGAACAAGTCATCAAACAATCCCAAAAAATGACGTTTCTTTATGTGCCCAGCGTAGGAAGTATTATTGTTGGCTCAAGCCCTCCCTTGGTAGTAATCTTGGTATTTACGGAGAATCTATTTTTTCACAACTTGGCTATTTCAGTACAGTTTTACCTAAAAAATCTCAAATTTTGTTCTAAATATTTTGATTTTTTAGGTAAAACTCGTATATTGTTTGTTTCAAGTAAAATACAACTGTATAAGCCATAAAGCACTTGTTCCTTTTTTAAGCTGTTTTTCAGCCAACTAACAGCCCTCAAAACAAAAAGCGTTTACCGAGTTGGTCTCGATTATGTGGGCTTATACAAACTTGCTATTTCTATCACTATTCTAAGTCAACCATTACACAATTTTCGATTTTCAACCTAGGTTGACAGGTACACTTTTACATTTTTTTAAACCATCCACCCCAAAGCACAGCTATGGAATTGTATTATTCGTTCTCGGTTCTCATTGTGTTAGCCTCTGTTTTTGCTTACATCAATCTCCGTTTTCTAAAACTCCCTCCTACCATTGGTATCATGGTCATGGCCATTCTGGTATCCATTATTTTACGGTTTGCGGGGCATTGGCTTTTTCCAATTACTACCCAGAAACTTCTCAAACTCCTCACCGAATTTGATTTTACGGAGGTTTTGATGGGAGCCATGCTTAATTTTCTGCTTTTTGCAGGAGCTATTCACGTCAATTTTGCTGATTTAAAGGAGCATCGCCTTCCTATTCTTACTTTTTCGACCATCAGCGTTATCATTTCCACCTTTATAATTGGGGGAATTTTATTCTACGGTCTTCCTTTATTCGGCCTTGAATTGCCGTTTTTGTATTGCTTGCTGTTTGGCTCGCTGATTTCACCCACCGACCCCATTGCCGTTTTGGGTATTCTCAAAAAAGCCAATGTTCCCAAATCACTTGAAACCAAAATCGCGGGGGAATCTCTTTTTAATGACGGAGTAGCAGTTGTACTTTTTGCGGTCATTTTACAATTAGCCCAATTTCCAGCTACCGCTATTTCGCTCACTTCTATCTCGTGGTTGTTGGCCAAAGAAGCATTAGGCGGAATACTATTAGGAACTTTGCTCGGGTTTACGGCTTCTAAAGCCATCAAAGGCATCGACGACTACATTGTTTCGGTACTTATTACGTTGTCGGTTGTCATGGGTGGATACCTCATTGCGCAAGCTACCCACACGTCGGGACCGCTTACGATGGTTGCGGCAGGGCTTATTATTGGAAATTACGGTAAAAAAGCCGCCATGAGCGACGAAACCAAAGACTATCTGACAAAATTTTGGGAGCTAAACGACGAAATTCTGAATGCGATTTTGTTCTTATTTATGGGTTTTGAGTTGTTACTCATTCCAGACATAAAACTGAACACCTACTCCGTCGTATCAGCTATGGCCATTGTTGTCGTTCTTTTTGCTCGTTTTTTATCTATCTGGCTGCCTTCGCTCATAGTTCCTTTCAAACTCAACAAAGGCTCACTCACTATGCTTGTCTGGGGAGGATTACGCGGCGGGGTTTCTATCGCCTTGGTGATTGCCATAGGCGATAATCCCTACAAAGATTTATTGTTACAAATGACCTACTTCGTAGTAGTCTTCTCCATTATTTTCCAAGGATTAACTTTGGGAAAAATGTCGGGAAAAGTACTCAACAGAGTCGTATCTAACTAACGTGTCTTCAAATAAAAACGCCTCAAGAAATACACCTGAGGCGTTTTTATTAATATTTAATTACCCATTTACCAATAGTTGTGCCCGACTCCAGCTGCGAGTGGGCTTGCTTGAGGGCTTCGGCCGATAACCCATAAAGCGTGTGAGTATGAGTGGTAAACAGCACCCCTTCGTCGAACAACTGTGCCACACGGTTAAGGATATGATGCTGTTCAATCATATCATCGGTTTGGTAGGTCGAACGAGTGTACATCAACTCCCACGAAAAACTCACACTCTTACTTTTGAGCTTATTAAGCGCCACAGGCACCGCGCTACCTGTGATAGACGCAATGTGACCTTGTGGTTTGATAAGCTCCGCCATTGCATCCCAATAGCCGTTTGTATCCACAAAATCAACGATAAAATCGACAAACTGAAATCCAGCACCTCGGACTTCTTCTACCAAATTTCGGTGGTTAACGACCACATCAGCCCCCATTTTTTGGCACCACTCGATGGTTTCAGGCCGCGACGCCGTGGCAATCACGTTTAAGCCAAGTATTTTTTTGGCGATTTGAATCGCAATCGACCCTACGCCACCTGCTCCTCCAATAATGAGCAAGGTCTTATTTTGGTCGCGCTCGGCCGAAAGCCGCATACGGTCGAAAAAAATTTCCCAAGCCGTCAGTACCGTCAATGGCATGGCCGCCGCCGCTTCATCGGACAACGTGGACGGTTGTTTTCCCACAATTCGCTCGTCAATCAATTGGTATTCTGAGTTACTCCCAGGCTTGGTAATGTCCCCTGCGTAATAAACTTTATCCCCGACGTTAAACAAACTTACATTTTCACCAACAGCTTCTACCACTCCTGCCGCATCCCAACCAATGATTTTGGGCGTATCTAATACGGTACCTTTGGCAAAATTTTGTCGTATTTTAAAATCAACGGGATTAACCGAAATGGCGCTTATTTTTACCAATAATTCGTGCCCGCTGGGCTGGGGTTTGGCGGTTTCAAATTCAATAAAACTCTCCTCTTCCGAGATGGGCAACGATGTCTTGAATCCTACTGCTTTCATCTGTGTTTTGCTATTTTTTATTCCAAAAGCGTATAAGTAAAAAAAGCATAGAATCGTTCCTTCTTACAAACCAAACATCTTGAAAGTTTCCAACTTTCGAGATGTTCTTTCGCTATTTCCACGCTTGTCTTCGTCCGACCATCCACACAAATTGAATAAAGTTAAATTCCATTTGGTCAAACATTACTTTTTTTCCTTCGGCTTTGAGGTGGAGATTAGGCGTGTAGCGAAGGTTGGTACGCAACAACCACGTTTCCGAACGACTAATGCGAATATCCCAGCCAAAAATGACGCCTAATGCTACTTTTTTAGCTTCGTATGATTTGGAGACGCCGTTGTCTGTATCCGTAAAGCGCAAGTCTTCATAGGCCAAAGTAGGGCCGATGTAAGGCACAAAACCGTGGTAATCGCCCAAAAATTTGTAAGTTTCAAAGGTATATGAACGGCGTTCGTAATTGAGGTGTACGCCATAGCCGCTCATGCCGTAGCCTAATTTACGATACGAAACGCCCACATTGGCATCCGCTTTGTGAAAGTAACGCCCCGCCGCAATGTCAGGAATCAAACTTCCTGGACTTTCTTGCTTTAAAAATGGGTGCTTATCTTTGATGTATTCTGATTTTGAGATTTCAAACGAGCTTGATGGACCAATTCCCACGTACCAGCAGTTTAAGCGGTTGCGGGATTGTAGTTTTTTTACGCCCATTTTCATGTATTTTTCGCCGTATTTAGAAGCCAAACCTCCGTTGGAATTAATCCAATAACTCAAGCCCACGTTAAACGACCAAGGCGAGACTTCCAAAGCACCGTACTGGGTACGAGAAAGTGGGTACTGAAAGGCCGTGTGACGTTGATAGTTGACACCCGCTTGAAACAACACTTTTTTGGTGGCATACACAGCACCTGCTTGAAAGGGAAAGGTGGTTTTGGCCACCGACGGCACTGTGGTGTAGTTTTTATTAGGCTCATTAGAAATTTGAGCAAAACTGAGTCCTTTGAAAGCAATTCCTACAAAAGGCCGTAGTTTACCTTCGGCAATAGCCCACGGAAAAAAACGTGCACCTGTTTCGACACCTTCGCTGTACGAAACATTGGCTAATTCGGCAGGGATTTTCTTGCCAAATTGGGCTACAGGGATGGAGACGTAGAAATCAGCGTGTCCCCAAAAGTGCGTTCCCCCCAATAAAATACGCGGTGAGGTAGTTCCCCCAAAATCAACCGATGACAGACCACTCGGAGTGAGGTATTGTGTTGTTCCGCCTGTGGTCGTAAAAGCGTCTATGCCAAAGTAGGATTTGGCAAATGACGTCCGAACTTTTAAGCGTTCTACTGTTGTGTCTTTTTCGGCGGTTTGCGCTTGAACCGAGAAGGAATGAAGTACCGAACAAGCGGCAATAGTAAAAATGGTTCTTTTGTAAATGGCTGTTAGGTTCAATAAAGCTTCCATAAAAAAACGGGTTTGTGTTTTTGACTGACACAAACGTAGAAGCCTAAAAATGGTTGTCCAAAAAAAAGGGACGTTTGCCTAGGTTTTGGGACAAATGACCCTTTTGGGGGCTTTTATTCCTTATTTTGGGACGAATGACAAGCTATTTTTTAAAATAATCAGCCATCAAATCGGTGTAACGACGGGCAACGGGCAGCGGATATCCCACGTTTTTGAGTTGTAATTTGTAGCCTTGGGCATTGCCCGTGATTTTAGATACTTGTTTTAAATTTACAATAAATGAGCGATGACACCGCACGATGTCGCTGTGTTGAATCTGTTCTTCTAGCCGACTAAGGCTACTCCGAATCAGCATTTTTTGAACGTTATCTTCTTTGAAAAATACCACCTCCGAATAGTTACTCGCCGACTCAATAAACAGCAGTTCGTCGGGGGAAAGGCTAAAGGTGTCTTTGAGATTTTCGGCGATTAGCGTAATGGTTTCCAACGACACAGGTACGGGTTGTTCCTCCGTGTTTGTTTTCACCAACAGTTTGTCGGTTGCGTATTTGCGCTGCAAACGGGTATAATCAAGCAACGTAATGATGGTCGTTGGAATGATGCCAACTGCCACTGTAATGCCTATCCAACCAAACAGTTCTTTTATCCGAAACGAACTCACAAAAAACCATTGACTATAAAGCCAATTTCCCACAGAAATAATGACTAGCATCAAAAGCACACCAATAATTTCTTTCCCAACAGTCCAGTTTGCTTCTGCATACCATCGTTTAAATAAAAGGGGCATCGTAAAACTAATGCCCGACAGGCATAAAAAAGTCACAAGCCCATAACCCGCCAAAATTAGATTTTTATCGGGGTGCTGCCAATAAGAAGCTCCGAATGGTTGAAAAACAATCAAAAACAGCGCAATAAAAAGACCTGCTCCTGCCGAAACCAAGAGCCAGTAACGAGAAAATAGCGCGTTGTGCGGGTAGGGTTGTGAAAGCAACGAAGTCATAAGATACAGAAAAAAGGGGCTGTCTCAAAAGTCTAGTATCACCAAATTATCTTCGATCTGTGTTTAACCTCACCCCCTAAATCCCCCTCTCCTTTCTGGAGATGGGGACTTTAAAAGCCCTTCTCCTGGAAGGAGAAGGGTTGGGATGAGGTTGAAACCAAAGAATATTTTGTAACCTGTTACTTTTGAGACAGCCTCTTTTTATGAAGATACAATCAAAATTTACACTCCCTGTGAAGTCAATTTAGCGCCTAAGTATTCGCGGTTGAGGCGGGCGATGTGCTCCAATGAGATTTCTTTAGGGCACTCTGCCGAGCACGCACCTGTGTTGGTACATGAGCCAAAGCCTTCTTCGTCCATTTGAGCTACCATACGCTCTACGCGCATTTTACGCTCTGGCTGGCCTTGTGGCAACAACGCAAATTGGGATACTTTGGCCGATACGAATAGCATCGCGGAAGCATTTTGGCAAGCCGCTACGCAAGCGCCACAGCCGATACACGCCGCTGCGGCAAATGCTTCGTCGGCGTCTTCTTTGGCAATAGGAATACTGTTAGCGTCTTGGGCATTACCCGTGTTGACCGACACAAATCCGCCCGCTGCCTGAATGCGGTCAAACGCCGAACGATCGACTACCAAGTCTTTGATCACTGGGAAAGCTTTGGCACGCCAAGGCTCTACCACGATGGTGTCGCCGTCGTTGAAGCTACGCATGTGCAACTGACAAGTGGTAATTCCACCTTTCGGACCGTGCGGACGGCCGTTGATGTACATGCTGCACATTCCGCAGATACCTTCGCGACAGTCGTGGTCGAAAGCGATAGGTTCTTTACCTTCACCGATGAGTTGTTCGTTCAACACGTCGAACATCTCTAAGAATGACATATCGGGCGAAATACCAGCAACCTGGTAAGTTTCGATTTTCCCTTCTGTTTTTTTATTTTTTTGTCTCCACACCTTCAAGGTGAGGTTCATATCTCCTGCTGACATTGTGTTATCTGTTATTAGTTATCCGTTATCCGTTGCCTGCGTCTTTGCGCTTTTTTAAATAATTAATATAACCATTTATGAGCGCCATACACTTTTCAGTTTGGTTATCAACCATTTGCAGCTCTTCCATAGTTACATAATTCTCTTCAAGCGCAATAATGAAATGGTCTTGAATCTCTGTAAGCGAACCGCGACTAATTCTACAAAATTGAATGTTTTCCTGATAGCTATATCTTCCAAAACCTTCAGCAATGTTATTAGTAACAGATCGCAACGCACGAATAAGTTGATCCGTTAATCTATATTTTTCATCTGTTGGGAATCGATTCAAAATTGGTCTTGCCATCTTTCGAAGAGCTACTCCTTCTTTCCAGCATTTTAAGTCACGAAAAGAGCGAATTTCATCCATTTCCAGATAACTGATAACAATTAACGGATAACCCTCTTACTTGTAAGAACGTTGCGCAATTTTGATGTTTTCGTACACCAAATCCTCTTTGTGGAGTTCCCATTGGCTTTCACCTGCATGTTCCCACGCCGCTACGTACATGTAGTTTTCGTCGTCGCGAAGTGCCTCACCTTCTTCGGTTTGGTATTCTTCGCGGAAGTGACCACCACATGACTCGTTGCGGTTGAGGGCATCACGACACATCAACTCACCCAGCTCGATAAAGTCAGCCACGCGGCCAGCTTTGTCAAGTTCAGGGTTAAATTCGTCGGCATCACCCATTACGCGAACATCAGACCAAAACTCTTTTTTCAATGCCTGAATCTCTGAGATCGCCTCTTTCAAACCAGCTTCGTTACGGGCCATACCGCACTTATCCCACATGATTTTACCCAAACGCTTGTGGAATGCTTCTGGCGAAGTTTTACCTTTAATCGAAACAAGTTTCGTAATACGGTCTTTTACTTGTTTTTCAGCTTCCACAAACGCAGGGTGGTCAGTAGAAATCGCGTTGGTACGGATTTCGTTGGCCAAATAAGCCCCGATTGTATAAGGAATCACGAAGTATCCATCGGCCAAACCTTGCATCAAGGCACTTGCACCGAGGCGGTTGGCGCCGTGATCAGAGAAGTTAGCTTCTCCCAACGCGTACAAACCTGGCACCGTTGTCATCAAGTTATAGTCAACCCAAAGCCCACCCATGGTATAGTGAACCGCAGGATAAATACGCATTGGCACTTCATACGGATCCTCGCCTGTGATTTGTTTGTACATATCAAACAAGTTTCCGTATTTCTCTTTTACCACTGCCTTTCCTAATTCAGTGATTTTTTCAGCAGAAGCATCGTGGAGGTTCAATTTATTTACTTCTCCTTTTCCGTAGCGTTGAATCGCCGCCGAATAGTCAAGATAAACCGCCATTTTCGACGTTCCTACGCCATAGCCAGCATCGCAACGCTCTTTGGCGGCACGCGAGGCAATGTCACGAGGTACGAGGTTACCAAACGCAGGATAACGACGCTCCAAGTAGTAGTCGCGCTCGTCTTCTGGAATTTGATTCGCTGGACGGGTATCATTTTGTTTTTTAGGAACCCAAATACGACCATCGTTACGCAATGACTCTGACATCAATGTCAGTTTCGACTGGTGATCGCCCGAAACAGGAATACAAGTTGGGTGAATTTGCGTAAAGCAAGGGTTTCCGAAGAACGCCCCTTTTTTGTGTGCTTTCCAAGCGGCGGTTACGTTAGAACCCATCGCGTTGGTTGAAAGGTAAAATACGTTTCCGTAGCCACCTGTACACAACAACACTGCATGGCCGAAATGACGTTCTACTTCGCCCGTTACGAGGTTACGAGCAATGATTCCACGACATTTACCATCAATCACTACGACGTCGAGCATTTCGTGACGCGAGTACATTTTTACCGTACCCAATCCTACTTGGCGCTGAAGGCCCGAATAAGCCCCCAAAAGAAGCTGTTGGCCTGTTTGACCAGCCGCATAGAACGTACGCTGTACTTGTGTTCCCCCAAACGAACGGTTCGACAACAAACCACCGTACTCACGGGCAAAAGGTACACCTTGCGCTACGCATTGGTCGATAATTGAAGCCGACACTTGTGCCAAGCGATAAACGTTTCCTTCGCGAGCGCGGTAGTCCCCTCCTTTGATGGTATCATAAAACAAACGATAGGTAGAGTCACCATCGTTTTGGTAGTTTTTAGCAGCATTGATTCCCCCTTGGGCAGCGATTGAGTGCGCGCGGCGGGCAGAATCTTGAAAACAAAAAGCTTTCACAGAATATCCTAGTTCGGCCAACGTCGCAGCAGCTGACGCTCCTGCCAAACCAGTTCCTACAACTATAATTTCGAGTTTCCGCTTATTGGCGGGGTTGACGAGCGCTACCGTAGAGCGGTACTTTGTCCACTTACTTTCAAGCGGCCCGTCAGGGATTTTGGCGTCCAATTTTGGTGATGTTGCCATATTTACTGTTGTCCTTTAAAACGTTATCTGTTATTAGTATATTAATTAACTGTTAATGAGTATCAGGTTAGCCATTGCTTTTTCTGATAACGGATAACAGTTAACTGATAATTACAAACTCTTGAAGAAGAAGTACAAAGGCATCAAAGCGAAACCAATTGGAATGAGGATACCAAATACCCCAACGCCCAAGAAATTGAGCAAAGGATTGTACTTAGAGTGATTGATTCCCAACGTTTGGAAAGCACTCTTAAAGCCATGCACCAAGTGAAACGATACAGCAAACATAGAAAGCACGTAGAAAAGTACTAAAATTGGGTTTTTGAACCCTTCCATGACGCTACGGTACAAATCTTTCACGATTACCACGCGCGTTTGGTTTTCTTCACGTACAAATTCCTCCATTTTGCCTTTGATTTCACCTTCAAAAGGAGTAGCTACGACTTCACCAGTGACGAGGTTCTGCTCATACTGTGTGTAAGGCACGTATCCAAACTTGTATTCAAACCAGAAGTTTGACATGTGAACGACGATAAACACAAGCAAAATAGTACCAAGCAGCGCCATACTGCGCGAAAACCACGAGCTATTTGCCTTTCCGTTGTAAACCACATAGCGCTGATTTCCACGCGCTTGACGGTTTTGTTTTGCCAAATACAAACCTTCAAAAGCGTGTAATAAAATAAGCGCGTACAGGCCGTACGAAACCGTTTTGATGAGGGGGTTGGTTGTCATAAAAACGGCATAGACATTGAAGGCCAAGCCGTCGTCATGTTTGAACAACTGTAAATTTCCACTCATGTGAACAATCAAAAAAGAGCATAAAAACAAGCCAGAAAGGGCCATTACCAACTTTTTTCCAATTGAGCTTGATAGTGTTTGAGTAACCCAAGACATATCTAAGTTTTTTAAATTAAAACGATGATTATTACTATTTTCAGCGGTCAAAAGTAGGTCTCAATTAATTTAGAAACAATCTAAAATTAAACTTTTTTTGCTAATTAGCAATAGTCATTTAAAGCACAAATTTGTAACTGAGTGTGTCATTTTTTTGTTTTAGCATTAAGCACAAAAAATACGTCTATAAAAAAGAAAGCGGTGGAAAAAGCAATAAAATTTACACCATTTTCCTGAAATATTCGTTTTAAAAATACTATTTGCAGACCACTAGCTGCAATCGACACTGTACCCAATCATACCCCATAGTTACCCATGAGGAATTTGACACTACGTATTCTACTTGTTTGGTTGTGCATTTGTAGTGCATACTATTCTTATGCCACGCACGTTCGCGCGGGCGAGATTACAGCAAGTCGCATCTCCGACCGAGATCTTACTTATATGCTAACCCTCACGACCTACCATGATGAAATTGGGGGGCGCATGGCCAGCGAAGGCCAAAACGATGTGACGTTTTGTATTCGTCCGTTCAGCGGAGGGGCAGGAACCACATTACTGGTTAAACGGACTGGACGAGCGCCCATCAACATAGCAACTACGATAAACACTTTTAGTGAGCCGTTTACGTTTTCGTCGCCTGGGGTATATGTCATTTCGGTGGGTATCGAAAACCGCAACGATGGCGTACGTAACATGTCAAATTCAGTCAATACCCCTTTTTATGTAGAGACTGTCCTAGTCATTAATGCCTCTCTCGGGCTCAATCGCACGCCTGTCATGCTCAACCCTCCTTTGGATTCAGCACGTACTGGCCAAAAATTCTGCCATAACCCTGCGGCTTTTGATGCTGACGGCGATAGCCTTTCTTATCGCCTCTCTATTCCTAAACAAGGGACTCCTGGAACCTGTATCAACCGCAACGTCAATGGGTATCGTGACCCTGCTTTGGGGGTAGATCCTGATGCAAAAAACGAATTACAAAATGCCCCTGCTACGTTCACCATCGACCCCATTACGGGAGATTTGTGCTGGGATGCTCCAGCAAGTGCTGGTGTTTACAACGTCGCTTTTATTATTGAAGAATGGCGCGATGGCGTCAAAATCGGCGAGGTAGTCCGAGATATGCAAATTGTGGTAGCCGATGGCCCCAACCGAAGGCCACTGCTTGACCCCATTGCGAATGTGTGTGTAGAAGCAGGGCAAATCGCCTCGCAAACGGCCCGTGCCACCGACCCCGACAATAATCGTCTGATATTTTCGGCATACGGTGGAGTCTTCAACTTAGACCCCCAAGGAAGACCTATTAGCCCTCCTTTGATTTCAACCGATTATGCCACATTTACCCCATCGGTGAGCCAATCCCAAGCCTCTCCTGCCGTTGGAACGTTTCGTTGGCTGACCAACTGCAACCACGTTCGCGAGACGCCTTACGATGTAGTTATCAAGGTCGAAGATTTACCCGGTCGTAATCAGACTCAATTGGCTTCGCTCGAATCGTTTGCTATTCGAGTTGTTGCACCCAAACCTTCTGGCCTTACAGCCACCCCATCCACGGGCACAGCCGCAGGCTTTACGCTTACTTGGACTTCCTATCGTTGTCAGCTCCCTGGAGCTCAAATGGTCATTTATCGAAAAGAAGGATGTTCGGGTGGAACTTTCAGCGGATGTACCAACCCTGGCGACCCACTTGCGTTAGGCTATACCGAGGTAGGACGCGTTCCTGTCAATGCCACTACTTTTACCGATAATAACAATGGGCTTGGTTTGAGAAGAGGGGGTGTTCAGTACAGCTATCGTATCCGTGTGGCATACGCACTTCCACAGGGCGGCTTCAGCCCCCTTTCGGACGAAACTTGCTTAGACCTACCCGCGCAAACACCTGTACTCACCAACGTAACCGTGGATACAACCAGCACAAACCGAGGTGTTATTACGGTAAAATGGACGCGTCCGCCGTTTAAAGCAAGTGATGTTCCTGGGCCTTATCAATATCGCTTGTCGAGAGCAACAGGCTTGAATGGCACCGACTTTACACTTATTGCGACCATCAATACCAACTTAGACGCTACGGTTGACACCATTTATGTCGATCGTAACCTTAATACAGTTCAAAATGGATACCGCTACCGTTTGGAGTTTTTCCATACCCTCAACGGTACGCTCACGAGTCTCGGCGTTACGGAGGCTGCCAGCAGCGTTCGTTTATCCGTTGCTCCTGCCAACCAAGGCTTACGCCTCAACTGGCAAGCAGTAGTGCCTTGGCGCAACGAAAACCAACGTCACCGCGTGTATCGCGAAGTTAGAAATCGCCCAGGTACGTTCAACCTCATCGCGGAAGTGTCAGTGCAGAGTGCAAGCACCTTTACTTACACCGACGATGGTACCGACCGTTTTACGGCAGATGGCACACACACCATCAAACTCTCGACCGACTCTACCTATTGTTATCGCGTCGAGACGGTAGGTACTTACGATAGCCCTCGGATTAGAGTGGGGCAACTGTATAATTTCTCGCAAATTGTGTGTGCCGCTCCCGCCGATAGCACCAAACCTTGTCCACCTGTTTTGACCATTGATGCCCTCAATTGTGATAACCCGACAGGGCTTGAATGTGCCTCTTCGGTTGTTAACAATACCCTCAATTGGACTTACCCCGTCAGAGACACCAACAACCAAGAATGTGCGGCTGCGGTTAGCTACAATGTTTATTTTACCCGTTATCCAGAAGACCCTTTTACAAAAATAGGACAAACTACTGCCCCAACAACCACCTTCCGACATACAGGGCTAGACTCCTACGCGGGCTGTTATTACGTGACGGCAATCAGTCGTTTTGGGACAGAAAGTGCTAAGAGCAATACCGTTTGTAACGACAACTGTACATCGCTAAGACTTCCAAACGTGTTTACGCCTAATGGCGACGGCAAAAACGACCTGTTTACTCCACTTTCTTGTACTGCCTTTATCGAGACCATAACGTTTGTTGTATATAATCGTTGGGGAACGAAAGTATTTGAAAGTAACAATCCAAACATCAATTGGGATGGCAAAACGTCGGATGGCCAAGACTTGCCTTCAGGAACCTATTACTACCAAGTAACAGTTACCTTCAAAACTTTACAAAAAACCAACGAACCCCTCACTTTAAAAGGATGGATTCAGTTGATTAAATAAGATGATACCGAAACCTATGAAGCTGAAGTTCTCCACAGTTTCATAGGTTTCAATCAATAGTTAAAAGGAGCAAATTCGACACTCGTCATTCACCCATTCGACACTCTTTTCCAATGGATATTATTTTCTTTGACGGCGTATGCAATTTTTGCAATGCAAGTGTCAATTTTATCATTGACCATGATTCGACACGTCGTTATCGTTTCGCGTCGCTTCAATCCGAATTAGGGCAGAAAACGCTTCAAGAAAATGGGTATTCAACCGTTGAGCTAAACACTATCCTTCTACTCCGCAGCGGAAAAATCTACCATAAGTCAACAGCAGCCTTAGAAATTGCCCGTTATCTCAAAGGCTGGTCATGGTTGTATGGCTTTATTCTTCTTCCCCGTTTTATTCGAGACGCTGTCTATGGGCTTGTTGCCCGCAACCGCTACCGATTTTTTGGAAAATCAGAAAGTTGCCGCATTCCTACTCCCGAAGAACGCTCCTTGTTTATTGTTTGATAGTTTGGGGCAAGCCTTGTATGTTTGCACTCACATTGCCCCATTCAACGATCAAACTAAACTCCCTCTTGGGGGCGGAGGGCTTCTAAAAATCAATGAAAGCATACGTATTTCCTGGCCAAGGTTCGCAGTTTAGCGGCATGGGCAAAGACCTCTACGAAAACAATGCTCAAGCACGCGCGCTCTTCGATAAAGCCAACGAAATTTTAGGATTTGAAATAACCAAGGTCATGTTTGAAGGAACCGACGAAGAACTCAAGCAAACCAATGTTACTCAACCTGCGATTTTTCTGCACTCTGTTATTTTAGCTTCGACTGTCGCCGATTTTGCACCCGAGATGGTAGCAGGCCACTCGCTTGGGGAATTTTCTGCTTTGGTAGCAGCAGGCGCATTGTCGTTCGAAGACGCCCTTCGGTTGGTCGCTCAGCGTGCAGCTGCCATGCAACGCGCCTGCGAGCTAACGCCATCGACCATGGCGGCCGTCCTCGGGCTTGACGACGAAAAAATCGAGCAAATCTGTGCTTCAGTAGAAGGTGAAGTAGTCGTAGCTGCCAACTTCAACTGCCCAGGCCAAGTAGTTATCTCAGGCTCACACGAAGGGGTTCGTTTGGCTGGTGAAAAGCTCAAAGAAGCGGGGGCAAAACGCGTGTTGCCACTTCCTGTAGGTGGAGCATTCCACTCACCGCTGATGGAGCCTGCCCGCGAAGAATTGGCAGCGGCAATTGAAAACACGCAATTCACCGAACCACGTTGCCCTATTTACCAAAACGTAAACGCCCAAGCCGCTACCGACGTCGCAACAATCAAAGCCAACCTCATTTCACAGCTCACGGCTCCAGTACGCTGGACGCAGTCGGTAAAAAACATGGTGGTAGATGGCGCAACCGAATTTGTGGAATGTGGCCCAGGTAAAGTTCTTCAAGGATTGGTTAAAAAAATCGCTCCTGAAGCGGCAACAGCGGCGGTTTAGTCAAAAAAATATTCGCACAAAGCCACTGAATATCAAGCAAAAGGCATTTTTTGGAAAATTTATTCTCATTTTTTTTCCAAAAAACGCTTGACACGTAACCAAGAAAGCCCTACTTTTGCACCACCAAAACGGAATTGGTGGATGGTGTAATGGTAACACAGAAGATTTTGGTTCTTTTATTCAGGGTTCGAGTCCTTGTCCGCCAACCGAAGCCTCTCAAGCAATTGAGAGGCTTTTTTGTTTATTAACCTGCTTCTAGCTGTGGGCAAAAAACAAAAAACCCCGACGGTAAAGCATCGGGGCTACTAAGTTATAAAAACGGAAACCTAATTTTACTTCAACTTCATTGCCAGCGTAATGCTGTTGCCGACCATTCCTGTACTACGCATATAATGCCCATAACGCACCTCAATGGTATTCCAGTGTTTTATTCCAAACATACCACCTGGAGGCGCAAACCGAAGCCCCATGCCTACAAAATGGCTAGTAAAACCCGAAATATCATAGTCGCTGGTATAATACATATCGGTAACTTGGTGCTGGGCGTACGGTTTGAAGTAACGCACGGCGGTTTGGTTGCTAAACCGATAAAACGGACTAACTGAGAAAAACGGCGTCACTTTGTACGAGGCTTCGACATTAACTGTGTGCGCGGTCATTCCCCAATCATCGTTATAAAACCGATAGAACCCACGCAAAATAAGGCGGTCACCTGCAAAGTAGCTGATACGCGCTCCCACGGGTAGTTTGAAACGGCTTCCAGGTAGTTTCTCCACCGTATGTGAACCATTCGTAAAATATACTCGGTGATATGGCGTACTGAGCAGCCCCTGCTGAAAAGAAGGCTCTACCGTAAAGAGTACTTGCAAACGTTTATTGATAACCTGCGAAAGCGACAGCGCTAAATTGTACGAATTTCGTGGTTTGTAAGCCACAGGATCACGGTCTCCTTCGGCCGCAGAGCCATAGCCCGATGGGCGTAGCTCGGAGGGAAGAATCGCCGTCCAAGTATCAAAAAATGCCCCTGCTTTTAGGCTAAACTCACGATTATTGTCTTTCGACGACTTAGAAAAACTAAGGTTTATCCCGTGCGATTGATAGTCGTATTCGGTCGAATAAGAATAACTTATACCACGTGTGGTATGCGTGGCATCGTCTTTCACGCTCCACGAAAGCGAGGGATAAACGTGCGTATCGCTGCGCGAGGCCGACGAAACCGTCAATGGGTCGATATTATCGGAGGAAGCGGAAGTATAATGGTCGATGTTGAAATCGGCCACGATACTGTGTTGGCGGCTTTTTCGGTCGATAAACGACAATTTCAAATCAATCGAATTGGCCAAATCACCTAATTTTTCGGTACCTATTCCACCCGTCACGGCTGAGTTATTCCCATCTTGTCCGTAATAGCTACTGACCAAGTTTACTTCCTCAATTTTGAGTTTACGCTTTTCGTAGGTCCCTTTTTCGGATTGGGCGTACCCTCCTCGAAGCAGCCCAGCAAGCAGCCCTACACTGATGATGATTTTTTTCATTAAAAATTTACGATGAAAGATTCATAGGTAGAAAATACACTAGTTACAACCGCAGCCACCGCCGCTTTTGCCACCATTGGCTCCTGAAGCTCCCTCCCGATAGAGGTAAAAACTTTGCTCAAACTTTTCAGACTTGCGGGCTGATAACTCCATTTCGGAGTCATTGATACGGCTCTTTTGGTATTCTTTCACCGTTACGCAAGAGGTCATACTTCCCACAACCAGGGCGAAGATGAACCCATATTTCAACTGCTTTTTCATAGGATTTGGATTAATCTGGTTGGACTTCATTTTCCAATTACCGAATTGGCAAATTGAAAAATTGCCTAGCTGATTTTGATATTTTTTGAGGTAAACACACGATTTGTATCATCAATAATGACGCAGGCCATTCCTTGCATCTGGTTGATTAAATCTAACCCAACTCGGACGCCCATCACAGTTACGGGCGTGGCCATGGCATCTGCAATTTCGGCATTGGGGCAAATAATCGTCACACTTTTAATTCCCGATACGGGCAAGCCCGTTTTGGGGTCAATCGTATGTGAATATTTCTTGCCCCCTATCATCACATATTTTTCGTAATTCCCCGAAGTGGCGACCGAAACGTTGCTGATGTTGAAGTACGAAAAAGGTTGTTCTTTGGCATCGGGATGAGCGATTCCAATCGTCCAAGGTTCGCCGTTGGGCTGCGTCCCCCAAGTGGTCAAGTCCCCCGACGCATTCACGATTCCGTTTTCTACGCCTCGTTGTATCATCAGCCTTTTGGCCATTTCGGCGGCATAGCCTTTACCTATACCGCCAAAACCTATACGCATCCCTTCTTCCTTTAAGAAAACGCTACATTCGGTTTCGTTCAAAATGACATTACGGTAATTGATAAGTCGCACCATTTGGCGGGCGGTTTTGGGGTCGGGTAAGGCCGTCATTTGGGTATCAAAATTCCACAAACTCTTGTCTATCGACCCGTACGTAATGTCAAATGCTCCTTGAGTAACCTCCGAGATTCGCAGCGACCGCTTTACTAATTCAAACACCTCTCGATCTACCTTTACGGGCGAAATTCCTGCATTGGCGTTGATTCGATTGGTTTGGCTATTGTCGTTGAAGGTAGTAAAAAGCGCTTCAATCCGTTGAATTTCAGCTATTGCCTCATCAATTCGCGCTTGCGCCCAAGTTTCATCTTCTGATACAGCGCTTATTTCGAAGCGATTGCCCATCAATCGACACACACGCTTGTGCAAGGTTTTCAAAAAAGGCGGCGTTTATGGTTTACTGTTGATGACGGTATCAATATCATTGATGAGCGATTGGGTACTCATTGATGCTGGGTATCCTTCCCATTCTTTCACAACTTTGCCGTGGGAATCCACCAAAACAGTGAGCGGAAACTTTCCTTGTGGGTTGTATTTGTCGGCCAACGATTCATTGTGGGAGGTCAGTTTTGCTTCTAACTGATTTTTTTTCAAACGGGGAAAATCTGCCCTTACCAACACCAAATGCTGAGACGCATATTGCTCAAAATCAGCGGATTCAAAAATATCTTTTTTCAACTTAATGCAAGGCCCGCACCAATCTGACCCACAGAAATTCAGCAAAATATACCTATGACTTTGATTGGCTTCGTTTTGTGCCTTAGAAAAATCGTTGCCCCATTGCGGAGCGGCCAGCCACAATGTGCTGATGAGGAGTGATGTGATCAATTTCATGGTTAATGGAGGAAGAAAGTTTGATTAACTATAAACAACAAGGGTTGTACCATCGGTAGCGGTTTTGTAAACGGTAAGACCCTTGCTACCAAAACTGTTTAAACCCTTACCCTTGAGGTCAAAACGTGCACCGTGGTCGGTGCAATAGTACTCTGTTTTGTTAAAAATGATTTTCTTTTTGGGTTCATGTGTACAAGTTTGAGTAGCAGCAACATACACTCCTGCGCTCGACTGCGCCACCACGATTCCACTTTTGACAAGATACCCACCTACTGTTTTCAGGGCAGCATTGGCCGTGGCAGTGAGGTCAATCGTCAAAAGGCGATTGGTAATAGTACTAAGGTCGGTGGTTGCCCCCGTCGTGCTTCCAGTACCTGTACCTGTACCTGTGCTTGTGCCAGTACTCGAATTTGGGTTAACCGACAGGGCTTCTACATAAGTATCCTCTTCTCGAATACAAGAGGTCATTAATGCCATCAGAGCAGCACCTTTAAAACCCATTGACTTTAAAAATTGATAGCGCGAATAGCGTTCCATGTGTTGAACTATTGGTTGGTCATTTACCCAACATTACGTACGCTTTCTGTTAAGTGTTGCTCTTCTTTGAAAAGAATTTCTAATTTAGAAAATTTCAAAATAGCTGATTATCACTTTTGTACCAAATTGATACAAAGACAAACGGCGAGCAACTGCCCGCCGTTTGTCTTATTCATTCTATCTATCTACTTTTCTTTTTGTAGTAAAGTGGCTTAGTTGTTATCACCACCTTCTTTTACGTCATCGTTTTTCACACCTTTGGTTTTCTTAGGAGCCATGAAGCTCATTTTACCAATCTTGTAGCTGAATGTCAGCTTGATGTTTTGGTTATAAATATTGTTGACCATCGTTTGATTCAAAATCGGAGTTACCGAAGTTGACTTCATTCTCATGCCACCCAAGAAATTGTCTGTTGCCAAGCCAAGACTTCCTTTCTTATTGTTAAACTCTTTCCGAACCCCCAATGAGTACATGTAGAAACTCCCTTGCACACCTTGAAGCGTCACTTGGTTTCCTCTCATCCCTCCGTTTGCTTGCACGGCCCAGCCTTTGTTAAGCGAGAGACTTGACATAATCCGTCCGCCGATTACAACTCCTGAGTTGCTGGTATTGATTGAAGTTCCATCCAAGCCCTGCACTTTGCCTTCCAAGTAGTTGTAATACACATCCACGCCGCCATTCAAAGTCCATTTTGGTGTCAGATATACGTTGGCGAAGATATTGGCACCCACTACTTGTTGTTTTCCAATGTTTTCAAAGGTCGTAATAATTGCTCCTGCCAGGGTGTCTGAAGGCGAACTCAACCGCGTGATGCTGTTGTTGGTTGAGCGGCTAAACACCGAGGCATTGAGGTAGGTTTTCTTGATGCTTGTACTCAAAGCCAGCTCAAAGTTATCCGTCAATTCTGGTTTCAAATTCGGATTTCCGATGCTGATATTGTATGGGTTAGCGGCGTTAAAGTTGGGGTTCAACTGCTGCAAACCTGGGCGCTGAATACGGCGGTTATAGGCTGCTTTTACCGTTGTTTTTCCTTTGATATTCTTTGAAATATTGATACTTGGCACTAAGCTACCGTAGCTAGGAATGTTGATTTTACCAATTTGGTCTTGGGCATCAATCGTTGTGTATTCATAGCGCGACCCTACTTTGAAGGTATATTTGTTGGCAGTAGAGTAAGTGTAAGACATGTACCCTGCCACGATGTTTTGGTTGTAGTTTAGCAACCCTTTTGGATTACGTGCATCGGCGGCAAACTCACCCGTTGCTCCTGCCACTTGGTAGCTAAAATCGCTATTTACTTGGCGCATGATGGTTTTGGCACCGATTTCAAACATCTGATTGGCTTTGATTGGCGTTTGATAATCAGTCTGAATCGTTGCTTCTTGGTTGACGTTCGAGTTCAAGTTTTTCTGACGGCTCAACAGCGTACTACTTTCACTCAACAAATCTGCATTAAAATTGTTCGTAAGATTACTTCGGCTGTATTGTGTCGAAATCGACCATTCTTTTCCTGGGGTTTTGAACGTACGAATGTAGTCGAGGTTCATATCCACGTTATTTGAAAGGTCGCGAGTGGTTACATCACGGAGCGTGGTAGAAGTTAATGCGTTGTTGGTAAACAAGTTACTTGTCATGTCTTGGCTACGAATCATGTTACGCGTTCCAAAACTCACCCCCGCCGTCAACGACTGATTTTTTCCCAAATCATAATCAAATCCGAGGTTGTAACGTCCAAACAAACCGTTGTCATACGCGTCGGTCGATTGTTTAGTCAACAATGATACTCCGTTTTGAATCGTCGTTTGGTCCAAGGTAGTAGCGGCTTTGTTGTAAAACATCCGTCCAAATCCACCGAGCGTGATTCCCAATTTTCCTTGGCGGTAATTTCCGTTTAGGCTGAGATTTGAGCCACGCACTCCTACCCCAGCATCAAGATTTAGGGTAAGCCCTTGGAGGGTTGATTTTTTAGTGATGATATTGATAATCCCAGCAGAACCTTCGGCATCATATTTAGCTGAGGGCGAAGTGATTACTTCCACTGATTTAATCAAATCGGCAGGAATCATTTTCAAGGCATCCGCAATGCTACTCGCTACGATTGTTGAGGGTTTGTTGTTAATCAATACTCGAATGTTAGAACTTCCGCGAAGCGAAACGTTTCCGTCCAAATCAACACTCAACATCGGTACTTTTTTAAGAATGTCTGCCGCATCGCCCCCACGAGCCGTCAGGTCTTTTTCGGCGTTATACACCATGCGGTCCACTTTTTCCTCAATCATTGATTTCTCACCCGTCACAACCACTTCAGCAAGGGTGCGCACATCAGGGCTAAGTTTAATCACCCCTAGGTCTAGTTCTTGCCCTTTTGCCAATTTGATATTGTCGATGGTTTTGTCTTTAAAGCCAATGAACGAAATCATCAACTTATAGTCACCAGCGGCAATGCTTTTTAAGGTAAACTTCCCTTTTTCGTCGGCCATGGTACCATCTACGGGCTTGCCTGTGGCTTTGTTGAAGAGCGCGATATTTGCAAACTCCACCGCTTGCGTGGCAGCAGAATCAATCACAAAACCTATAATGCGTGAATTGCCTTTAGGGGCAGTACTTTCTAAATTAAGGCTAGGCTGTTGTGTTTGTGTGTTACGGTTACGCCCATTGCCATCACCGCTTTGCATACCACCTGGACCACCTGGAAATTGAGCGTGGGCGGCTGTCATGCCCAATGCTACTATGACGAGAGTGAGAATATTTTTCATCTGCTTTGTTCGTTTTGATGACACAAAACAAATAGGTAAGCAGTTCACAAAAAAATGCAATAGACTGAGGGTAGTCAAATGCCGATAAGTAGCGATTTTTGGCCGATTAGAGGCTTTTTTCAGCCATTACCCGTCCTTCAGACACATTAGTAGAATACAATTCCGATTCTATCGGCAAAAAATGGCAATTAATAGATTAAAATAGGGTGTTTCGTGGAGAGTGGCCTAGTAATAGATACCGTAAACTCGGAACCCATTCTTGGTATTGATTTCAAGGGCAGGGAAAGGTAGCTTTATCATAAACATACATTGAAAAACCTGATTTAGAAAACGTTTTTTTGTCTTAATTTTTGTCCAGTCAATATCCAGCGAAAACAAAAACTGACGATAGCGCTGTGTAGGCGGAATAACTGTATTTCCCCACTTCTTAATATTTTCAAACTCTCCAAACATCCCATTGGCGCCGTAGCCCACGGCTATGTTGAGCCAAGGAGGAATCCGTTCTGACCGAATAATGCGATTCAATCCGATACTGAACCAATAGGTATGGGCATTGTAATCCTGCAAAATTTGTCCCGCAAAGGTTGTTCCCAAATATCCGTTGGCCTGTTTAGAATAAGGAGAGCGTCGAAAGCTGAATTTGTACTTCATGATTTGTTCGTCGAAAAGCAACTCTTGACCAATCACTATTGAACTACCCACAGCATTGGCGGCCATGTCAGTCCAAGAAAAGCCCCACCCTTCATACAAGCCGTCTATAATTTCAATAGGAGATTGTAGAAAAAAGCCCAAGGCCCCTCCATACAATAACGCCTTCTTTTTGGAAGCTCCCGACCATCGCATCGCCCGATATCCAATATAGCTTTCCAGATACGCCCCATACGCATGACCAAATTTATCCACCTGTAAATAGCCAGCGGCATCATTATAAAATTCAAAAGGTACTCGTTTCGTGTCTTTGTACCAAATAAAATTCAAATAAGCCATTGTGCCAGCATACAGGGCTGCCTCGGTAGTCACTACGGCCGCAAAGCGACCTTTGTGGAAGGTGGGCGGAGAATCTTTTTGAGTAGAGTCGGTTTGGGCGAGACCAATCTGACTTAGAAATAAAAATAGAATGAGGAACGATTTCAGGCGTTTGGAATTTTGCATAACAATTACTTTTGGATTGAGACTAAGTCTCCAAGTACCGACTCTCCTCCGTCTTTATAAAGCACTTTTAGGGCATATTGGAATTGTCCCGTTTGCGCCGACTTGTCAATAAACTGACTTGCTGTGCTTGGTAAGCCTTCTACTAAAACCAAACCCGACTGATTAATTTTTCGATAAATCAACACTCGATGGGCCGTATTGGGATTTACGTTCCATGCCAATAAAATCTGCTTACCGTCCATGGTTTTTGTAGCTCTTAAGTTTTGTACCCCTCGTCGTATGCCAGAATCGTACGGCTTCACCTGTATCGAAAATGATTTTTCGGAGATGAGTTTGCTGTCATCTACTGCCACTAAGGTATAGTTATATATATGATGCGGTAAAACGGTTTTGTCAATGTAGGTATTCTTGAAGGCATCCAATCGGGTCAATTCTCTCCATTCGGTATTTTCCCCTTCTTCTTTTCGGTATAGTATCTGCGTTTTTACGTCTTCGCTCGAAGATGGCACCCAATGGAGCATAGCCGTGCTATCAGATACTGAAAAGTCGTCAAATACAGGGCTGACAGGCGGCACTCGGTCGGGCTTTTTGAGTTCTAAAATCTCAGAATAAGGACTTGCTCTCCGCGATTTGTCGAAAGCTACAACGCGGTAGTAAATTTTCTTGGTAAGTGTACGCAGCGTGGTGCTGTCGGCAAAAAACTCATCAGCGAGGAAATCGGGCGTAACTGGTGTAAAAACATGGTCGGCGGCATTGGCTTTGTAAACCATATAGCCCAACAAATCAGGTTCGGTGTTTTTGTCCCATTCTATTTTAACAACCCCCATGCTGTCTATACTCCCTTTTAGTCCCTTGGGTTTAATAGGCGCCGATTCGTCCTTCATTACTACGTAAGCGGGTAGTGAAATAGCCGCATTACCCGCGGTGTCTATGGCTGATACTAAGTAGTAGTTGGTACCATAAGGCTCTGCTTTTTCATCCGTAAATTCGGTGGCGGAAATGGGTAAAAACTGTTTTTGTAAAGGTTCAAAAGGCCCCTTTATGCTTTGACTCCGACCAACCACATAACCAATAAAATCAGCCTCTTTGCGCTTTTTTTGCCACGAAACTTTCACTTTTGTTCCCGAGATGTTCTCTGCTTTAAGGATAGAAACTTGAGAAGGCGGAGTTAAATCCACTCCCATGACCAGTATGTCTGTGGAATATTCACTCAAGTCGCCAAAGTGATTGATGCCCACTATACGATAGATGTACTTTTTGTAATTTTCGGGTAATGAATCGACGAGTGTTATGTAATCGTCAGCGTCTTTTTCTTTGTTTGAAAGTTGTAAATAAGGCTTTTTGTTGATTCTTCTAAACGTTTTACCATTGTCTGCGGAGCGTTCGTAAAAATACCCCGTAAAGTTTATATCACTCAGCAACTTACTCCATTTAAACTTCACCATTTTATCGCCTATCTCCGTTTCCACGGGAAGCATTTTTTCTGGTGGTTCTATTTGGGAGGTTTTCACCAACAGGTACCCAGTATCTGCCATCATTATTTTGGGATCCATGGGTGACGAAATCTGATAAACATACCTTTGGTTCTTTTTGATGGTTTTGTCAACAAATCTTAAAGCTAAACCCTTGGCATGGAATGGATTCCATGCAGCCATCATATTCACCATAAAAAAGCGATTATCCATGTCGTAGCGTTGGTTGATAATAGCATCCATAGAACCTGTCCCTGAAGCATTATTAGGGTCTTTGTTAATCCCATAAAGCAGTTGGGCTATTACGGCGGCGGTCGTGTCTTCGCGGTTACAGTTTTTTTTCCACTCGGCCAACGACCATGGTTTCAGTTGTTTTGCAATCTGAATATGGTTTTTGAGTTCTCCATCCACTACTTCAAAACGTTCAATATTAACCCCCTTTTCTTTAGCTAATTGCCACAAAACAGCATCATTTGCACTCCACCGAAGTACTACCGAATCACCATAGTATTTTGCTTTTGCTAAAAATTGATACTTGGAGGGCTTTTTGGCCTCTGGTATTTTTATTTTTTTCGCTTTTTCTTGGGTGATAATTGTCTGTGAAAAAGCTACTTGATAACCCATAAGGAATAATAATAACAGCTTTTTCATTTGATTGAGATGGATTTAGAAGTGGAAATGATTCGAGGCTCTCTTTTATTATTGACCAACAAGAGCGGATGATTAGAGATAATATTTAGCGGAATTTCGGTGTCGGTACTCTGCTCAATGTACAATTTGTATTGGTTATTATACTTAAACACCTCAATGTCATTTCCTCTTGATATTTCTGAGAACAATAGTAAATCTTTGGCAAAAGGCTCGTTTGCCATGTAATTGGCACTTTGAGTCCCTGCAATAGGCTTTTGATTGGTCATAATATCGGTCATAATTTTCATAGCCAGTTTCATCCGATTATCCCATACACCACCTTCGGTATAATGTTCGGCCACGAATTTTTGTATATTAACAATTGCTTGATTAAATGGGAAATTATCCTTGATATTTGATTGGATTATGCCACATTCCTGCACAACTCTGTGAGAAGTATAGATGATTCTTATCTCATCTAAGCGTTGGGATTTCCCCTCTGTTAATCGCTGATTTACGCCAGAATTAACATAAGAGTTTAACTTTTCTGCTTGCTTTATTTGACAAAAAACTCCATTTATTTTCAAATAAAAGAGGGTAATCAGTGCGATTTTTTTCATTTTATTTAATGTTTTGTTTTTTGGAACTCGCTTTCAACAATGTATTATTTTGACGTCCTAAATCATAATATAACAATGACGTGGGAATGTCTTTTCTTGAGAATGGGAATACTTTACTGACTTGAAGCTGTGGTAGTCGTTCGTTAAGTACAGCTTTATTAGCATCATCCAATTCGACACCCTTTCCACCCCAAAACTGAAATCTTTCGTTGGCTTTATAAAAGTAATTTACATCATTTTGATACCAACTACTACGTTCGGAAGCAAATTCAAATGTTAACAAAGGCTGTCGGTATTTCTCTTCTCCTTTTAAAAAAATCATTTCACCTCCTACGTCAAATAGATCAAAACCTTCAGCGGCCTTAAAGTAGGCAGTAAAATACCCCTCTTTCCCTTTTGCCTGAGAATCTATCATGGCCAGTTTTTCCTTCATCGTATTATACTTACTGGTTCTAAAATAGCTTTCGTCAGCGACTTGGACTTCTTTCTGCTCAACTACCAATTCTTGTTTTTCATTACGCGTTACAGCCATACTCACGCTATTAGCTGAATTTGTTTGAACCGTTTTTTCCATACCTGCGCCCACGTAATTGTTGTATTGAGCAAAGGCGGCATATTCAGGTTTTGTTTCTTTGATGGAGGCCTCCATTTTTACTGTGTTTTTCCCAAATGAATTTGAGGTACTTTGCGATAAAGAAGCATATTTTGGTTTATCCATCGCTTTGAAATAGTCCTGATTTGGTTTTTTTACCAACCGCATTCTTACAAACTTTTCATTGGGTAAATTGGGCAATTTGAAGGTGAGTGTTTGGGCTTGATCAGCTTTTCCATAGGTACTTGTAACCACTGATTCTAGTTCATTTGCAGGGTTGTCTTCAGTAGCAAATTTCATAACCAGGGTGTAGGCTTTTTCTGAACCGCAATCATTTCCGAAGCAACACATTTTTTTATTAAAAGCAATGACACCCTCACCCCCAAATTCTTTCTGTAATACAAACCGTTGCCCTTCAAAAGGATACGTAAGTGCAAGGGTCTCACTACGTAATTTGGTTGGACAGGAACCCGTATTAAAATCTGCGACTTCGGTTTGGGTTCTATCTTTTCCGTTTTTGTCTTTCATTATTTTCCAACTGCCATTCTCTAACGTCAGTGGTTTTGTGGTGACCTGAAGTTGATATTTGGAATCAGGCACAAAAGCCGCATTGCGATAATAAATAGCCCTTAGTCCATCGTTAGATATTCTAAGTTCGCCCGTATCATCTTGGTTGTTGGCACATTCACCCTCGTTGTCTCCTCCAATTAGGGACATTGTCATTCCCATATCAATTTTGAAAGTCTCGGTTCGAGTAATTCTTTCTTCTCCATTCCCTCCAGGCTTTAAAATACTGGAAGTAATGACAATCTCTTTACCAACAGGATAATTAAATACCGCAGAAGGGTTGTCTAAAATATCTATTTTGCCGCCTTTAGGGTAAATTTCTGAGATTAAAGGCATGGAGAATGGGTGTGTTGGAGGTGGGTTTGGAATACAAACATTCCCTACGGACACTTTAAAATTCATGTCGCCTTCAACAAGGCCATCGAGTACACTATACCTACCGTTCAGCATTCCTTTGAACCAAAACGGATTAGGCAAGCCTCCTTGCATGATAGCTGTTGCAGATACGCTGGCAACTTCAATATCTCCTTCATAAAACCAAACATCTACCGCAACACCAAATGTGAATCCCGCCGAGGCATATAATTGTCCCAGTGCATACCAGCCATCCATTCCAGGAACTCCGTTGGTGCCACAAGGCTCGGTATATTTCGCCAACTGAACATCGAAGCCCATACCCGCATGGAGTTTCATGTAGAAAATCAAAAATCGTAGCTTTTCTTCGGTTTGAGGAGGGGCAGGAAATCCAACATACGCTCCAAACATCATCCCTCCTTTAGCCGCCGTAAATCCCAATTCCTTGAAACTTTTGTAACCCATGCGTTGCAGCGTGGTGGGGTCTATGCCCACAGGCAGCGGTATGTCGGGCATGGCTCCGTTGCCCAACCAAAAATAGGCTCCGCCAGAAATAAACTGCAAGACGGTCATTTTGACGCGTTGGTTATAGTCTTTAGGGTTGCCCACTTGCATAAATTGGGTATTTTTATCAATGTAAATACGCAAAGAGTTTTTAGCTTCTATCACCACCAAGTCGCCCGCCAATTTAGCGTCTAAGCCGCCCGTCAAGTCAAAAATAGATTCTCTGATGTCATACTTTACTGTCAGTTCGCCGTGGGCTACGCCCTGAGTAGCAGGACTATTGTCTTTGTTAAATACATCCACTGTACCGTCCAAGCCTACCGATTTGATGCCGTCGCCGTCCCATTCAACTTTAAAGGTCGTTTGGGCTTTCAACAGGCTTTCCTCGGCCAACGACAGATAAACTGTGGCCAGACAACCATTACTATTTGCACTTGGTGTATAGGCAGGAGCGTTGGCATCGGGCAACTTATTAGGGTCAGGCTTGTAGGTGGAAGCCATGTTGTGGTAAGCCCCGCCGCCAAAACCAGTAATGTTCAACAAGGGCGGCCCAATGGGAATGGGAACGGATAGTTTGCCGCTGGCATACACGTACCAGTAGTTTATGTTTTTGACCCCACCAAACTGAGCCGTGGCCGATACAGCTATATTCATCGGAAAAGTGGCCGATACGCTACCACGGAAACCGTCGCCAAAAGTTTTATCGCTTCTAAAAAACTTCAAACTACCGTCCACGCTTACCGGGCCTAGTTGTCCTTTTACCTGAACATCTTCTAACTCAATTCCCTCAAAACTAAATTTAGGGCGTAAGCCGTCCAACTTTACATTTGCCAAAATGGCAACACCCAAACCCGCACTGGGCGAAAGGGGCAGGTCTTTGGATAAATTGAGGCTACCATGTAGATAAAACCCCGCAACTGTGACGTCTCCCCTTTGTTTTATGATAGGTACAAACTCGTCAATGCTCACCGGTAAACCCGAAACTTCGTGTTGCGGACTCGCCAATGCGCCAATAAAATTGGAGGCCTTTTGGTAAATATCAGAACCTTTTTTATAGGCATCCGACTGAATATTTCCAAAATCAATATAAGGAGCCACAGACTGGATTTTAAAATGCTCAAAGCTCATTAATTTCAAATCATACGAAGGCAAAAATCCACCTACTTCGGGGGTATTGAAAGTAAGGCCGCCATTCAAGTCGGCCTTTGCCAAAAACTTGCCTTCATTCACTGATTTATCGCCTGTGGTTACAGTAATGTTGGAGGTGGCCAATAAACTCATTTGGGCTTTCCAGATAGAAGCGTTTATGTCCTTATCTGGCTTAATTACAAACTGATACTTTAGCTTGCTGTCTTCTTTATTTTTGGTGAGGGTAGTGGTATAAGTGAGCGGGGTGCTTTTGTCTTCACCCGAAATAGGCAACACCACTTTTCCATTGGCAGCAGCTTCGATAAATACATTGTTGAAAAAAGTAATGTTGAATTTATCTAATGAAAAATACCAACCCGCCAGATTGCCGTCGCCAATGCCAATAGCATTTTCGGCCGCTAAACTACCCGACACCCCCCGTTTATCAATGACAAAATTCTCAACAGTTACATTTACTCGGTCTTTCTGGTCAGCTTTAAATATCTCAGGAAGTGTGACTTTGAGTTGGGGGAAGTAAAAACCTTTCCACATACTTTCTTTCAACAATGCGATATCACCTTTGTCGTTGTCGGGGAGTTTGGGTTCAAGTGCTGACAGCATTTTGTCCATTCCCGCAGGGTTTTCTTTATCGCTGTGGTCGTAGGTAGCTTCGCCTATAAGTTCAAAATCTAAGTCTTCTAAGCCATGTACTTTAAATGCTGGCATACTTACTTTCGCCACCCAGTCCGAAAACCCATTGGGAGTTTGGGCTTTGAGGGTAGCTATTACTTTTTCGCCATTGTCTTTTCGTCGAATAATGTCTTTTTTAAATTCGTATTCAGCATAGATATTAATCTGTTTAAATCCGTCTTTGGTACTGTAAACCAAGTGCGTAGCTTTGGTCAAGTCGGCCCCGCCTTTGAGGGTTAAGTTACTGATAGGCACATCTTTGTAAAGATATAAGGTATACTCCTGACAAGCACCTTCAATACCAATACACGCCCCTTTGAAACCAAACGGAATCACGATATTTTCTTCTTTTACTTCCACTACTGTCATTACATCAAATTGGGCATTGATGGGCGTAATCAGGAAATTCTCAAAGGCAGTAGTAATGTCCACACCACTCACGTTTTGACTAAAACCCATGGGCGTTTGCCAACCTATGGTATTAGGAGCATTTTTGAGGGTAGCCGTGTTGGTACTGATGTAGTTGGTTATTTTTGACCAACGGTTTTTGACTTCAGTTTGCAGTTGTTGGGCTTGTGCTTGCAACTGGGTAGGGTCTGTGAGGTTAGGCGCAAAGCCACTGGTACTAGTAAGCTGATCAAAATCGGGCAGTTTGTTGGGCAGGGTGGCATCGGGCATGAGGCTTGGCGTGCCACTGCTGTTTTTCTTAGACATGATTTTGCCCGCAAACATTGCACCGGCCTTATTTACTTTCACTCCTTCAAAAGTCACCTGCATAGGCAAGCCCAAAATTGTGGCAATACCTTCCCCTTTGCCGCTGTTGGCGTCGGTTATTTTATTAATGGCCACTTTATACCCCTTAGTACCACCCGCAAAAATGACTTTGTTTTCGGCCAGATTGTCCTTTACTTCTATTTTATCTTGAATATCAGGGAATTTACAACCGCCGCATTCTGCCATAGTTACCACAGGATTGGGTGGTGAGCCGCATTTGCCAACACAAAAAGTGCGAATTTCGCTGGCAGCGTAATGAGCGCTTTTTTCGTCGGCAGCAGGGTCAGTGAGCCATTTTACACGCCAATAGTAAATACCTTCAGTAGAAATAGTTATTTTTTGAGAAAGTGTAGCATACGTCAAGTCTGCTAATTGAGTAGCATTTTTGATATCCACCGAATTGACAATCAACTGTCCGACGCCAAAAGCTTGGATATCAGACGGTTTAAAATCTCTTGAAGTAGCCACTTCCAAGACGTATTTTTCATTGACACTTAGTTTGTATTTTCCTATGGCTCCATTTTGTGCCTGGGTGATGTCAAACGGGAATAAATCTTCATCAGCAGGTCGTTTGCTCGTTTCAAACTCAAAAGTCAATTCTCCTGCGTAGTTTATTTTAGCATCGGCAGCGGGAGTTTTTAAAATTGGCTGGTCCATGCCTGCGATAAATTGCGCATTGCAACTGCCACTCAACTTTTTGTCAGGCTTATCGGTCATAATGGCATTGACTCCCCATTTTACGATACGATGTTTTTCAAATTTGGCCAACAAGTCAGCCCCCGCTGTACTCTCAGGCAGACTCAGTGGCAAAAACGTGGCGCGAATATCATCGACGGGTATCCCCCCTAAAGCATACTCCTGCGCTTTGGCGGGCGAGGAAAAATTAGACCAGTTATTGTAAGCTTCATTTGAGCCTATTTCAATATTCTTTTCATCCCATACTTTTAACTTAAAATCAAAACCTTGATAGCTTTCTTTATAGGGAGCATATTGGATGACCAAAGGCATTCCTCTAAAAGGCATCGCTCGGTTGTTTTTGGGATAAGCCGCCGAAATAGTAAAGGGGCTGGAAGAGCCGTCTCCTCCATAATTAAACGTAAACACCTCACTAAGTCCTTGATTTTGGAAAGAGTAATACTTAGAAATCGGCTCTTTTTCAGCCACTACCACGCGCCAAGCGTAGCTTTTACCCACTTCAAACTTCGGATCACTTGCCTTGTATAAGTAGGTGGGGCTACCATTTTCTATTTGAATGTCCGCAAACAACGGCCCCGACCGAAAAGCATCGTATTCGTTTTGGTTAGGAATCAGTTCGGCTATTTGCAGATTGTATTTGATACGACTTGGTAGTACACCTGCCGTGCTTGTCCATGAAAATTGTAAAGGTTGATAACTGGCGCTTGCGTTGGGTATGGGTTCTTTGTTTTGAGGTTGTTGTAAAAATGGTGCTTCAATATTAGAGATAGTAAAGCTATAACAGATAGGTACCGAAAGTGAACGGTATGAGTTGTCGGTAGCGCTACCATCTTCATTGGCACCATAAATGGTAATACAGAGTTCATAGTCTCCCTCAGGCAATATGTATTGGCCAAGAGCATCTATTCTCAACTCTTGGGTATTGTTATTGATGGTTACATCGGGCGAAAAGGACTGTTTTAAGTCAGCTTCCGTGATAAGTTGATTAGCCCCATTAAGACTTATATTCCAGATGCCACCTTTGCTTTTATAATATTCAGGGTTAACAGGCAAAGTTAGTAATGGCTGATTATTGTGTTTTAAAACTCCCGTGAGGCGGACATTGGCCTTGCCTGACAAACGCAGCTGTGTTTTACTGACCGTAAGATAATCAGAAAATAGATTAGTATAAGGGCCTACAATGTTGAGTGTACCTGTCACCGTTTGCTGCTGGGCTACACAAATACCAGCCATTAACAAACTGATAATCAAAAAAATAAATACTTTTTTCATAGTTTTCAGAAAGTATAAGTGTAGTCGAGTGTGCCTCTGAATTCATTAAAATTGCGATTCGCAGCGGTTTTATCTTGACTCATCACTTGGTAAGCTGTCAGTCCTACCCGATGATGTTTTGCAGGTTTCATACGCGCCGACGCTGAGAAACTCATGGCACTGCTCTCTTTAGATAGGTTGTAGTTGGCACTGAAATTGGTAGTGAGTTTATTTTTCAGGAAACCTTTGCTTACCCCAGCTGTCATACCCAAGTTATCGGTAGTACCGCCAATGTTTGTAAGGGAAAAATAACTCACCCCAAAATCAGCACTTAAAAACTGCTTATCCAGCGAAAGGCCATAATTAAAATTAGCATTAAGGCCACTGTATTCGGTGTTATGTTTAAAGGTAGTATCTGTACTATTATCAATGAGCTGGTTAGTCCCAACAGATAGCATCAGATTGTGGCTAAACACTTCATTTACAAATGTAATCCTTGGCATGAGCATCAGGGTATAATTGGCCTGATTCATAAGCTGTACTGCTTGTGTAACGGTCTGCTTGATACCCGGTGCTTGATTGAGCGTGCTGTAATTGGCATTGACCATAAAGCCAAACATCGCCGAAGGATTGATTGATAGCGTAGCAGAAGGCAAAAATCGCCGCGTACTTCGTAGCTTATCGCTGTAGAGATTGTCGCGTTGAAGACGCAAATTGCCATTAAAAACCACTTTATTCTTCAAAAGATTAAAACGCGGAGCGATTGAGATAATTTCCAAATCGTTATTCACATTATACATTCCCATGGTCGTAAAACCTGGATCAATACGCTGATAACCTGCCCGAATCCCATAACCTTTTCCACTATACGCTAAGCTACTACTAACGGCCATCACCCCCCGCGAAGAGATATTGGCATCTACCGTTTTGTAGAGAATAGGTGATACTTGTGCTTCGAGCAAAGTTGGGTCTATTTTGGCGGCGTTGACATCACCCGTATAGATACTGAAGGCTGCATCAGCATTAAAAATCAGTCGCGCCCCAAAACTCTTATTTATCACCACTCCGACTACAGTATTTTTGGCAGGACTCAACCCAAACTTTTCATAATCTACCAAAGAGTTGGCGTTGTCGTAGCCCTGCATTATAATGAGGTCAAGGTAGTTTTGGCCTTTTCCTATGCCCAGCCTTGCCGCATAGCCCATACGCCGAAACGTAGTGGGGCGGTTTTCGGCCGAGGTAATCGCTTTGTTGAGCCGCCCCATCATAAAACCCACTCTCAATAGTCCTTTTTGCACTTCTAAGCCTCCACCTAGCATCGTAAAACCGTTGAGGGTATAATCTGAAAAACGTAGGTTTCGGTAGCCAGCGTGAAGGGTAAACCCCTTGTAGGTAGGGCTCATCCCAAATTGATTAAAAGGTTGGGCAAAACTCGTTTGACGATTGGAATAACTAATCGAAAACGGAAAACTGACACCATTCAGCAACGTCACCGTGACACTTCCCGACAACCCATACCCAAACGGATTAGCGCGGTACAGCGGACTTCGGCTCCCTGCGCTGTAGTAGCTTCGGGCGCTTACACTTCCCGATACTTTCACAGGATTTTTGGTAGAAAACTGACTGAGGTCTTGGGCTAATACAGGGTATAAGCCCAACGTCCAAAGCAGCAGCAAAGGCAATAGGTATAGCAGTCCTTTCTTCATTAGGATTAATAATTTTAGGGTCATTCCATTTTTAAAACATACCATACAATGCTCTACCCCATTCCGTCTCAGGCAGGTTTTTCATTCTTTAATAATAGCTCATACTATTTATATAGACATGAAGGCAATCACAATCATTAGAGCGAAACCCGTCAGAATTAAGCTAAAAAATAATGACAACAAGGCCAACCCTTTTCCCCTCTTTTTCTTCTTTCCGCGTTTGATTCGCACAAGGCTAATAATACTGAGCATTAAACTGCCAAACGCAAACAAAAGTCCCACAGCTCCCAATAATCCAAACCATGAAGCCCCCGCAAAAATCAGGCATCCAAACGCAACTATAGCTAAGGGCTCAATGGGGCGTGGTTGTTTTCTCTCGTCTGTAGGGTGGAGTTCGTTTCTTTTTTGAGCTATTGTATTGAGGTTTTGGTGAGTGACAGCCACTGCTCCATAACTCATCGAAAAAAAAATACACACTAAAAGATATTTCATACAAGTAGAAGTCAAAAGAATGAGCTCGCCTTCATTTTTCTTATTTTTTAAAAAAAATGACCCCGTAAACCAACCCCTTATCGCCATAAGTAGCTTGGTGAAAGGTAGGGAAAGCTCCTACTTGACCTATTTTAGAAGCATACCTTACCACAGACCTCACCCAACCTGCCGTACCCGCCTCATCGCGACTAATCATCTCCATGCGACCTTGTTGAACGTCTCGGAATGTAACGGCATCGGGTTTAAAGAGTATCGTTCCGCATACGATTCCCCTACCGTGGTCGGCATGATGAAAAGTAGGAATTCCTGCAGAATAGCCGTGGTTGGCTGCCCAAGTCATTGATTGACGCACACGCTCTTGAAAGTTGTTTAAATCCACATTTCCCAATTCTGATTGAGGAATATCTTTAAACTCTACATATTTTTTGGGGATAAGCACTGTTCCATAGACGATTTGGCCGTTTTGAGTGCCATTTTCAAAGGTAGGCACTCCCGCCCCAAACCCATAGCAGGTGGCATAAGCCATGCTTTCGCGCATACGTCCCTGTAAATCATTGATAGCTACGCCATTGAGCTCGTTGACAGGTACGTCTCGCCACGTAGTTTCTTGGGCGATACTCAAAAGCCTAACTAAGAAAAATAAAGAGGTAAAAAACAGTATTTTCATTGGTGGTTAATAATTATAGCAAGGAATAGAATTTACATTAGCTGTTTTGGTGCCGTTTTGATACACCGTTTCATTCGCTTGGTTTAAGTAAGCTCCGCAAGTAGGTCCAGTTATAATCTTTCCTTTCTCAAAATCAACCGTTTGTTGATTATCTGCTTTATTTGGATCACAACTGGACTTTGGTAAGCCTAACCAACTGCCATCATATCCGACACCAGCTCTCCCATACATAGTTTCTACTTTTCCCCAAAATGCCTGAGCACCTGTGGTTTGGCTCCAATAAATTTGCCCAAGCGCGCCAGTTTTAGTAAAATGCTGAAAGCGTCCCTCTTTTCGAGTAGTCATGGTACCTTCGTCCCCAATAGGGTATCCCAGTGGACTATTCCAACGACCGATAGCTTTGTATTTTTCGTAAATAGAGCCATAAACGGCAAATACACCTTTTGGAGTAGAAACAATAACTCCTTTAGTGAACTCATTACCCGTAATTCCCGTCAAAAATTGCTGCCAATCCGAAGTAGGCGTACCCAATGCGGTAAACTTATCTTGACCGAGGGCTTCATATTTCTTCATTTCATAGTTTAAGAAACCAAATGCCTTTCCGTCAATGTAATAAATTGCCCGGTCTTTGTTGCCATAATATTGCACCCAGCCGTTACCACTTGCGGTTTTAACTGGTTCGCCACCATTATCAGCATCTGGCATCCAGCCCAATTGTTGATATTTAGCTTTAATTGCTGCTTTATAATCGGGGTCCGCAGGTTTGGGGCAGCCCGTTAATAAAAACAGCATTGAAACACATACAAGTGAGACAAAAAAAGAAGTTATTTTTTTCATCGTATTATTCGTTTAACCTCCGACGAGTTTTTTAGAATAAGATTTTCAGAAATGAACTACTTTACTGTGCAGTCGATAAAACACTTCTCGACGGGCTTGATAGAAGGGGGATTAGGATAATAGACCGTACCATTGGCCATCTTAGCATAAGGAATAACTAATCTCCAGGGATAACTCCAGCAAACCGCTTGCAGATTTCCAGCTTCAATTTTGAAATTAGCTGTATAAACTTTCCCGTTGGCTGAGGGCAGTAAACTGATTGGTTTTCCAGTGGTGTTGTACACATAGAGCGAATACCCTGAATCTCCCGAAGGAATGTTGGAATACTGTTTTTCGGTATAGCTTGTACTGCCCGGTAATTTTAGCGGGGTTACCAGCGTATAGTTGCTGCTAAAAACCACAATTTCTCCTATTTCGACAATTTGGGGCGTACGGCTATACTTTGTTACAAAAAAAGAAGTGCCATTACAATCAAACTTTAAACTGCTGAACTCGGGTGGATAGGTATAAGAAAAGGTTTGGTTGCTGCCGTAATAAACACCGTCAGCAGTCCTGATATAGGCTCTGAAATTATTCGTTGCTTCCAGTTTTGCGATGTCTGCTTTTTTGATTCCCCCCCCTATTACGGCACCGTTGCTGCTACTTATTGAACTGTTACTTACTACCTTCAAAACATAACTGTCGATGGTAGGATTCGGCAGTTTGGAGTTTTGTACTACAAACCCATATTCAAGAATGGGCACTCCTTTAGTAACTACCGTACCCAGAAGCGTTATTCTTGCCTCATCACTCTCTAAATTGGGAGAAGTATTGAAGCTAGGGTTGGGAGTTGTTTCCACTGTGGGAAGAATAAGATTTGTTTTAAAACTCTTCACTTCACCATAGCCTGTTCCTGCGGCGGTAGTAGCATAGCCACGTACATAGTAAGTGGTATTTGGAGTAAGATTCGTTAGATTTATACTGAAAAATTCAGGTGCGTTAGCAGACCCATTGTCACGTTTAGTATCGGCAATGGTAGGGGTCTGATTCGTACTGCTCCAGCAAACACCCACTTGTCCATTGGCCGTGGTTCCGAGCGTATTACGGGTCACACCCACATCCGCCGATGATGTTGTAATATTAGCAACGTTTCCCGTTGTCACTGTAGGCGCCACTACATTAGCGGTTTTAACGATTTTTACCTCGCTATAGCCCGTTCCAGTGGCGTTGGTGGCATAGGCTCGCACATAGTAAGTGGTATTTGATAGCAGATTGGTAAAAGTGCTTTTAAATTCTTTCGGAACACTGTTACTTCCCCCCGTTTCGGTTTTAGTATCGGCAAGAGTAGGTGTTTGGTTGGTCGTCGATAGCACATGTCCTGTCTGGACAACATCACTCGTACCAAGGGCAGTCAACTTACCTGCTATTGAAAACGCATTGGCAGTTAAGTCGATAGCGTCGTTGGTCGATACCTCTGGCGCTTTCAAGTTTTGGGTTGTAAAGGCAGTTTGTTCCCCGTAGATAGTTTCAGCTTGAGTGTCGAGCATATACACCACGTAGCTTCTCACAAAGTACTTATTGCCAGAGATAAGACCAGTTAGCTGCCCCATGAAATCAACAGGAGATTCGGTAGTAGCACCTGCTTTTATTTTGTTTCCAGTTGGGTTTTCGGCCTGCCCATACACAAACCCATACTCTGAAATGGGGCTTTTGGTACTTACGTTGAAACCTATCTTTTTAATAGCCGATGCCACAGTCGCGCTGTTATGTGTGGCATTGCTCACGGTAGTAGGCCCTATGGCAGGAGCCTCAGCAGGCGAAGGTTCATTTTTTTTTCTACAACTTTGATGGAATAATAGGCATAAAAATACCCCTAGCATCCCAATCCAACGGATAGTTTGGAGATGATTCATGTTAAAGAATTTTATAAATGAATATATTGACCACTTCAATGGCCTATTTGGCTTTACTGTACCATCCCGCTAATCCCAGCGTGATACACCGTACCGTCTTTGCTTACTACACACGGAGAAGAATGGCTAATGGCGCGGCCAGTTTCATATTCCCACTTTTTTACCCCAGTGGCAGCATCAAAGGCATAGAGTTTTTTGCCAATCCCTTGGTAAACCAGTCCCATTGCAACAACTGACCCAGAAACAATCAAGTTATTGGCTTCAGGTTTAGCTTCCCATTTTTTAACCCCCGACGCCGCATCAACGGCGTAAAGCGTGCTTCCAGCACCGATATAGACCATACCGCTGGCTACGATAGGTGATGAGTAATCGGGGCCGCCATCAAGGGTATTAAACTCCCACTTCTTAACTCCCGTTTTGGCATCTATGGCGTATAGTTTATCATTGTTAGTGTGGGTCAATGCGCTCGCACCCACATATACAGTCCCATTGACAACAGTGGGAGATGAATTCGTAATCAAGCCACTGGCAAATGTCCACTTGACGGCCCCAGTCTGGGCATCAAAAGCCATGAAACCATTAAATTCCGAACCTGCATATAAAATTCCGTCAGCTATCGCAGGTGATGACTCTGAAATTCCAATACCAGGTTGATGCCATTTCAGCGTTCCTGTTGCGGCATCCAGCGCATGAAGCCCTGATTTCCCGCCCGAACTACCTCGAATGCTGGCATAGACGATGCCGCTCACTACAGTAGGTGAGGCTTGCCAAGGATATATCTCATCGTTGCGAAATTCCCATTTCTTGGCTCCTGTGGCAGCATCAAGCGCGTATAAAAAATGTTCACCGCCATAGTACAGCATTCCATTACTCACCATTGGCGCAGCGAAAGGTTGCAACAGCGCAACCGTTGCGGGATTTGATTCCCATTTTTTTGCCCCAGTTTCGGCATCAAGGGCATAGAGTTTTTTATCCCAACTTGCAAAAAATACCACGCCATTCACCACGGTCGGGGTTCCAAGAACAGCATCGCCCGTAGCAAACTGCCATTTTTTTGCTCCAGTCAACGCATCTACAGCATATAGATTACCATCCATGCTACCGATGTAAACTGTCCCGTTATTGACGGGTTTCGCTACTGTCACATTCACCGTATATGCCTGCGTACTTCCATCCTCGGCCGTGACGGTGTAGGTCACGGCTTTTGAAAAATCCTGCACCGCACCCGATGCGGGCGAAACCGTAGCTTTATCTGAGAGCGTAACGGTAGGCACAAGCTTAGTAATATCCGTCCCTGCTGGTACAGTGGCCGCAATGGTAGTACCACTTACGATAGCCTCTACTACTGGAGTGAGCGTCCCGAATGTAAATTTGGTAATGAATTTGGCGGAGCTTTTCGTCGTAGGCGTAGGTGTTGGGGTTGCCTTTTCCTTGCAAGACCAGACTGAAATAAGCCCAATGAGGAATAAATAGAGAAGGCGGCAGCGGTGAAGTCTTTTCATTTGATTGATGTATAAAAGCAGAGGTTTACTATTCTGTTTTGATTCCTTTATTCAATGTTTTAACATTGATTTGTTGGACGTGTCAAACCTACAAACTTCCCTAACGCACTGCCATTGTATAGCCGTGAGAGGTAGTTTTTAAAAGGTAAGCAACGGGTTTTAGCAGGTAATTGAGTAAACGGATTAGAAGAATAACAAAACATAAAACCCCTCATGTAGGAATGAATGGGGGTATCAATAAATAATCTGTCTTTTAAGAATGACTGTTTGCTTTATTTTTTTGCCAAAATTGAGTCAACAAAGGAAGCCATAACCGAACGACAGTCCCCGTATGTGGGATGCGGAGATCCTCTATCTCCGTTTTCATACGTTCTCCATAGTAGGCTTGATGAGCAGTTATGCGTTCAAGGGTGACGTTCATGCCCATGGATTTGTGGTGCTCACGATTGTATTCATTAACTTTCGTAGAAGCGTCACGACCAATACCATTGTCTTCAATTTGGCAAAATAGGCTCTCTTTTTCGTTTAAGACAGTTTGCTGTAGCGTAATTTGAAGTCGGCCTTCTCTTTCAGTCAAGTGTCGTAGTCCATGCAGGATGGCGTTTTCGACAAAAGGTTGCAGCAACAACGGAGGTATTTGATAAGAGTCCTCCATCAGAGATGGGTCAACCATAAGCTCATAATAGAAGGTATTGGCAAACCTCTCCTGCTCCAGTTCAATATAGAGCTTCAACGTTTCGATTTCTTTCTCAAGACTGATGGTTTGAAATTCTGAATTTTCCAAAATATGCCGAATCAATCGGGAGAATTTCTGCAAACAGTCTGAAGCTTCTATGAATTGTTTACGGGTAATGTATGCATCAATAGTATTGAGACAATTAAAAATAAAATGAGGATTCATCTGCGCACGCAATGCCTTGATTTCCAGCTCATACCTAATGGATTGAAGGTAAAGCTCCTGTCGTGTTCGGTAGAAAAAGAAGAGATAGAAAACCAGTCCCATCATGCCTATTATAAATACAAACACAACAGGAACAAACCACCATTGCTGCCAAAAGGGACCATCGACAATGATTGTTAAAGTGGTAGTAGGTTTATCGGTACCGCGTACCCTGACTACCAACGTATAGGTTCCTTCAGGCAAATTTGGGTAATAGATATATGGATTAGTTGTTGATGTAAAATACGTTTCTAATCCCATTAATTGGTATTCGCAAACTGTGGTTTTTGGAGAAGATGTAAAATAGATAAATAAAAAATTTTGGGTAGGACTTACCCGAATTTTGCTGCCGATTGGCTTAAATGTAACTGATTGAAGTCGGTTATTATGGGCTAAAGCAGGAGCTACTACAGAATCAATCTTAATGCTTTGAGAAAGGGCTTTGGATAGGCTCAAAAAACAAATTATAACAACGAGTTTACTTAGTTTTAGCATGTTTGAAACCAATCGCGTATAGTATATTTTCTATCACGGAGGTAAGATACGTAAAATCAGACAATAAATAGGTTAGAGTCACCGAACTATTGAGTATAAAATTATACGCCACTGTATCAAAATAAGTCAGCCCTACTTTGATAAGGATACCCAAAAAAATCCAAAAAAAAGGTTGTTTTCTGATTCCAACAACGTGTTCTTGAATTAACTGACGCAAACAGTAAAAAGTAGCTATAAATACCCACAATTGTGCGATTCCTCCCGAAAAAGCATTATGATGTTTGATGCCAGATATCCAAAGAATATCGACTAAAAAAAAAGGAATAAGTAATAGGCCAATCCAGATAATTATTTTCCTATGCCTTTGGTTCTTAACAAAAACCCTGTAAATCAGCAACTTTACAATAAAGCCATTAAAACTGAAAAAATAATCTAAATAGTGATTTTGAATGTGAAGTTTATACAGCACCCAAGAGGTCACATCAATACAACAGGCAATGAGGATACCTAAGAAAAATAATTTGAGACGGTTATCGAAATACCGAAAATGTCTTATGCCCACCCAAATAGGGAAGGCATAAGACAGTAACTGTAGATAAAAACATAGAAAATAAGAATCTTCAAGTGACATAGGGCAAATAAAGGCTAATTAATTCTATTGCATTGATTCAAGGCTCGCACAAGGGTTGCCACCAGGGGGGCATTTTAAAATATCAGCTATATTTTGTCCCACTGTAGCAGCATCATCATTAATGAGAAATGCCATAAAAGGTTTATTCTCATCCGCATTGCGATAAAGTGCGGGACTGAGCGTAATACCCTTTACATGAGGGTAGATATCCCCTAAAATATCTTTGATACGTTTGGCCCCAACCATATCTCCAATATACTTTGGTTCATAATTCACCAATAAATCTTTCAACGACTTTCTAACTTTTTCCTTCCAGTTTTCAACGTCGAAGTTAATTTTCTCCAACTTAGCATTCTCTTCACTGTCGTCAGCACTCACCCATTTTATACAATCTTCACCTCCCATGTTGGGTACCGTGTATGCAATGGGAGAAGCATATACCCTGACATTTACTTTCGTAGGCTGAGGAACTGCGGTTTGAGCATAAACTAAATCTGATTTTAAAATCGTAATCAGTCGAATACGATAATAGACCGACTGGGTATATTCATCGTAGGCCGCACAAAAAAGAAACAGATAAACTTCCTCATTTTCAGAAACAAATCCATTCCCAGTCCACAATTTTTCCCAAGACTCTTTTGAAATAAACAAAGGCTGTTGCTCAGGTACAACATCCTTAAATTTATTAATACAATCTTCAATGGTTGGTTGTGCTTTTTTATCCCAAAACAACAAACCTTCCACCCCTTGGTGTACTGGTAAAGCCAAATTTTCAAAATCACCATTGATTGTGAACGAACGAGGAGTCATAGCTAAAAGGGTTTACGAGGTTTATAAAAGTTTTCGAAAATATTGTTTTTCTTTCAACCTTAGTTAAGTTATTTATTAAGCGGCATTCTCTATCGCTAACTATTGGCAATCCATCAGCGTAATTCGCTGATTACTAATCTTGTTGGCCGCATCAATCGTGGCATTTTCAATGAGATAGCCCTGCGAGTTGGTCTTTACGTCCGTGATTTTCTCTTTGCTGTCGGATACTAATTTACCGTCTTGGTCAGCAAAAAATGACTCATAGGTTGTGCCTATATTACCCTCGGCAACCTGCCACGAAAAGCCCGACAACACATCAAAGGGCAAGCCGTTATTGGCCAGTAATTGTTCGGGCGATTTTACTACTCCAACGGGATTAATGATTATTTCAAAATACTTATTTCCCTGTAAATCGGCAAAGCCGCGTTTGGTCATAATATTGTTAGCATTGTATTCAAAATACTGTTTCCCGTCCGAATTAGGGTCGCCAGTTTCGTAGGTAAACTCGGTGATTTGGCCAGCTGCGTTGTATTTCAGGTTGTTGATTCCCTTACTGCCATCGGCATTGGTATAAGTTACTTTCGAGATTTTTCCGTTGGAATAGCTATACGTTTCGGTGCTATAATCTTTCCCATCTAGCTTTATAGAGGATTTGATAAGTAAGCCAGAAGCATCGTACGTAAAGGTATATACGAATTTTGAAATAGTACCCGAGCCCGTTCCATCAAACTCACGAGCCATTTGGGTGATTTTACCATTCGCATCGTAGGCATAAGTGTGTTTGTTGCCGTTGCCTCGATCTATGACCGAAACTTTACAGGGCGGGGTTGGGGTGTCTTCTTTGCAGGCAGCCACAGCAATTAGCAAAAAAGCGACAGTAAAGAGGCTTTGTAGGGTTTTCATTTGAACTATTGGGTTGACTAAAGTTTGTCATTGTTGTCTCAAACCTACATCCTCTCTTCTATTTGCTTACACTCTGAGCCCGTGAGTGATAGGTTTGAACAAGTGAGCGGCGGTATTTAGTAGGTGATTGAGTAAACGGTAATGTGTTTTTGGGTACGAATGTGTTATTTGTACCGCTTACCCCCTCAATCATGTCATTTACCTTAAATTCCATTCCGTTGGCGGCGCATTATAGAATAAGGATAGCACATTAAGCTAATATTGTACATGAGGCTTTATACGAGTGATTTACGCGATTTTTATACAAACTCTATAATGATGTATAAAAGGACTTTTTGTATTCTCTTTTTATTTCTGAAGGCTTTGGTGGGTATAGCTCAGTTTCCTCCTGTTAGAACACAAGAGGGGCAAACGTACGTCGTTCCGACTCAGTTTGACCTAAATAGATCATCCGATGAATCATACGTCAATTCTTTGCTCGATAAGGCGCGAGTAATGATCAATAGCCAACAAAAACAACCCCCTTCGGCCCGAAAAGATACCAGTATATTACAGCTTTACAATTACATATCCTCTATTTTTAGGCAGTCAAAAGTAGCGCCTGATAGCTGTCTTTTTTACGCAAGAAAAACAATTGAGTATGCCAAAAATTGCAGGAATACGGAATTTGAAGTGAAAGGTTTATTTCAGCAAGCACATTATCAAAGAGATATAAAATTAAATTTGGAAGAAGCTTTACGGCTTAATTTACGAGCTTATGAAATAGTTGTAAATGCCGATCACGACCCACAAGTTCTTTGGCGAATCTGCTATAATTTAGGAGACTTATACTCAAGTGTCAAAGAATTTGACAAATCCCTCACTTACTTTCATCAATCGGAAGCACGTATCGCACTGGGAACAGGATTGAGCAAAGCCAGTACCAATGCTTATACAGTTGCCATCTGGGAGGGCATGGCCATGTTAAATACCTATAAAAAACAGTATCAAACGGCCAATACCTATTTTGTGAAAATTTTAGAATACCTGCCTAAAATACCTTTCATAAGCTCCCATGCAGGTATTTACGATAATTTGGCCGTATTTTATCAGTTGCAAGGTAAATACCTGCAAGCTATTGAGTATGGTAAAAAAGCTGAAACACTTTGGTTAGACCTTAAAAAACGAGAAAATCTAACCGCCACCCAAGCGAATCTAGCCAGTTGTTTTTTGGAAATTAACGATTTGCCTCAGGCACAAACTTATGCTTCTTTAGCTTTAAAACCTCCTGCTGCCAAAAACGCCCTCAAGAAAGCCCACTACGTACTTTATCAAATTTCACAAAAACAGGCTAATTGGCAAGAAAGCTTAAAGCATTTTGAACAATATATACTATGGCGTGATTCGCTCGATGCCAAGTTCAATGCTGAAGAGCTGTATAAAGTCCAAAGTAGGTTTGATTTAGAAAAAGCTGAATTGAAAAATAAACAGTTAGAAGAACAGAGAGAACAAGAGTTATTAAAAATTCATCACCAAAATGAACTGGAAAAATTAAAGGCTTCTGCTGAACGGCAACGTTTTTTGGATCAGGCAGTCAGCGAAAAATTAGAACGGCAAATAGAAACACAAGCACTAAGAGAACAAGCTATTAAACAAAAAGCACTTGCATTTGAGGATAGATCAAAGCAAGAAAAACTTATTAATAACCTCCAGATTAAAGAATTTCAACAGAATAAACTTATTGAAAGCCGTACAAGAAATACGCTTGAAGTTGGACTAGCTTTGAGTGCGCTATTGGGGTTGGTTTTATTTTGGTATAACCATAAACTAAGAACGAAAAACAAAGACTTAGAAGCCAAAAATGAAATTATCAGAGAGGTAACTCACAAAATCCAAGCTACCGAAATCTCGGCCTTACGGGCACAGATGAATCCGCACTTTATTTTCAACTGCCTAAATTCCATCCAATTATATACAGCTCAAAGCAATACAGAGAAAGCTACCGATTACCTCAATAAATTCTCTCGATTGATTCGCCTTGTTCTGGAAAACTCCCGTTCAGAGAAAGTTTCGCTCGAAAACGAGTTAGAAACCCTTCGACTCTACATGGAAATGGAAGCCATGCGTTTTCGAGGAAAAGTAAACGCCTTCATCAATATTGCTCAAAACGTTGACAAGGATTCTATTCAAATTCCACCGTTGCTTTTACAACCTTTTGTGGAAAATGCTATTTGGCACGGACTTATGCACAAAGAAGAAGGCGGAAGCATCCGTATTGAGGTAACCCAACCTCATGCGCATCTGTTAAGATTTGACATCACCGACGATGGAGTTGGGAGAGAAAAGGCGGCAGAATTTAAGAGTAAATCGGCTACTCAAAACAAATCATTCGGCATGAAAGTGACCGCCGAGCGTATCGAACTCATTAATCAACTTTATAACACGGCCACCCAAGTCCAAATCATTGACCTGAAAAATAAACAGGGAGAGGCCACGGGTACAAAGGTGGTAGTAGAAATTCCAATTTAATTATGAGAGCAATTATCATTGATGACGAACCCGATGCTGTAGAGCTGTTGACTATCCGGCTCGGTCAAAAATGTCCACAGATTGAAGTCGTCGCTAGTTGCACAAGCAGCATCAAAGGGGTGGCGGCTATCATAGAACACCGCCCTGAACTCGTTTTTCTAGACATTGAAATGCCACAGATGAACGGTTTTCAAGTATTGGAAGCCGTAGAAGGCATACCTTTTGCATTGATTTTTGTCACGGCTTATGACAAATTTGCCCTCAAGGCATTCAAGTACAGCGCCATTGACTATTTACTCAAACCCATTGATTCTCAAGAGTTAGCAAATGCTGTAAAAAGAACTGAACGATTCCAGCCTACTTCTTTTGAGCAGATTGACCACTTAAAAAAACAATTTGCCAATGCACAACGCCCCCTGACAGATAAAATCGCGCTACCTTATCAAAACGGAGTGACGTTTGTAAGTATAAAAGATGTAATCTACTGCGAATCTGACGATAGTTACACAAAGTTTTTCTTGACTAATGGGCAAAACTGCTTGGTAACAAAAACCCTTAAAGAAATTCAAGAACTACTAGAAGAGCGAGGTTTTTTGCGCATCCATCGCCAATACCTCATCAATCTCGACCACATCAAAAAATTCTACAAGGGCGAAGGTTCTTACATAATAATGACTAACAATCAATCCATTCCTGTATCTCGGTTACATAAAGAACGCCTCTCAGAGCATTTTAAGTGGCTTTAGTAAAATCCCCCCACTACACTTTCACAAAAATCTTGTGACGATACATGACGTACAGCATCAACCACACCAACAGCAAACCGCCCAAGGCATTGAAAACCTCGTGCCACGGCTCGGGGGTGTGACCGTACAGCCCCGCAAACAGCAACCGCGAGGTTTCGCCAAAGCTAATAAAACGGCAGGCCAAGTAAATCACCAACGAATTCATCCCAATTACTTTGAAGAAAAACGTCCAGCGCGTGTATCCTTTGACGTCGATAATCCAGTAGAAAAGAACCACCATCAAAAAGGCCATTCCGACCGTTAATAGAATAAATGAACTCGACCACAAGTGTTTGTTGATGGGAAAAAAGGGCGACCACGCCAACCCCGCCACTACCCCAATGACACCCATCAGACTCAGTTGTTTCAGTTTTTGAGGAATTGAAATAGCACTATTTTGCAGAATATCCCCCGCCAAACAACCAAAAATCGTTAGGCAAGTCGCTGATAGCTGCGTAGTCATGGCAAGTTCGTCGTAGGTCTTTTGTTTGAGACGCCCAGGCATAAAAGTACGGTCGAGCCAACCCACCAAATTCCCTTCAAATGTCAAATCTCCTGCCTGAAAACCAGGGGCAGGAATAAGCATGAGGGCCGAAAAATAAAGCACTAAAATTCCCAACGCAATGTAGAGCATTTGTGTCCACGTAAAACGCATATACAACAAAGCCACTAAAAACGTAGCAATGCCAATCCGCCCCAAAACCGTTCCGTAACGAATATGAGCAGGGTCGAAAATGTCAACGGGGGCGTTTTTATCGAGTATCCCCAACACAAACAAAATCAACATTCTCTTGAAGACTTTTTTGGTCAGCTCGGCCTGCGATATACCTTTGGCCAAACCACTTTTGAGGCTAAACGCCAACGATACTCCCGCCATAAAGAGAAATAAAGGAAAAATAAAGTCATAAAACGTAAAGCCGTTCCAGTCGGGATGGTGAAATTGCGCGGCAATGGCGTCGATAAACGCAACACCTGTTTTGCCCCCTAACAAATACAAAAAGGCACCACCGCCCGAAATCATGAGCATATCAAACCCACGAAGGGCATCGAGCGAAGCCAAACGGCTCGGTTGAGTAACGGTGTTCATTTTTTTCTAAATTTTTTAATGCGGTGAAAGGTTAGGTAATTGGCGTCATGGTTGTTATGCGCCCCGCCTACACCATCATCATAGGCAGTACGAGACAAAAACACGATGTTTTTGCCCTCAAAAAGCCAATCGACGTACTGAAAACCGTGTTTCAGTACATCTTGATGTTGAAGAACTACCTCACGCAATTCCCAATTCACCAAGTCTTTTGAACTAAAAAGTGCTTGGGTATTACGGATACTCGCAGGGTTTCGTTTGGGATTGGCGTCTTTTATCTCTTGTGGGATATAATTGGTGAGTGTCCAATACAATTTTGATTTTGGATCAAAACGAATCGTGAATTTTTTGCTTCCACCTGGGAAGTTGATAAAGTCTTTGGCAGGGTCAAACGTCGCATTTTTGCCGTCGGCACTGATGTGGACAAAAGCAGCCTTTTCGTCCAAAGTGCTCTTATCGTCAACACGTAAAATATCCAGCAACTCGCCTTGCGGCGTCACCACGGCATTGCCTTCTATCCATCCCCCAAAACTTCCGCCCAAAAGTGTGGAATCGTATCGTAGCACGTTGCTGTGGCTCCAGTTGGAAGCCTTCATTGGGTCGGCATCCAGCGGCATCGACATCATAAACGCGCCGTAGCGTTTCCCCCATTTTTTAATCGGCCCCATGGCGTCTTCCATCGCACGCCACAAGCGCCCGTTGTGTTCAATCAGCGGTACAGGAGCGCAGTGATACTCTCCAGCCAGCAGTAGCCCGTTATCGCCGTCGGTCGGGGTAGTCCAAGTTTTGCCATTGTCAAGCGATTTCCGAATGATGGTATTTCCGTGGTGTTTGCTTGTTCCTAGAAAGTAGAGGTTTCCTTGATGCACAAAAAGTTTTGACCAAAACTGACCGTTAATGGTTGAAATTTGAGTCCAAGTTTTGCCTTTGTCGGTAGAGCGATAAATGCACGAAACGGGGCTTTCAAATTCTTTGGATTGAGGGCCAAATAAGTCATGCGAGGCGAGATAATCGCCGTTAGCAAGTCGGCAAATACTCGGCGAGCCAATGTACAAACCCGAAGACGCAGGGCTGTACGCAACTTTACTTCCTGGAACTTGGGCAATGCTCCATTGAAACAAACAAACCAGTAAAAACCAGCTTGCAACAAGCGTTTTTCTCATGTCAGACGTAGATTAGAAGGGTGCGTGCTCATAAAAGCAACATTACCTCTACAAATACCTCTGAAATAGCGGTTTTGGCTAGTGGGGTAGCGGAAATAAATTATCTTATTTGCCTATTTTTTTGAGTAGTAATATAAAAATTTAGACTGACACTACCTCAGATAAATAACAAGTTCAGGTTGAACGCATTAAAGAAAGTAGCCTCAGCGAGGCTAAATCTTAGTAGAAAAAAAAGGACAAAGGCCATCCCAAAGCCCCATCGGGGTGACATCTTTCATCGAACATCGGCCGCCCTATAGGGATTTGGAAGGGGATTTGATTCATTTTTCTACTGAGAGGTAGCTCCTCTGGAGCAATCAATAGACCCTCTATATTTTAATGTGTTCAACCTGTAACAAGTTAAGGCTGGACTAAACGTATAAAAAACATATCGGTCAGTGAGTTGGCATTTTTGAGCCTAGTATTGCCTATTATAGATTCACCAACATATTGTCCTGTAAGATATATATTTTTATTTTGACCAATAACCATATTGCTAATTACATCACTATTTTTTCCCCCTCCACTTATAACCCATTCAGCAGGATAATTACTAGCATATTTAGCGACAAAAAAGTCGAAACCTCCCGCAGAAGAGATTATTTTAGGTACAAATGATTTTATGATTGCATTTCCTATAAACCCACCAGCCAAATACACCGCTCCATCATCATCAGCAGTGAGCGAAACACCACCTAGAAAATCTCCTTGTGTTTCAAAAGCCGCAACGACATTTGTTTCTGAGAATCGAGCCAAAAAAACCTGATATGTGTTAAGACTACCAATTAATTTATAGTCCCCCAAAGCCGCAACAGCTTGAAAGCGCCCTGCTACATAAATATCGTCTCGATTAGTAGCAATAACTCTAACACCTTCAACATTTCCTCGCAAGTTATTCACATTACCATGTGCCTGAAAAACAGACACAAAATCGCCGTTAGAAGAATAGCGAGCTAAGTACATATTTTGATTTCCAAGTGTTTCTAAAATTTTATTCCCAATGCTGAATTTTCCTACGAAAGTTCCAGTAATATAGATTTGATTCTGTGAACTGATAGCAACACCTCTACAAGAGTCAAAATTATTTCCTTCACTACCGCCCTGACGAACCCAACGAAATGCTCCTTCTGAAGTATATGAAGCTAAAAAAAAATCATTACTTCCGACTGAAGTCAAAGTAGCATTTTCAAAAGTAGCAGAATCAAAAAAAGTACCAACAACATATAAATTATCGTTCCTGTCCAACCCAAGGTCATAAATCAACAATGAACTGGTGCTATTTATTCTTCTTACCCACAAGGGCAAACCTTCGGATGAAAACTTAGCCACAAAACCTTCTGCTTTACCAGTTGAAGCGGAAAGCGTTTCTATTCCAAAATTTACGCTATCCCTGAAAACGCCCGCTATGAGTAATTCACCTGTAGAACTTAAACATAAACGGCTCACATTTGCACCAATCCCTGTATTTGAAGCAACCTGTTTTACCCACAAAATTTTACCTGTCTTACTATATTTTGCCAAGAAAAGAGCAGAAGTATCTGGTGCTACAATTGATAAAGAATCAAAAATAGCAGTCAGATTAAAAATCCCTACGACATAGACATTATTGTTTTTATCAACAACAATATCTTCACCAATATCCGAAAGAAGCCCTCCTCCCCTCCAAGCAGTCATTACTGGATTTTTTTCATCAACACCTAATGCCATCCATTTTATCCCATTATATACCCGTAAAACATTAAACGTCGTGTCAAAAATAGCATCCCCTCTCGTTGGTGATGTAAATTGATTGATTTCTTCGTATGATTTTTTGGGAAAGCTTATAGTATTTGGGGTTATAACTTGAGCGTTAAGGTTTAACGCTATAGAAATAAACAAAAGAATAGTAAAAAACAATTTCATAATAATATACTTTATTAGTTCTGCTTATGAAGATAGCATAACATCAGTACATTTCATAATAAAACAAGCATTTTTCTCATGTCAAACGTAGATTAGAAGGGTGTGTGCTCTTATTTCCAATTGTCAATCTTGAGTTGGCGAAAAAACGTTTCCTCCTCAATCTCTCGAACTTGCCCAGGTTGTAAATCTTCCAACGACAGATTTTCGATGGAGAGCCGAATCAGACGCTGGCAACGGTGATTGATGGCCGATACCATTTTTCGTATTTGGCGAAACTTCCCTTCGGTCATCGTGATGAGGAGCCAAGTATGCGGAATTCGCTCGTCAAACTCATAACCACTTTGAAATAAATTGGTCGGTTTCTCAACGATTTCCACTTCGCAGGGGGCTGTCACATACAGTTCGTCAGTACCACGAATGCGAATCGCAACCCCATCACGGAGACGTTGAAGGTTTTCAGGACTCACCACTTTATAGACCTGCACCAAATAGCTACGCTTGTGGGAAGTTTCACCTTGGAAGAGCAATCTGGTTACTTTTTTGTTGGTCGTAAGTATCAACAACCCTTCCGAAATGCCATCGAGCCGCCCAATCGGGTGTGTTCCTTCTGGAAAATCAAACGCCAATTCATCTAGCTTTCGGGCATCAACAGGCCCTATAAACTGCGAAAGCATATTATAGGGCTTGTTGAGTACAAAATAACGGTGCGCCGCCTCCGTCATTACAGACTTGTTAAAAATGCCATGGTATCCACGCCATCGGCATAGTCAAAAAGCGTGGGGGCTTGGGCTTGTCCCAGCGGTAGGCTGTTGGGAAACCAGCCATTTTGCGAGACGATACACTGAATTTTGTCGGATTGAGCAGCCAGTTTTCCCGCAAGTTCCTCCGCCGAGGTATATGTTTCGTAAAACAATACCGAAATCGGCGAAACCAACGATGCGGATTTGCGCATCATCAAAAACCCATTGTCAAAATGTGGCTCACGATTGACCAAATACACCGATCTATTGTATTCATAATTATTAAAATACTTGTGGTGATTGATGTACGTACTTGCCTTTGATTCAATGGTTTCATAAAATGTGTCAAACAAATATCCTTCTGGCACATATACCTTAGAAACATTGCGACAGCCAAGCCCAAAATATTGTAGCACATCCCGCCCAAAAGCATCGAGTTCCTGGGTGGTTTCGGTACCATTGAGCACGCCCACCGACGTTCGATTGCGACGGATAATGTGGGGTTTCTTGGCGAAATAATACTCAAAATAACGCGCAGTATTGTCGCTACCCGTCGCAATGTAAGCGTCGGCGGCATTGAGGCGCTCGGCTACCGTAATGCGTTCGGCCAAAGAAGGGTCGATTTCTTTCAGTTGTTGCATCAAAAACAGCATCAAAAGGCGATCGTCCGAACTGAGTTTGGCCAACAAATGATGGCCACTTAACAGGACACACAGCATATCGTGGAAACCCACGGCGGGAATGTTACCTGCCATCACAACGCCAATTTTTTTGGGTGTTCCCACCTCAGATGTAACCAATGCAGGATACCCCTTCAGCCACTGCCGAAGCTTATCCTCTTCCAGGTAGGCCGAAGCAATGGCGCGTAGCGATTCGTTTACAAACTCAGGCGTAAACCAATGGTTTTGTGATTGAGCACGGTACGTTATTTCTTCGATGGCGTTTGTTTTGAGTAGTTTTCCTAAGGAAACAAACGGAGCTATGCGTTTTTCGAGATTATTCATTGAACTATTTATAGGAAAAGTACAAATAAAATAAGAAATATATTTTTTGTACCCCAACCGAAACTTTAAATAAGTAAATTTGTTTTTTAATTGCGAATGCAAATATCCCAAAACTAAACGATACTCTGCAATATGGCTATCATGATTACTGACGAATGCATCAATTGTGGTGCATGTGAGCCAGAATGTCCGAATACTGCAATATACGAAGGAGGTGTAGAATGGACCTTCGCGGGAGGAACTGCCCTTGAAGAAATCGACTACGGCGACGGCACCGTTGTCAGTGCAAAAGTAAAGCAAAAACCTGTTTCAGACGAGTTTTACTATATCGTAACCGATAAGTGTACAGAATGCGTAGGTTTCCACGAAGAACCACAATGCGCGGCTGTATGCCCTGTTGATTGCTGTGTCCCCGACCCTGACAACGAAGAAGAGGACGAAACGCTTCTTGCGAAAAAAGCCTGGATGCACGGCGAGTAGTCGGCACCGACATTACATTTTGACACCAATAAACAGCAAAAGCCGCTCCGTAATGGAAGTGGCTTTTGTGCTTTTAAAGCATTACCACACCCCCTTCCGTTTCCCCCATTTAAACCCTTCAAACCAGCCGACACTGGCCAAGCTTACCAAGCTAACAAAACCTAACTGACTCAATGACAACGGAGTAAGCTTGAAGAATGTTGCTAAAACTGGAACATACACCAGCCCCGCCAAAAGCACGATAGTTGCCCCAATCACCCCCAGCAATAAGTTGTTTTTATACTTAAAACTCTCAATCACTGAGTCATAAAAAGACCGATTGGCGAGTGTCAAAAAGATGTTTGCAATCACTAGCGTGGCAAACACCATCGTCCGAGTTTGATCTTCAGCATACCCCTGTCGAACGGAATATTGGTAGAGAAACAAAGTTCCAGCGGTAATCATCAGCCCTTGTACAATGCTAATCGACAACTCACGAAGGTTCAGAAAAGTAGTCGTCATCGGGCGGGGAGGTTGCTGCATACTGCGTTTTTCGAGCGGTTCGTTCTCATAGACAATCGAGCAAGTCGGCCCCATAATAAGTTCTAAGAAAATAACGTGAACAGGGGTAAAAATAGCGGGATACACCCAACCTAGCACCAAAGGCAGCGCCACAGTCAGAATAATGGGAATGTGAATGGAGATAATGTACTGAATGGCTTTTTTGAGGTTATTATAAATTTTTCGCCCTGCCGCTACGGCATCGACCATTTTACCAAAATCATCGTCCACCAAAATCAGCGAAGAGGCCTGTTTGGCAATTTCCGAACCTCGTTTTCCCATCGCAATCCCGATGTGCGCGGCTTTGAGCGCAGGGCCATCGTTTACGCCGTCGCCCGTCATTCCCACAATCTGCTGTTGGGCTTTCAACGTATTGATAATCTTCAACTTTGCTTCAGGAAACATTCGAGTAAAAAGCGTTGTCTCCGCGATTCGTTTCTCCACTTCTTCGGGAGAAAGGCGCAACAGCTCCTCACCCGTCAACGGCGGGGTGGTATTTTTGAAATGCGCCTGTTTGGCGATGGCTTCCGTCGTCAGCGAATTGTCGCCTGTAATAATTTTTAGCTGGATGCCTGCGTCGTAGAACTGCTTAAATACCTTCGCAATATTGGGTTTTGGTGGATCGTAAAAACCAACAAGCCCCAAAAATTCAAACGAGAACTCTTGTTGGTTTTCGGGAAACGTTTTTCCTTCAAAAGAAGACACGCCTACCCCGAGCATCCGCAACCCATCGGCGGCAAAAGCTGCGACTTGGCGGTGTACTTTTTCTTTCGCTTCATCGCTCAACGTAGAATGACGCAGAAGCGCTTCGGGCGCTCCCTTGCAAGCAATAATGCGTTTACCAAACTGATTTTCAAAGACATGGGTCATCATTGGCGGCTTCCCCGAAAGTGGATACTCGTGTACCAACCGAAACTCCGAGCGCTCGTCTTTTTCCGTCGATTGGCGATAAGCTTGGTGCAGGGCTTTTTCCATGGGGTCAAAAGGCGCAGGTTCGCTAGCCCACATGGCTACTTCAATCAGTCGGCGAGCAGGTGTATTTTGCCATTGATTTTCACCCAAAACGGCATCACTTTCATTGACATACAAACGATGCAATGCCATTTTATTTTCGGTAATTGTTCCCGTTTTATCGGTACAAATCACCGTGGCCGAGCCCAATGCTTCCACGGTTTGGGTCTGTTTGACGATAATACCTTGCTGCATGAGCCGCCAAGCTCCAAGCGCCATAAAGGTGGCAAAAGCCACGGGAATTTCCTCGGGCAAGACCGACATGGCAATCGTCAAGCCTTTGAGCAAACTGCCTAAAATATCGCCCGATTGGAAATAATTAATACCCCAAATCAATACAAAAATAACCGCTCCAACTGCCGCCATTCTTTTTACAAATTGGTCAATTTGGCGCTGTAATGGCGTTTTTTCGGTCTCAATCGTCGCCAAAGAAGTACCTATTTTTCCCAAACGCGTATGCTGTCCCACGGCTGTTGTTTCAAACACTCCTTGCCCCGACTGCACCAATGCTCCCTGAAACACCTGATTATTCTCAGCATTTTGAAGTTCTTTATGGACCGCAAAAGCTTCACCCGTCAGGATGGACTCATTGACCGAAAAATCGTGGATTTGGAGCAACGTACCATCCGCAGGAATGAGTTCACCTTCCGATACCACTACCACATCGCCTACCACAACCTCACTCGAAGGAAGCTCTACAACCTCGTTGTTTCGGATAACCGTTGTGGACGCTTGGGTGTAAGATTTGAGGGCTTCAAGGGCTTTTTTACTACGTGAATCTTGATAAAACGAGATGGCTGACACGACCAAAATCGCCCCCAGCATAAAAAAACCTTCGGAGAGTTCATTGAGCGAAAAATAGATGACGGTACACGCTACCAGCAAAATAAACATCGGCTCGGTAACGGTTTCTTTGAGGGCTTCCCACCAAGCACTATTGGAAGTATCTTGAAGGGAATTCGTACCATTTTCCCGCCGCGATTGCTCAACTTGGGCATCGGTAAGACCTTGGAATGGATAAGGATGTGAAGGCATGAGCAAAACGATTTGTGATTTATTTTTGTGCTTGAAAGAGGAATTGATAAGTTTGCTAAAACTACAAAATATGCGGGATTCCGCACCTGATTTCATCCACAAACTCCTTTTAATAACCCTTATGAAATACTTACTTTTACTTTTCTGCTTACCTCTTACGCTCTTAGCGCAACGTTTTACAAAAGCCGAGATAACCCGTTATGAGCAGCAAGCCAAGCGCGTAACCATCGTTCGCGACAATTGGGGGATTCCGCACATTTACGGAAAAACCGACGCCGATGCGGTGTTTGGACTGCTCTACGCCCAGTGCGAAGACGATTTTAAGCGGGTAGAAATGAACTACATCGAAAAACTAGGCAGAACGGCAGAACTCAAAGGCGAATCGGCACTGTACAACGACCTCCAAATCAAACTCTTGATAGATACAGCGGAAGCCATTTCGGATTACAAAAAAGCCGAACCGTGGCTCAAAAAATTGCTTCAAGCTTACGCCGACGGCATTAATTATTATTTGTACAAACACCCTCAAACCAAGCCCGCCCTTCTTCAACGTTTTGAGCCTTGGTACCAGCTACTTTGGACTGACGGTAGCATTGGAGCCATCAGTACGGCCGATTTGAGCGTGGCAGAGTTAAAAAACTTTTACTCGGGCGAGGCAACGGCGGCCATCGCTCCCCCCAAAGACCCTGAGCACCAAACGGGTTCAAATGGGTTTGCTTTTGGCCCATCTATCACGGCGTCGGGCAACGCCATTTTGTACATCAACCCCCACGTAACGTTTTATTTTCGTCCTGAGGTACAAGTTGTAAGCGACGAAGGACTTCACGCTTACGGTGCCGTTACTTGGGGACAGTTCTTTGTTTATCAAGGATTTAACAAATATTGCGGTTGGATGCACACTTCTTGTAACGTGGACGTAGCTGATATTTATGCCGAAAAGGTAACCAAGAAAGGAGACGCGTTTTTTTACGAATACAATCAGCAACTCAAGCCCGTTACGGAAAAGAAAATCACTATTAAGTATTTAGACAATAATGAATTAAAATCAAAAACATTCACCACCTATTTTACCCACCACGGCCCCGTTATGGCCAAACGCGAAGGAAAATGGGTGAGTTTGCGCTCGTTTAACCGTTCCATGACCAGTCTGGTACAAAGTTGGCAACGCACCAAAGCCAAAGGGTTTGAAGAATACAAAAAAACGATGGACTTGAAAGGAAACACCTCCAACAACACCGTTTTTGCCGATAACAAAGGTAACATCGCCTACTGGCACGGCAACTACGTACCTATCCGCGACAAGTCATTGAACTGGGCAAAACTTATGGACGGCACCACACCCGCGACCGAATGGAAAGGATTGCACCCCGTGGGCGAAACCGTACACATTTACAACCCCAACAACGGCTGGATTCAAAACTGTAATTCTACGCCTTTTACCGTCTCAGGCCCAGCAAGTCCTAAACGAGAAAACTACCCACCGTACATGGCACCCGACGGAGAGAATTTTCGAGGAGTAAACGCAGTTCGGGTATTGAGTAACCAAAAAGGGTACACACTAGATAAAGTCATTGAGGCTGGTTACGACACCTATTTATCGGCCTTTGAGGTATTGGTTCCTGCGTTGGTAGCGTCGTTTGAGAAAAATGTAAAACCCAGCGATTCGCTCTATACATCGCTGGCCGAAGCGGTGCAATTGTTGAAAAAATGGGACTACCACGTGGCCGAAAATTCGGTAGCCACCACCATCGCTATCGAATGGGCACAAAAATTGACGCCCACAATTACGCGTTTGTACATCGACCAAGGTGAGCGCGACCAAGTGGAAAATACCAAACTTTTTGCCGCTAACGCTACGCTGGCTCAACTTACGACTCCCCTACTTGCTACATTGACCGAGTTGAAAACAAAGTTTGGAAAATGGCAAATGCCTTGGGGAGAAGTCAATCGTTTTCAGCGCCTTACCAACGATATTCAATCCAAACACGACGACGCCCAACCTAGCTATCCTGTCAAATACGCTTCAGCACTGTGGGGAATGTTGCCGTCGTACAACAGCCGCCCCTACGCAGGCACCAACAAACGCTACGGCGTCAGTGGCAACAGTTTTATCTGTGCCGTTGAGTTTGGACCACGCATCAAAGCGAAATCACTTTTGGCAGGGGGCAACAGTGGCGATCCCACGTCTAAGCATTTCAGCGACCAAGCCGAAATGTACACCCAAGGAAAATTCAAAGAAGTTTTATTCTACAAAGAAGACGTCCTCAAACACGCCGAACGCACCTATCACCCTGGACAATAAAAGCGTGAGGAGGGTTTCTCAAAATGTGAGGAAGGTTTCTCAAAACCCGACGCTACATCCGTACAAGGGGTTTCTCAAAACCCCGCTTAATTTTTAATTCAACATTTATTAAATGGAAGGTTTCAACCCCAATTTACTCCAAGAATTAGTAGAAATGAAAATGTCTTTTGGAAAGTACAAGGGCGTCACTCTGTGCGATTTACCTGAGCCTTATTTGGTTTGGTTTCATGCTAAAGGTTTTCCTGCGGGAAAGTTAGGGATGTTGCTTTCTACCTTGTATGAAATCAAGGTCAATGGATTGGAGCATTTATTGAAGCCGTTGAAGTAAGCACCTTCCCGAAAGTTTTGAACTAAGCACCTTCCCGAAAGTTCAAAACTTTCGGGAAGGTTACTGAAGTCCTACGCAATCACTTCATAAATCATCAATGGATTTGCCTTGTTTTTGAGCGTTACTTCGCCAATGGGCTTGCATTGAAATGATTCTTTGATGTTGTCATACGCACTTTGGCCAATCACAATTTGTCCTGGCTTAGCCGCCGACTGGAAACGCTGGGCTACATTTACAGTATCACCAATAACCGTATAATCCAAGCGGCGTAACGACACCGAGCCAATATTACCCGAAATCATCTCGCCCGAATTAATACCAATCGCCACACGCGGCATAAAAGTACTGTGATTCAGCAGGTTTTCTTCAATTGCCTCGATATGGGCACGAACCGCTAAGGCTGCTTCAACGGCATGATCAAGGTGGTATTCCCCTCGAAAAACCGCCATCACAGCGTCGCCCATGAACTTATCAACGTGACCACCTTGCGCAATGATTTCTTTCACCATCACGTCAAAATATTTATTGATAAGCTTTACCACTGTATCTGCGTCCACGTTTTCGGTGATGGCCGTAAACCCGCAAATGTCGATAAACATGACAGTCGCTTCCACAAGTTCGTTGGCCATCAGCGATGACTCAAACTCTTGACGATTCATAAAGTTCAGCACGTTTTCATCGACGTACATTCGCAGGATATTGTTCTCTTTGATGGCCTGCAAAGTATCCCGTAGGTGCTGTACGTGTTGAAGCGTTTTTTCGACGGTGACTTCCAAGTCGTCAAAATTGACAGGTTTACAGACAAAATCAAACGCTCCGCGATTCATAGCCGTACGAATATTATCCATGTCGCTATAGGCCGATACCATCACCACTTTGATGAGCGGGCTCAATTCGTTCACCTTGCTCAACAGCGTCAATCCGTCCATGACAGGCATATTAATATCGCTCAAAACCAAGTCAATATTTGCCACTTTTTGAATCACTTCTATGGCTTCGGCGCCGTTGGGGGCAAAGTGAAACTCGTAGGAACCCTCCCGAATTTTGCGCCTAAATTTCTGTTTAATAAGCAATTCCAAATCGCTTTCGTCGTCCACGACGAGCATTTTGGCTTTTGTCATAACGATTCGAAGAGTTTTTGTTTCAGACTGGAAAAATCTATTGGTTTGTTCAAGAAATCATCGGCTCCAAACTGCTTCGCTTGGTTGTAGTTTTCTTCGTCGTTGTAAGCAGTAATCATCATAATGGTCGGTGGCGACATCGGATGCGTACTACGAATTTTTTTGAGAAGCTCGATACCGCTCATACCAGGCATATTAATGTCCGACAAAATGAGCACAACTTCCGATAAATGGTCTTTGAGAAAGTCGAGGGCTTCTTCTCCCGAATACGCGAAGTTGAAGTTCAGTGCGCCGCTTCGGATTTCGCGCCGAAAGCGTTGTTCAAAAAGGGTTTTTATATCGTGTTCGTCGTCAACAACTAGGATTTTCATAGGGTTGCAGCAGGTTTTGCAGGTGTAATAATACAAAAAATGTTGGAAACTAAAGTAGGAAACCCATAGTTAGAAGAGAAAGACATCAGGCCATGTCGAATAAATTTTCTGTTATATGAACAATTTTCAATACCATAATCCCGTGCGCATCCTGTTCGGAAAAGGACAAATGGCGCAACTCCCCAAACAAATTCCTGCTCAAGCCAAAGTGATGCTCACCTATGGCGGAGGAAGTATCTTTAAAAATGGGGTATATGAGCAAGTAAAAGCGGCACTCAGTAACTACAAAGTAGTAGAATTTGGGGGTATTGAGGCCAATCCGACCTACGAAACCCTCATGAAAGGGGTTGAGATAGCGCGCCAAGAAGGCGTTGATTTTTTGCTCTCCGTAGGTGGAGGTTCGGTACTTGACGGCACCAAATTTATGGCCGCTGCCATTCCTTTTGAAGGCCCCGACGCGTGGCAAATTGTGGCCAACCGTGCCAAATTTACCAAGGCACTCCCCATTGGTGCCGTGCTGACACTGCCCGCAACGGGTTCGGAAATGAACTACTACGCCGTTATCAGTCGCCAAGAAACGCAGGAGAAAAAAGGCATGGGTAACCCACTCGTTTATCCACAGTTTTCAATACTTGACCCCGAAACGACGTTTTCGCTCCCACCCCGCCAAATCGCCAACGGAATTGCTGATGCGTTTACGCACGTCATGGAGCAATACATGACCTACCCCGTTCGTGCTGAAATGCAAGACCGAATGGCAGAAGCGGTATTGCTCACGCTCATCGACGAAGGCCCTAAAATGTTGGCCAACCCTACTGATTATGACGCCGCAGCCAACATCATGTGGGCAGCGACCATGGCCTTGAATGGCTTATTGGCCGCAGGCGTTCCTACCGACTGGGCTACGCACCAAATCGGCCACGAACTCACGGCTTTGCACGGCATCGACCATGCCCGTACGTTGGCGGTAGTATTGCCTCATTTGTTGGAGATTAAGAAAGATAGCAAGCGCGAGAAATTGCTCCAGTACGGACGTAGAGTGTGGCAATTGACAGGCACGGACGACGAAATAGTGGCGGGAGCCATTCAAAAAACGGCAGATTTCTACGAGTCGTTGGGGATTCCTACCAAAGCTAGTTCGTATGCTATTCCAGCTAGTACCGTCACCGAAGTGGTACAACGTTTTGAAGCCCGGGGCATGAATTTTGGCGAGCGTGCCGACATTACGCCTCAGGTGGTGGGCGAAATTTTGGAACTTAGTTTGGCCTAGCTTGCCTTATTGACTTTCGAAAATGCTGTAAGAAAATCCATTTGTCGGCGGCGCGAAACAACCTCCACGTCTCCGTTAGACAAGTGTATTTCTAACGAAAGGTCGATTTGGCAATAATGCGAAACTTGTTTTAGGTTTATCAAACACCCTCGACTGACCCTAAAAAATTGCTCGCTCGCCGCGAGTCGTTGGGCGACAATTTTTAGGGTTCTTGAGAACAGGAACTTTTTCCCGTTGGTTTGGATGATTTCGGTATAGTTACGCACACTTCGTAAGGCAACAATTTCATCGGAAGCAATCCATAATTTATTGGCCTGATTAGGAATTTGTAAACCGTGCATCATATTCGGAGTGGAGGTTTAGTACGATTGGTACAATTTCCAAAATCTTTGGCATACTTAACAGCACGACTTTACGAAGTAGGGATTTTTCTTTATGGATATGGGGGTTTGTTTTGTGAGGGTGGGGGGGTGTTATTTTAACTAAATAAGCACATCTAATTCTCTTAGCTCTTCTATTGGCTTTGCAGATGCTACAGCTAAGATACCCAGCACAAAAGACATTTTGCCAATGCACTTCAATCGGTTACTAATTTTACAAAAACTTCATTTTTCTTTGTGAAACAGCCTATATCTCTTGTGAAATAATTCCACAACACTTATATACGTACATTTTCTGTTTACCGTTCGATAAGTTTTTATCCTTAAAAAATAAATATCGGTTATTTTAGCAAGGCAAATGTCAGGGGGCATGGCGTTTGCTATACCTATGAGTAAGATTATATTAAACATTCAAACAGGCTATTTTACAAAGGCGTTTATCATGTTTGTAATGATGAGTGCCGTTGGGCGTACTGTCCACGCCCAATCCCCCCAATTCCTACCTCTCCAACCCCACAAGGTGCAGTGGGCCAATGCCGTCATTAAAAATGCCCTTAAAACCAAAGACACCATTCAACTCGCCGAAGGATGGTACCTTTACGGTAAAATCTATGAGGCATCAGGCGATTATCTAACCGCTAAACGTTATTTTATGCGCTCCCTCCGAATCCAAGAAAAACGCGGAGATTCGTTTGAGCTCTCTCGCCTATACTATCGCCTTACTGAAATCGAAAAAATGCTTTTTCATTATAAAGATGCCCATCGTTATGCGCAACTAGCACTACAAGTAGCCGAACGTATTAACTCTACCAAGGCACTGTCATTGGCCTACAGTTCCGTACAGTCAATTCATGAAATAGATTGGTCCGAGGGAGGAAAAAACATAACTTATCCTCGTATCAACCACGACAGTGTACTGTATTATTTACGTAAAAAAGAAAAGCTCCTCTTAAAGTATGGCAAGCCCATGGATGTACGCGCCATTATGATTAATTTAGGCACTGAATTACGAAGAAGAAATGACCCAAAAGCCATTGACTACCACCACAAAGCCCTTGACATTTGCATTAAAGAGCAGAAACCTTCCGAAATTATCGTTGCTAAATTACAATTAGCCCAAACGTGCCTTCAGTTCAAACAACTCCATAAAACGAAATTACTCATTCAAGAAATTGAAAAAGATGCCGCAAAATTACCTAATCATCCCCATCTATTAAATAGAACCTTTCAAACCAGTCAAAATGCGCTTTACCAAGACTACTATGCTGCCATCGGAGACTGGCAAAAGGCTTTTGACTATACCCAACGGGTACACGGCGCTGAGTACCAAAAACTCCGCGCCGACCGCGAAGGTGCCATAAGCCGCCTGAGTATCGAATACGAAACCGAGAAAAAAGAAGCCGAACTGAAGGCCAAACAACGCGAACTCCAACTCAGCCAACAAAGCCAGCAAAATCAACAACGATTCGTGGGAATTTTAGCCGTCTTACTGGTAGGTGCATTTGCCGCTAGTATCGCTTTTTACCGAATCTCTGTCAAAAACCAGCGCCTCAGTGAGTCTAATGCTACCCTCGTTCAAGAACAAAATCACCGCGTTAAAAACAACCTTCAGCTCGTTTCGAGTTTGTTGAACCTCCAGCTCAATCGACTCACCGATGATGCTACAAAAAGTATCTTGGAAGAAACCCAGCTGCGAATTGAGGTCATGTCAACACTCCAACGTACACTCTACAGCGGGCAAACCCTCGGAGAGGTACAGATGCACGACTTCCTCAACGAAATCGTCAAAATAGGCTTACAAACTTTCGGCTATCAGCACGTTCAAATTAATACACACATCGCCCATTCGCTGTACCTACCCATCGACCACGCCATGCGCATTGGGCTTATTGTCAACGAACTGCTCACCAACGCTTGTAAATACGCTTTCGCTGATCACGAAACACCCCATTGGACACTTGCCTGCGAACAGTCGAACCGTACTTGGACATTAAAAATCAACGACAACGGCCCTGGTTTTATTCCCCCACAGCCCATCACCCGAAAGTCCTCTTTCGGTATGAGGTTGATTCAACTTCAAGCAGAACAACTCTATGCTACCTTCAATTTTGAAATAAATAATGGCTCACAATTCTTGATGAAATTTAAAGTATAACTAACCCACTACCAGATTACCACTTACCATGAAAAGTTTAAAAATTCTTATTGTTGAAGATGACCTTGTGATGGCAGAATCCATCCAAGAAACCCTCGAAGAAGCTGGTCACGAAATAGTAGGGCAAGCCCGTAACTCCCGCGAAGCGCTCAACGTGGTCAAGCACCAACTGCCCGACCTCGCACTGCTTGATATCACATTGGAGGGGACGGCAGACACGGGCATTATGATTGCCAAACAAATGATTGCCATCAGCCCGATGCCTGTTATTTACTTGACTGCCCACGACGACCCTAGCATCGTTACCCAAGCCCAAGAGACGCGTCCTGCTGCGTATTTACTAAAACCATTTCGCCACAAAGAATTGGCAATTCAGATTGAGCTTGCCTATTACAACTACAAAGCACAGCACACAACGCTTGTTAACCCACATACTTCGCCTTCTCTATTTTTGCCCGTTGACCAAGGAAAAGGATACATTAAAGTCAACAAAAAGGAAGTCATGTATTTATTAGCGGCGGGTTCGTACGTAGAAGTACACACAGTGAGAGAGGCCAAACCGTTGATATTTTCGATGAATTTGGGCTACTTGGCGCAGTTTTTTATGATTCAAGGTTTTCAGCGCTTATCGCGCTCACTGGTGGTCAACTTAGATTATATCGAACGGATTGAGAAAGGCCAACTTTTTATGACCAATCGAGATACGTCAATCTCTTTTCCCGAAAACCAACACCGTGAACTTCTCCAACGCCTCGCTATCGTACGAACGCCCTAAACGTGCGCCTAAACTATTTTTCGACCAATCCTAAATTCTGCAGTTGTTTTATTGCCTCTTCAATGTTGCAATGAATCCAATTGGGGCGTATGCCTAAATTTCCCCCTTGAGGAGTGATTACAAAATTATGAGAAGTACCCAAATCCGTCACCGATTCGGTTGAACCTCGCTTTAAAGCAGGACTAAGTGAAAGTTTAATTTCTATGGATACAATTGGCTGAATACCTTCCACCAATACCAAATCCATTTCAGCACCATTAGAAGTGCGATAAAAATAAGGGAAAACGCCATTTTTAAGCCTTCGAATGATTTGCTCAATCACAAATCCTTCCCAAGAAGCCCCCGCTATAGGATGTTGAAAAAGATGCGATTGCGTACGAAGGCCGTGCAGAAAGTGTAAACTACCGCTATCTATCAAATAAAGTTTAGGGCTCTTAACAATACGTTTAGAAGCTTTTACAAACCATGGTTCAAGTCTCCTGATGATGTACGCTTGTTCGAGAATGGCAATATAACGTTGTACTGTTGTGTGAGCAATACCAAGTGAATTAGCAAGCGTAGAATAATTGAGCAAAGCACCGTGATTGTGAGCCAACATTCTCAAGAAATTGGCAAGCAAAACAGATGAAGCATTGATGCCCATCTGGGATAAATCTTGCTCAATATACGTTTTGACAAAATTTTGTTGCCAAAGGTACCAGAAATCGTCACTTGGCGCTAATAAAGCATCAGGGAATCCTCCCCTAAACCATAACATTGCCACTGAAATCTGAGTAGATTGTGCTTCTTCAATCTGCAAAGGCATAAGTTCGTGATAGGCAATACGACCTGCCAACGATTCTGAACTTTTCTGTAAAAACTGAAGGGATGCCGAACCTAAAAGAATAAATCTACCCGGTTGTCGGTCACGGTCAATAAGTCCTCGTAGCTGAGGGAAAATAGGAAGCAGCCGTTGTACTTCGTCAATAATAATAGTTTTTTCACGGTTAGTATCAATAACCCATGCCGCATTTTGGCTAAGGGTTTGATAGTCATCTAGTAGTTCTAAATCAAAATATAAAAAGGGTCTCTTTAAATCACTTACTAATTGCTTCGCCAAAGTAGTTTTACCCACTTGCCGTGGCCCTAAAATACCTATAGCAGGAAAAAAACTAAGTGATTTTTGAATAACCTGTTGTAAGCTTCTTCCAATCATTATTCATGCAATTTGAATTTCCAAAGTTCAAATTACATGAATAACAGCTTAAATTACAACAAATTTGAACAAATGTGCTAACGTGCTAAGGGTTGCTCACAACCCGCCCGAATTAGATACCTCCTTCGTCGGTATGACAAAACAGGAAATACGAAACCAAAAACAGGAAACAAAAAAGCCCCAGACTACCGAGAATCTGAGGCTTTTTTATGGATGCGTATATCTAGTTCTTAGGCTTCGAGAAAACCAAGCCAAACAACAAAATCACGACGTAACAAATGATCGGTGTCAAGTACGATTGAGCCACATCAATGTCGGCTACTTTCCCCATGATAGGTGGGAAAACCGCACCACCCACAACTCCCATCACGATAAACGACGACGCGCGTTGTTTGTGCTCGCCAAGGTTGCGAAGGCCCAATCCAAAAATCGTTGGGAACATGATACTCATAAAGAAGTTAAGCATCATTAGGGCAATAAACGACGCCCACCCCCAGGTTTGAGAAATAATCAAACACAACACAATGTTGGCTGCTGCAAAAATAGCAAGAAGCGTATTAGGCTTAATAAAACGCATCAAAAACGTACCTACCGCACGACCTGCCAACAACAATACCATGCTAAACGAGAAATAATACCCCGCTTTTTCGTCGGTCATGTCGGGCATGTATTTGACAGCATAGTTGATAAAAAACGCCCAAGTTGCGCCTTGTGCTGCCACGTTGAAAAACTGAGCAATGGCCGCCCAAATAAAGTGACGGTGCTCAAACAAACCTTTTTTAGGACCAGTACTTGCTCCTTCTTCCGTCTCAACGCTCTCTTCGGTCAATGGCGGTACTTTGATAAACGAAAACGCAATGGCGACGCTAAGTACCACAGCACCAATCACAATATACAAATATTTCACAGGCGCCAAATCATGAACGACGTCGCCTGTAGGGACGTTACGCAAAATGATAAATGACCCCAACACAGGCCCCAAAATCGCCCCTACTCCGTTGAAAGTTTGGGAAAGGTTGATGCGTTGTTCAGACGTTTCTTCGTGACCTAATGCCGCCGAAAAAGGGTGAGCTACGGTTTCGAGTGTGGCCAATCCACACGCCAAAATAAAAAGGGCTAACCGAAAGAAATCGAACGACTGAGCCTCAGCAGCAGGATAAAATAAAAACGCCCCGATGGCATATAAGCCAAGGCCAAGAAGTACGCCGTTTTTGTATCCGTACTTTTTCATGAACAACCCCGCAGGTATTCCCATCACGAAATAGGCACCAAAAATCGAGAACTGAACCAAGCCAGAATCAGCGATAGAAACGTTCAAAACCGTCTGAAAACGGCGATTCAATAAGTCTCCCATCGTAATGGCAATCCCCCAAAGAAGGAAAAGACTCGTCACAAAGGCGTACGTCGGGACGTACTTGGCGGTAAGTAAAGGGGCTTTTTTCATCAATAAATTAGTAAATGAAGTTTAGGGTTATTTGTAAGGTTAGAAATCATCTTCCCGAAAGTTTTGAACTTTCGGGAAGATTCAAAACTTTCGAGAAGGTCTAGGACTAATGCTTAATAATCGAACGATCTAAATGCACGTAGCCGCCATCCACGTGGATAAGTTGACCCGTGGTGTGGCTCGATTTTTTCGATAATAAGAAGGTGACCATATTCGCAATTTCCTCAGGACTTGTCATTCGATTTTCAAAAGGAATACGGCTATTGATTTCGTTGAGGGTTTCTTCTGGGTTCGGCAGTGTTTTGATCCACTTTTCGTAAAGCGGCGTCCACGATTCAGCCACAAGGAGCGCATTTACCCGAATTCCGTATTTCAACAATTCTACCGCCCACTCGCGCGTAAGGGCATTACGAGCGCCGTTGGCGGCGGCGTAAGCCGACGTATTTCCTTGTCCTGTTTCGGCCACTTTCGAGCTGACGTTCACAATCGGGCCTTTGGTTTTAATCAAATACGGAAGGGCGTGTTGTGCCAACAAATAATAGTGCACGACATTTTTGTGCAGCGAAGCCATAAATGCCTCATAACTACCTTTTTCAAGTCCTACACCGTCGTTGACGCCTGCGTTATTGACCAAACCATCAATCCGACCGAAGCGCTCTACCGTCAACCGAATGGCTTTTTCGCATTCGGCAGGGTCAGTAAGTTCGGCTTCAACGCCGTAGGCCATGCCGCCCAAGGCTTCTATTTTTTCGATAACCACCTGATTGTCGGCTGCACTACGCCCCACAATCACAGGAATGGCCTCTTCTACGGCTAAGGTGCGCGCAATGGCTTCGCCAATTCCTTTGGCACCGCCTGAAACGATAATGACTTTTTCTCGAAGATGTAAGTTCACAGATAAAAGAGAAGGTTAGTGAAATGGTTATGTTTTAGATTTAATAAGTACTGTACGGCCTGAATCTCATGCAATACTACTAAAAACTATTAAAAAAACACTTCCTTTCTTCCGTTACCAAATGCTTACCCGAACGCTATCAGGACGATACATTTTATCGGTCGGCTTCATGTTAAACGCTTTGTAAAACTCAGGCATGTTCGACAACGGCCCGTTGACCCGAAAATGTTCGGGCGAGTGAGGATCCACCGAAATGCGGGTGCGCAATGTTTCGTCACGATTCTTAATCCGCCATACTTGCGCAAATCCTAAGAAAAAGCGCTGTTCGGGCGTAAACCCGTCGATTTTCTCGTTGCTTTGACCTTGTTTGGTACGTTTGAACGCTTCAAAGGCAATCGAAAGCCCGCCGATGTCGGCGATATTCTCTCCCAACGTAAGCTCTCCGTTGACGTGGACATTGTTCAACACCGTGTAGCTGTTGTATTGCTTCACCACCACCAGCGCTTTGCGTTTGAAACGGTCGGCATCGGCTGGTTTCCACCAATTTTTGAGCATTCCCATGTAGTTATATTGGCTTCCTTGGTCGTCAAAACCGTGGGTCATTTCGTGACCAATCACCGCCCCAATGGCCCCGTAATTGATGGCATCGTCGGCATCGTTATCAAAGAACGGGAATTGTAAAATGCCCGCTGGGAACACAATTTCGTTGAACGTTGGGTTATAGTACGCATTCACCGTAGGCGCTGTCATCCCCCACTCAGTTTTATCCACGGGCTTTCCGACTTTGGCAAAGTCGCGCTTCAACGCCGATGCCCGTATCGACTGCCCGTTGGCGTAATAATTATCCGCCACAATTTCTACGTCTGCATAATCTTTCCACGTATCAGGATAGCCAATTTTCTTGAGGTACAAGTTCAATTTCTTCAACGCTTCGGTCTTGGTCGAATCGCTCATCCAATCCAAACGCTTGATACGGTCGGCATACACCACTTGGAGGTTGTTTACCAGCTCATCCATGCGCGTTTTGGCCGCAGGCGGGAAGTATTTTTTCACAAAAATCTGCCCCAACAAATCGCCCAAACCGCCATCAACAGCATTCGTAATTTGTTTCCAACGGGCTTCTTGCACTTGCTGACCATTGAGGGTTTTTCCGTAAAACTCAAACTGTGCATCCCGAAAACCTTTACTCAACGACGAAGCCGCCCTTGTCAAAATATAAAAGCGAATTTTGTCTTTGATAACCTCCATCGACTGTTTTCCCAACAACTGGTCAAGTCCACGGTAATAGTCGGGCTGGCCAATAATGACCGTATCCGTTTTTACGCCCATTTTTTGCACCAACTTTACCCAACCAATGCCTGGAGTCACTTTTGCGAGGTCTTTGGTAGCAAACTTGTTGTAGTTTTTTTCGGGGTTTCGCAATTCTACAGGGCTACGGTGCGATTTAGCAATCTCGGTTTCGAGTTGGAGAATACCTTCGGCTTTTTTCTGCGCCGTGGCCGCATCGGTTCCGCTCAAGGTAAAAAGTGTCGTCACGTATTTTTTGAAAGCATCACGTACTTTCTTCGTTTCGGCATCGGAGCGGAAATAGTAATCTTTTTCGGGCAGCGTCAACCCCGTTTGGGCAAACTGCAAAGCATTATAGCCTGGGTTTTTCTCGTCGCTGCCTACATATAGGCTAAACCACACACTGCCTGGGTCAGACGGAAGGCTGGCGGCGTAGTCGATAACGTCTTGTTTACTCTTCAGGCCATCGACTTTGGCCAAATCGGCTTTGATGGGTTCATAGCCCTTCTTCTCAATCGTGACAGTATCCATGCCCGATTTATACAAGTCACCGATTTTTTGTTCCAAGCTCCCTTTCGTATGCGAGCCTTTGGCTGTTTCTTCCAAAATGGTATGAAGCTTAGCTAAGTTATCTTCATACAAGGTATAAAACGACCCCCATCCCGTTTGGTCGGCAGGGATTTGGGTATTTTTCATCCAGCCACCGTTGGCGTATTGAAAAAAGTCATCGGTGGGTTTGGCGGTTGAATCCATGCCCGTTACGTCAAAAAAAGACGTTCGCTTCGGCTGATCTGATTCCGACTTGCAGCTCACCAAAAAAGCACCTAAGGCCATTGCCGACAGGATTTTCAAGGAATTATTCATAGGAAAGGTTGTTTATTTCGAGGTACAAAAATTGAACATTAGCGAGATTTCAGAAAAGGTTGAATTTTTAAGTAGGTCAAGGAGCGCCACAGCCATTCGACGGGGCCATAACGGAAGCGTCCAAGCCACCATTGACTAAACGCAATTTGAGCTAAAAACACTACAATTCCAATCAAATACCCAACCGCTGGCGACACTTTGCCAAGCAAATTAAGCCCAAATCCGAAGAAAATAAACAAGCCTAAGAGCGTTTGCGTAAGGTAACTTGTGAGGGCCATTTTACCGATGGCCGCCAATGACGAAAGTACCTTGCTCCAGCTTTTTTTGGACAACAAAAAACTTACCCCTGCCACATAAAACAGCACCATACAGGCAGTCATGAAGTCGTAGAGCATCGAAAGTAGCACTGACAACCACATCGGAATGGTTTTGTTGAAAATACCGCTCATTTGCAAACCCACGCCAATCAGAAGAAGTACCCCTACCACCGAAATACTGTAAATGAGCAACTTCCGAAAAAATGTGCGATGCGCATCAAACTGCTGGAGGAGCTGCTTGCGCGCAAACCAAAAGCCCAGTAAAAAGAAGCCAAAAGTGATGTATAGACGTCCGCTCAGAACTTGGAATTTCATCTTTTTGGGAAATGCAGCCCAGTTATCTTCCAAAAACGGCAGATACTCCCCTGCCCGAATCAAGTTTAGGTAACGTTTGTTGCCTGGTTCGTCAAAAATTGTTCCCCACAACGCCCCCGTGTCTATGTGTTGAAAAGTCATGTAAGCATCCTGAATGCGCGCAGGCACGTTGATAATCAAAGCAATAGCAAGCCACAACAACCATCGATCAGGAATATTGACAAAAAGCAAAAGCCCAAATCCAACCATGGCATAAATGCTCAGAATATCACCCCGCCAGTGCAAGTGATGCAGCAGTCCAATGCCACCTAAAAGGGTAATTCGCCACGCAAAACGAGCCAAAAAGGCCGCTTTACGGTCGCTGGTTCGGAGAAGCATGAGCCCAAAACTGACCCCAAACAAAAACGAGAAAAAGGCAAAGAATTTACCCGTCACTAAAATTCCATCAAACGTCCAGATAATTTGGGAGAGCACGTCCGATTGATACGGTTTGCTCACTTCCTCGGGCAACGACCAGCCGCCGTGCCATCCGATGTAGTGTGCTAAAATGATACCTAAAAGGGCGAAGCCTCGAAGCCCGTCGATAAGCGGGACACGCGAAGTAAGGGTAGTGTTCATCTGTTTTTAAAAGGCTGTATAAATGGGTATAAAAGAAGTAACAGTACGGTTGTTACTCTATGATTAACACATAGTACATTTAAGTTTTTCACATAGAAAACATAGCGATACCCCTCGCTCACTTTCACCCTCATTTTCTTCCCTTTTACTCCCATTTTTGAGAGGTTTGTCCGAATCACCCTGTAGAATCAACACAGGCAAAATAGCTTTGTATCCGTTATCAAAACAGCTATTTTTACCTCGTATGATTATTTCATCACCCAACAGACCCCTCCTCTCCGCCATGGAACTCAGAGCCATTCACCTCGGCTTCGCCGAACTCATTTCAGAAACGCAACGGTTTATCAACCAACATTGGGCAAAAATAGGCGTTCTCAACCTCATCGCGGCTTTTGGGCGATTGGCCCAAGGGGGTGGTTTTGGGGCTATTTCTCCTTGGCTTTTTTCTCTCATTGATGTCCTTGTCGTCGTCGCTCGCCTCGGATTAATCGTACTTGTTTTGGGGCAAGGCTCTTGGCAAGCAGGTGTTAAACAAATTATTCTTTTCCCAAAACGTATGACTACCGAAGGGGGGCTCCTTTGGAAACAACTCAAACTGAACATTTTTTGGAACAAAATTGCATTTTCGGTCAACTTCATCGTCATCATGATTATTGGCACCGTTACCAATTTGAGCATCCAGCTTTTTACCCACCTGTTCTTCTTCAACTGGCTCAAATCGCATCAATTTATAGCTGCTAAAACCACCACTTGGGGAGTTATCCAGTTTTTAGGAAACCTTAGCATTACGCCTTTCACCGTGGTTTTTATGGTATTGGTAGCCCTCTTTTTGGTACGTAAACCTGAACAACGATGAGCACCATACTGACTCCCGACCAAGAATTAGGAACACCCTCTAAAGTGGTGACTTATCCTGCTGAAGGGCTAAAATACCTCCAATTGGAAACATTATCGGGCAACGTAGAATTAATTGGCCACGACGAAAACGCCATTCGGGTAGAGGTTTTTGCCTCGGTACGCAGCTTATTATCGCTTTTTTTGTACCAAGAACCCATCACCGAATTCCCTTCCGACATCAACCCTTTGGTGATGACCATCGTAGGCGAATCCTTGAAAATCACGGCGCGCCCCAATTACTTTAACCCTTACAATTGGGTTCATTTTCACCGCACGTCATTTCGTATCTTTTTACCTCCCTCGTTGCATTCGTTTATCAAAACCTACGGCGGACACGTTCGACTCCAGCACCTTTCTGGAAACCATAAGTTTGATACTTGGGGTGGGCATTTGCTTTTGCTTCATTCAGAAGGCAACTACCTTGGAAAAACAATGGGCGGCAATATCGAAGTAGCTCATTGTCAGGGCAATATTGAACTGAGCACGTTTGGTGGAAAAGTCACCATTAGCGACAATGAAGGCTCTATCCGCACCGACACCAAAGGCGGTAATGTGATTATTCATAACCACAAAGGCAAAATCAACGGAAGTACGTGGGGAGGCAACATCGAAGCCACCAATATCACGGGCGACTTAGAATGTAGTACCTCGGGCGGGAATGTCCGCCTCAGACACCTCAACGGCAACATAGGTGCCAGCACCCGTGGGGGAAATATCACTGCCGAAGTAACGTCGATTCATCAATATTCGTGGTTTGATACCTCAGGCGGAAACATCAAAGTGGCACTTCCGCTTCACCAAGGGTTGGATTTGGAAGTGGTCGCTGGTCGCGTAAGACACCCTCGTTTTCAAGACTTTAACGGCTATTCGTCCCGAAGTAATTTAAGAGGTAAACTCAACGGTGGCGGCCCCAACGTTACCATTCGGAGTTTTGGAGGGCGGGTTACGCTGTCGCAGTACCAGTCAGGAACGCCAGCCCCTGCGCCTTATTCGTATGTTCCTACTGACTATCCACGTCACCCGTTTACTGAACCAAATACGCCCACGCCTCCGCCACCCACTACGGTCACGCCTCCGCCCTCAGTTTCCAGCAATCACGAGCGAACACCTTCACCTTTTTCGCTTGAAGGAATGCTGATTGCGTTTTTGTTCTGTTTGTTTTTGGGATATGGACTGAGCGGAGTCGTGTATTTCTCGTTGGAGTTTTTTCGCTCACACAATGTTCTATCTACGGGTATCTTTTTTTCCAACATTGCCAATAGCCTCGGGGCATGGTTAGCATTGCAAATTTTTATACATTTTCTCGACTCCAAAATTCACTTTTCTTGGGCCAAATACCTCACCGTCATTGGACTTACCTTTCTATTTGTTTTTTCGTTTCAAGTCATCATTGGCCTTCTTTATTGGAGTAAAATTCCTGTACAATCTTGGCCAAGTAACCTTAAATCAACCACCATTTTTTACTTGTGTTTACCCCAAATAGTGAGTTGTTCTTACTTATTTTACTGGCAACGCACGCGGAAGATTACCCGTAAAATATCCGAACAAGAGTACCAATTGCTCAACCTCGAAAAGCTAAAAACCAAGGCACAACTCAACGCCCTCGAAGCGCGCATTAATCCCCATTTTTTATATAATTCGCTCAACAGCATCGCAGGACTCGTACACCAAGACCCCGACAAAGCAGAAGAAATGACGATTCAACTATCGAAATTGTTTCGCTCAACCACAGGCCGCTCAGAAGCGTATAGTCACAGCATTTCGGAAGAATTGGAAGTGGTAAAGTCGTACTTGGCCATTGAGCAAATGCGCTTTGGTAAGCGACTTCAATTTAAGGTGGACGTGCAGCCAACGTTGTTGGACGTAAAAATTCCGCGTTTTTTGTTGCAACCGCTGGTCGAAAACGCCATCAAACACGGAATTTCGCAATTGCTTGACCACGGAATTATCGAAATTTGCATCGAACGCACTTCCAGCCATATTCTGTTTACGATTCACGACAATGGCCCTGCCTTCAAAGAAGAAATAGCCAGCGGGTATGGGTTACGAAGTATTCGAGAAAAACTTCAATTGGTCTATGGAGACAAGGCCACATTACAAATTCAAAACGACAACCACAAAGCAGTAATCATCAGCCTTCCGCGTGACCACGAGTGGACTGACTGGAAATAAACCATCGCTTCTAACGACTTTTCGCTATGTTTACTACCCTTCTTATCGACGACGAACCCATTGCCTTAGGGCGTCTCAAACGTTTATTGACGCAGTTTGATGACCTCATTGAGGTGGTTGACGAAGCCCTCAATGGCCTCGAAGGCATTCAAAAAATTGAAACGCTACGCCCCAATTTACTTTTTCTGGACATCGAAATGCCCCAAATGACGGGTTTTGAGATGTTATCGCGGCTGTCGTATATGCCTATGGTCGTTTTTGTGACAGCCTACGACCAATACGCCATCAAAGCTTTTGAAGAAAACTCCATTGATTATTTGCTCAAACCCGTTGAAAAAGAACGTTTGGCCAAAACGATGGACAAGCTCCGAAACCTGCGGCCCGAACAAGAACAAACGCTCAGCCAAGAAAGCCTCAGGCAGCTCATCGGAAGCATGGTACCGAAGAAAGAAATGCACTCTATTTCGGTCAAAAGTGGTGATAAAATCTTGTTTGTACCGCTGTCGGACATTAGCTTTTTTCAGGCAGAAGATAAATATGTGCTGCTCAATACCGTCGATAATAAACAGTATTTGATGAATTATACGATTACAAGTTTAGAAGAAAAACTACCGTCAAATTTTGTAAGGGTAAGCCGCTCAACGATTGTTAACAGCAGCAAAATCAGGGAGATGGAGCGGTATTTTACGGGCAAATACATGATTGTGATGCTTGATCAAAAACAAACCAAAATCGAGACAGGCAGTACTTACCAAGAAAACGTAAAGCGCCTGATGGAATTTTAGAAATATCGACAAAATCAATCAATCTGTCGAGCGATAGGGGCGATTTGTACATTTTACTAGGTAAATTAAGGGCTTCAATCCACTTTTACAGTAGGACGAAAGCCCTTTTTTGTCGTAATAAACTTACAAAAGGGGTTGTAGCGTCAAAAAGCCGTTTGCTCTCATTTTTAGGGGCTTTCGGTACGATACCTAAACACCATTTTTGCATAACACTTACATTTGTTTACTTGTTAATACCTCACAAAACGAACTACAGAGCTCTCTAAATCTTATTTTGAATGAATTATTCCAAACCCACGCATTCTTTTTACATAAGTTTGTCGACAGTATTGGTTTGTTTGTCGCTGTCTGCTTGTAAAGAAAAAAAGGGAAAAGAAGGAGGTGGCGGTCGCGAAGAGAAAAAAGACAAACCTACCCTTGTAGATGTCATGGTAGCTACTCCTCAGCCCCTCACCAGTGTAGTTGAAGTCAACGGAACGATTATTCCGAGCGAATCGACCGAGCTACGCCCTGAAGTAAGCGGACGCTTGACCTATCTCAACGTTCCCGAAGGAAAAACGGTCACGCAAGGAGCGATTTTAGCCCGCATCAACAGCGCCGACCTCGAAGCCCAAATGCAACGAACCAAAGTGCAGTTGGACAACGCAGTGCGCACCGAAGAACGTTTCAAAAAACTTCTTGACGTAAATGGCATCAACCAAAGCGACTACGACGCCGCTTTGAATACCGTCAACACCCTCAAGGCTGACATGGCTTATACCCAAACCCTGATTGACAAAACGGTACTTCGTGCGCCATTTACGGGAACGATTGGTCTTCGTCAAATCAGCCCAGGTTCGTACGTAACCCCTACGTCCATCATTGCGACGATTCAACAGTTGGGTAAAAAGAAAATTGATTTTACCCTTCCCGAAGAATACAGCGAATTGGTTCGGATTGGTTCGACAGTGAAAGTTCGCGTGGATGGACGTGATTCGGTTTTGAGCCGAGCAACTGTGATTGCCCTTGAACCGCAAGCCAACCGACTCACCCGTAGCTTGGTCGTGCGCGCTCTCATGGACGATTCTCGCGCCAATCCTGGGGCTTTTGCCAAGGTAATTATTGGCAATGGCAACAACAAGAAAGCCATTATGATTCCGACCAATGCCATTATTCCCGACGACCGCAACAACCAAGTTATCCTGGTTAAAAACGGAAAAGCTGCGTTTGTCAACGTACAAACAGGAGTCCGTAGTTCTAACAACGTAGAAATTACCCAAGGTCTTAACGTGGGCGACTCTGTCGTTGTAACAGGGGTATTATTTGCCAAACCTGACGCCGTTCTCAAAGTAAGAAAAGCAAAGAAATGAACATTTCAGAACTATCCATAAACCGCCCCGTGCTTGCCACAGTGATGAACTTGGCAATCATTATTTTCGGAGTAGTGGGGCTTTCGTTTTTGGCGGTGAGGGACTATCCCGCCATCGACCCGCCACTGATTTCGGTGAGTACCTCTTATACGGGTGCTAACCCCGACATCATTGAGAGCCAAATCACCGAACCCCTTGAAAAACAAGTCAATGGGATTCAGGGTATCCGCACCATTACTTCTTCTAGCTCGCAAGGTAACAGCCAAATCAGCGTAGAGTTCAACCTCGGCGTTGACCTCGAAGCGGCCGCCAGCGACGTGCGCGACAAGGTGAGTCAAGCCTTGCGTAGTCTTCCGCAAGACATCAACGCTCCGCCAGTAGTATCGAAAGCCGATGCCAACGGCGACTTTATTATGATTTTGGCCATTCAGAGTGAAAGTAAAAGTTTGCTCGAATTGAGTGACTATGCCGAAAACGTCCTCCAACAACAGCTTCAAACCGTTGACGAGGTAAGTGCTATCAACATTTTTGGGCAAAAAAGCTACGCCATGCGTATTTGGCTTAACCCCGACAAAATGAGTGCTTACAACGTTGCCTTCTCCGACATTCGTTCGGCGCTGAACAACGAAAACATTGAACTACCTCCTGGAAAAATCTACGGTAACAACACGGATTTAACCATTCGGGTGTTGGGTCGTATGACCACCGAGAAGCAGTTTCAAGACCTTATCATTCGGGAAGATGCGACAGGAATCGTGCGATTGAGCGATGTTGCCAAAGTAGAACTAGGCCCAGAACAGCTCGAACAAAGCTGGAAATACAACGGCTTACACGCGGTGGGCTTGGCCATCATCCCCCAACCTGGTGCCAACAACATCAAAATTGCGGACGAAATCTACAAACGCGTTGCGCAAATCCAGAAGAGTAGCAAAAGCGACGTCCAAATCAAAGTATTAAGTGACAACACCAAAAACATTCGTAATTCACTTGCCGAAGTAGAAGAAACGCTCATCATTTCGTTTATCTTGGTGGTTATCGTTATCTTCCTTTTCTTCCGCGATTGGCTCATTGCGATTCGTCCATTGATTGACATTCCGATTTCGCTCGTGGCTACGTTTTTCATTATGTATCTAGCGGGTTTCTCAGTCAATATCCTTACCATGTTGGCGATTGTATTGGCCACGGGTCTGGTAGTCGATGACGGTATTGTAGTCACCGAAAACATATTTAAGAAGCTCGAACAAGGTTTGCCGATTCGGAAAGCGGCCATTGAAGGAAGTAAAGAAATCTTCTTTGCCGTTATTTCAACTTCCATTACACTGGCGATTGTGTTTTTACCCGTTATTTTCTTGGAAGGGTTTATTGGTAGTCTTTTCCGAGAGTTTGGGGTAACATTGGCCGCCGCCGTACTCGTCTCCGCCTTTGTATCGCTTACCATTACGCCCGTCTTGAACGTCTATCTTTCGCGCAAAAACGCGGGTCATGGCTGGTTTTACCAAAAAACCGAGCCATTCTTCCGTGGCATGGAAGATGGATACAAAGCGATGCTTACGGGCTTTTTGAAAGTGCGCTGGATGGCTTGGGTCATTGTCTTGGCCTGTGGAGGGATTATTTGGTATTGCATGGGGACGTTGAAAAGTGAGCTTGCACCGTTAGAAGACCGCAGCAGTATTCGTTTTAACGTGACTGCTCCCGAAGGAACAAGTTACAGCGCTATGTCCAAAATCGCCGATGAATTAGGCAAGTTTTTATATGATTCTATTCCTGAACGCGACTTTATTTTTGTGCGTACGCCAGGCGGAGGCCCTGGAGGAGGTGGTTCTACCAACAGCGCGGCACCTCGTTTGGCCTTGGTAGAACCCACCGAGCGTACCCGTAGCCAAAGCGATATTGTAAACGATTTGCAGAAAAAGCTCAGCCGCTTTAACCAAGCACGGGTGTTTGCCGTTCAAGAACAAACCATTTCGGTAGGTTTTGGCTCACGTGGTAGTTTGCCTGTACAGTTTATTCTTCAAAACCAAGACCTTGATAAGCTCCGCGCTATTATCCCGAAATTTTTGGAAGCAGCTCGTTCGGACAAAACCTTTGCCAACGTCGATGTCAACTTGAAGTTTAACCGTCCTGAGTTAAAACTGTCCGTTGACCGAATGAAAATCAGAGACTTAGGACTTACGACCCAAGACGTAGTAGCAACCATTCAGGCGGCGTTTAGTGGTGGTCGCTTGGCTTATTTCATCCAAAATGGCTACCAGTATTCCGTCATTGCCCAAGTAGAGCGCACCGACCGTAACAAGCCCGAAGACATCGGCCGCTTGTACGTACGCAACTCGCGCGGCGAAAATATTCCATTAAGCTCCGTAATTCGTTGGGAAGAAAGTACGACTCCTACCACGATTTACCACTATAATCGTTACAAGGCGGCGACCATTTCGGCTTCGCTGGCGGAAGGCTACACCATCGGCGACGGTATCAAAGCCATGGAAAGTATTTCCAACAAACTCCTCGACGAAAGCTACCAAACGGCATTATCAGGGCCCTCGCGTGACTTCTCAGAAAGTTCGTCGAACATCCTTTTTGCCTTTATGTTGGCTTTGGTACTTATTTACTTGGTATTAGCGGCTCAGTTTGAGAGCTTCATCGACCCTTTCACCATCATGATTACGGTACCATTGGCGTTGGCGGGGGCGTTGTTGAGCTTGTGGGCCTTTGACCAAACCCTCAACATTTTCTCCCAAATCGGAATGATCATGTTGATTGGTCTAGTGACCAAAAACGGAATCTTGATTGTGGAATTTGCCAACCAACGGCGCGAACATGGCCTCAAGAAAGTAGAAGCCGTTATCGACGCTTCAACACAACGTTTGCGTCCGATCTTGATGACCAGCCTTGCTACTTCTTTGGGAGCTTTGCCGATTGCGTTGAGCTTGGGAGCTGCCAGTACCAGCCGTATTCCGCTCGGAATTGTGGTCGTATGCGGCATCATGTTCTCCCTTGTTCTTACATTGTTTGTCGTTCCAGCGGTATATACGTTTGTTTCGGGAAAACACAAAAACGCCGATAACGTAGAAGAAAAGACAGTGGAAGTTAGCAATGCCTAACTTCCACCATTTTATCTACAATTAACAAATAATGATTAACTGTGCTTTGGCACGTAATCTCATCACAATGAGGAAATTTTTGATAGTATTGGGTTTGACAATTTCTGGTCAAATCGCCTTTTCTCAAAACTTGACCCTGAACGATGCCATCGGCATTGCGCTCAAAAATAACCTCGATATTGAGGTGTTGAAAAACAACGTTCAGGTAGCCCATATCAACAACGACAAAAGTATCGCTGGTGCCTTGCCTACGGTAACTGCCACCATCAACGACAACGAGCAATACACCAACGTCAATCAGAAGCTCAACACGGGGGTGGAAATTAAGCGAAACGGTGCTGCCGCCAATCAGCTGAACTCCAACATTACGAGCAGTATTCTACTTTACAACGGCAACCGCGTTAAATCGACCAAAAAACGCCTTGAGCAGCTCGAACTGCAAAGCAAGCAGTTGCTCAATGCCCAAGTTCAAAACACGATTGCGGGCGTAATGGCGGGTTATTATGACGTCATTCGTCAACAGGCGTACATCCGCACCATCGACCAGTCGATTGATGTGGCAGAGCGCCGCCTAGAGTTGGTAAAGGTGCAACAAAACGTAGGATTGGCCAACAACGCCGACTTGTTTCAATCTCAGCTTGACCTGAACGCTTTGCTCCAAACCAAGCAGTCGCAACAACTGATTGTGACCCAAGCTAAAACCGATTTATTGCTTTTGTTAAACCTTCGCCCTGACACCCTTATCGCCATCCAAGACACGATTTTGGTTGACAAAAGCCTTCAAATGGACGATATTTTGCGGAACGCTAACCGCAACGCCGACGTAATGGCCGCCGATAACCAAATCAAAATTGCGGAATGGGCAGCCAAAGAAGTTCAAGCACAACGCTACCCCACGCTGCGGGCAAACATGGGTTTTAACTACAACCGTAACCAACAAACCGCTGGGCAGCTACTCCTCAACCAAAGTAGTGGGCCGTTTTTGGGTGTAGGACTAACCATTCCTATTTACAACGGAGGTATTTTCAAACGCCAAGAACAAATCGCGGCCATCAATACCAAAAATGCAGGCTTACGCAAAGAAATTCTCCAGCGGACGTTGAGCAACAACGTCGTGAAGGCGTATCAAACATATTCAATGAATTTGCAGCAGCTGGAAGAACAAAAGAAGAACGTAGAGCTTTCAAAAAAACTGCTTGATTTGACACTCCAACGTTATCAGCTTCGCCAAGCGACCATCGTGGAGGTGCGCCAAGCCCAACAGAGTTTTGAAAGTATCGGGTATGCGTTTGTCAATTACAGTTTTGCCGCCAAAGCCGCCGAAATCGAATTGCTTCGTTTGGCCAATAACTTAAAATAAAATGCGTGGTTGGGGTTTCTCAAAACCCCAACACACTACCATTACCCCATTTGAAACTTACGTTGGCTGTCATAAGCCAACCCTACCCCAACACTATCGAGTTTGTTGCCATCTGCTACTTCGGCATGGGAAAATAGGTTTTTAAAAGCAAGTTGAACTGCGGGAATCTCAGTAGAACCTCCCGTCAAAATAATCAACTCAATATCCTGAAGCTTCACTCCTGCTTCTTGTACACAGGCCGTTGCGGCCACGGTCACTTGTTCAATTTCTGCGGCAATGGATTCCTCAAAGACCGCTTTGGAGGTCTCAACGGTACATCCTTCCGCTAAAAAATCAAGCGAGGAACAATTGACATCGTGGTAAGTCAAAGCGATTTTTGCCTCTTCCACAGCTCCTAACAAGACGTGCCCACTCTCTTGGTCGATGACATTCAACAACCGAGAAAGTCGCTCAGGGTCGTGCGATTGGCCCAAATACTGGTAAATCTGCATTCGGTTTTTGGGCGTATAAAGCGAGTTGACTTTACTCCATTCGGCCAAATCGTAGTAATACTTGAGCGGTACGGGCAAGTGTTTGTCGCCGTACGTACTACGAAAACCCAATTCGGGCATAAACGAAGTCAAACTCAAGTCTTTGTCAAAATCGTTGCCACCAATCCGCACCCCTGTGTTGGCCAAAATATCGTTGGCGCGGTTGGTTCTATTCAAAAAATGCTGCGAAAGGCGAATCACCGTAAAATCGGACGTACCCCCGCCGATGTCCACCACCAACGCCAGTTTTTCGCCCGATACGTTTATTTCGTGGGCAAACGCTGCGGCAATCGGCTCAAACTGAAACTCAATGTGTTTGAAGCCTACTTGTTGCGCAATTTTCCGTAGTTCTTCTTGGGCATTTTTGTCGCCCACAGGGTCGTTATCAATAAAATGAACAGGCCGCCCCATCACCACACTCTCGATTTCTTGCCCCGCTTCCAGTTCAGCTTTGTCTTTGAGGTTTTTGACAAACTGACCAATGATTCGACTAAAATACATCGGACTGCCGTTGACGAGCGTTCCCTGTTTCATAATCGTTGTTCCCAATATCCGCTTCAAACTGCGCATAAAACGGCCTTTGTTCCGCCCCAAAAACAGCTGCACCGCGTCGCGCCCGTAATGAGGCGTGTTGTCGATGCGTTCAAAGAATATTGCACTAGGAATGGTGGTGTTTGTCCCTTCGACGGGCACCAACGTGAGTTGGTTATCTCGGTAAAATGCAATGGTAGAGTTTGACGTTCCGAAATCAACGCCGCATGAAATTTCCGACATTTGTGCTTGTTATTGTTCTCCAAAAACTTCTTTTGCCAACGCACTATCCAACCCGTATAAGTCACGGCGGAAGTTGAGTTGACCCGTATTATCCACCCAAGTTGTAAAATAGACAATATACACTGGAAGCGAAGGACGAACGGTTATCCATTTCTCGTTTTGTGTTTTCCAAACGGCATTTAGCTTCTCTTCGTTCCATTCTGGGACACTTTTTAATACGTGCAGTGCCAATTTTTCGGGTTCGGACACCCTGATACAGCCATGGCTAAAGGCCCGCGAAGTCTCTCCAAAGAGGCTTTTTGAAGGCGTATCGTGTAAATAGATGCTGTAACTATTGGGAAATAAAAACTTAACTTTCCCCAAAGAATTTCCCTTCCCAGGCTTTTGTCGAATGGTATATGGAACGTTTTTGGTATAAGCACTCCACCTAACCGAGGACGGATTTATCACTTTGTTGCCCGACACCACTTCCATGTTGTTTCGTGCCAAATACCCTGGATTACGTTTCAGTTTGGGCAAAATTTCGTTGTTGATGATGTTGTTGGTCACCACCCAATACGGGTTTAGCACCACATACGAGAGGTTTCCTTTAAAAATGCTTGTCTTAGTCGCTTCTTTTCCCACCACGACTTTGCACATCCACGATTGAGCGCCATTTTCAAACACGTGTAAACGATACTCAGGAATGTTAACCAGCAACATATTTGGTTCGAGTTCATCGGGCACCCACCGCAACCGTTCCATGTTGAGCATCATTTGGCGGATGCGTTCTTCTACGGGTCGGTTTATTTCCACCAACGTCTTTTCGTCCAATTTACCCGTTTCCGAGAGGCCCATTCGGTGTTGGAAGCGTTTTAAGGCCACGGCCACCGAGTCATCAAATATCCTCGTCGAATCCAGCGTTTTTAAGTCGCCCCAGCGGTGTAGGTTTTGCTTCAACACCAAAACCGTCGAATCTTCGTCGCCTTTTTTGGGCGCTTTTCCTTCAAATTCCAATTTAGGCCACCCGCCTTCCTGCTGAATAAGTCGGTACTGACGCAGTTTTTCTTTCAACAACGTATAATAACGATTGACAGGCTCACGAATCGGCTGTCCTTTGGCGAGGACGAGCGTGTCTAACAACGCTTGAAAATTTTTCTTTTTACGGGGAATAAACCACTCCAAATCCAACAAATCTTTGACGGTACCCGCGTATGCTTTATCGGCGTACTGAAAAAACGCTGTCGTCAGAAGCAATTCGAGGGTTTGTACTTCTACCTTATTGGCCAAAAACTTCGTCCCTTGGGTTTCGGCTTCGTTCACCAATCGGTCGATTTCGGCATTGTACAGGCTGCTGTCTGCAAAATCGTTGATGTAGCTTTGGCGTAAGTTATTGAAATTGTTGGCAGCGTTGGCAAGGCGGTTTTCGCTAAACCACGCATACTGATACCCGCGTCGCTGATAAAACGAGCGCACATCGCCCTGAAGGCTATCGGCCAGCGAACGTGACGCAAAAAACGACGCCAACACCGTGCTATCAAGTACCAAAGTGGTATAATCTTGTTTGGAATAGACCGTTGAGTCAGGCGCAAATGCTTGTTTAACGGTTTCTTTTTGGCGAAATTGGTAATAGACAGCGGCTCCAATCAGGAGCAATAAGCCAACAGCGATGGCGATATAACGTTCGTTTTTGTTCATAGGAGGCATAGGATTCTTGAAATAGTGTCGGAAGAAAACACAAAAAAGTCGTTCCACCTAGCTGGGGAACGACTTTTTTGATGGTTTCATTCTTTACTTCACCCGTCCACTGGGACGAACATTTTTTCCTTCGCGTTTAGTGAGGTCGTCGCCCAAGTCCTCGCGGGCTTCGTCGGCTACTTTTTGGAGCTCTGTCACAATCTCAGGATAAAGCTCTTTCACATCGTAGCGCTCCGACGGGTCGCGGCGAAGGTCGTACAAAGCCAACGGAAACGGATGATTTTCGGGGGCTTTTCCTGGGAAACCGTCGTTGCCTGGCTGTTGTCCTTCGTAAGTGCGGCCTTCATGGGGTAAGACGAGTTTCCAGTCATCGCGGCGCACGGCTTCTAGGTTATTGCGACGATAATAGTAGTAAAAATACTTCCGAGGCGTGGCGTCCATGTTGCCTTTGAGCAGTGGTAAAATATCCACGCCATCAATTTTTTTCGCAGGCAATTTTGCTCCGCAGATGTTGGCGATGGTAGGCAGCAAATCAATGGTCGAAGTAAGTTTGTTACAAACGACACCTTCGGGCGTGACACCTTTCCAGCGAACGATGCAAGGTACGCGTTGCCCTCCCTCAAAACTATTGCCTTTCCCTTCGCGCAAGCCGCCCGATGAGCCTGCGTGGTTTCCGTAGTTGAGCCAAGGGCCGTTGTCGCTCGTAAAAATCACCACTGTATTTTTATCCAACCCATTTTCTTTCAGGGCTTTCATGATTTCACCCACCGACCAGTCGATTTCGAGCAACACATCGCCGTAAGTTCCTTGGTTACTCTTGCCCTTAAACTTAGCCGAAGCCGCAATCGGTACGTGAGGCATCGAGTGCGGTAAATAAATAAAGAACGGCCCTTTTTTGTTCTTTTTGATAAAATTAACCGCACGTTCGGTATAAATTCCCGTCAGTTTGGCTTGGTCATCAAGGGTTTTGATTTCTTGGATGGTGTCGTTGTTGCTCAACAAAGGCAAATAGGGAAAACTCTTTTTACGGTTATCAGACTCGTTGGCAATCGGTTTGCCATCGTAATGCACGGGCCACATATCGTTTGAATACGGCAAACCAACGTATTCATCAAAGCCCTGTTTTGTTGGTAAAAACTCAGGTTTATCACCCAAATGCCATTTCCCAAACATCCCCGTGGCGTAGCCTTTTTCTTTCAACAACTCAGCAATGGTGGTTTCGTCGGGGTTTAATCCTACTTTGGCATTGGGAAACAACGCACCCGAAATGCCGACACGGTTGGGATAACAGCCCGTCATCAACGCTGCCCGCGAAGCACTACACACCGCTTGAGCTGCCAGAAAATTGGTAAAACGCACTCCTTCTCCCGCCAATTTGTCGAGCTGAGGCGTACGGTATTGCAACGCCCCGTAGCAACTCAAGTCGCCGTAGCCCAAATCATCCATAAAAATCAAAATGATATTGGGTGGGGTCGCTTTGGGCGCTTTTTCCGTTGAAAAAATAGTAAAGGCAGAAATACCCACCACGGCACACATTGCCAAAAAAACAATTGAAAGCTTTCTCATATTTTGTAATAGTTAGGAAGCTATTTAAACACTACCAACCACAAAGAACGCTAAGAATAGCACAATGCCCACAAAGTGATATTATGCTATTTTCATTCAGGTTGAACGCATTAAAATATAAAGCGGCTATTGATTGCTCCAGAGGAGCAACCTGTTAGTAGAAAAATGAATCAAATCCCCCAAAAGCCCCATCGGGGCGGCCGACGTTCGGTGAAAGATGTCACCCCGATGGGGCTTTTGGGTGGCCTTTACCCCTTTTTTTCTACTAAGATTTAGCCTCGCTGAGGCTACTTTTTTTAATGCGTTCAACCTGATTTCTATTGGGGTCTTTGTGGACTTTGTAATAAAAATGAATAGAGGATAACCAGCCAACAGAGGCTCGATTTTTGAATTTCGCGCTAAGAAACAGAGTGTTCAACTTTACGAACCTACTTCTTCGCTTCAAATTTTGGATCCACAAACTCCCATTCATGAACGTGCGCGGGGCGGTGTTCGCGCTGTACGATTTCGTCAAATTCCTTGGCCAACTCGGGGTGAGCCGTGGCCACATTGTTCCGTTCGCCAATGTCAGTTTTTAAGTTATAAATCTCCCAATCGCCGTTGCGGTTTGCCTTTACGTTTCGTTTTACACCTTTCCAGTCACCTTTCCGAATTGCCAACTGACCTCCGTTTTCGGGATATTCAAAATACAAATAAGGATGCTGAATCTGCGTAGGTTTTCCCAAAAGTGTGGGCAAAAATGACACTCCGTCGGTCGGAAGGGCAGGTTTTGTTCCCAACAAATCGGCACAAGTCGCCAGCACGTCATACTGCGTCGAAACATGGTCAGTGACTTGCCCAGGCTTGATTTTTCCTTTCCAATACGCAATCATTGGCACCCGAATTCCGCCCTCATAGACGTCCATTTTCAACCCACGAAACGGCCCTGCACTTTCAAAAAACGCCGCGTCCACGTGTTTCACAAAAGTCGCCCCGTTGTCGCTCGAAAACATAATGATGGTATTGTCTTCTATCCCGAGTTTTTTTACCAACTCCCAAATCTGCCCTACTTGCTTGTCCAAATACGAAATCATGGCCGCGTAGGTCGAGTACGGATAACGCGTAGAGGCATAGCCCGTTTGTCCACGGTACGGTTTTTCGTCAAACTTTCCAATGTACTCTTTGACCGCCTCAGCAGGCGCTTGCAGCGACAAGTGAGGCAAGGTATAAGGCAAATACAGGAAGAAAGGACGGCTTTTGTTCTCAGTGATAAAGCCCGTTGCTTCCTCCGTCATTTTATCAATCGCATAGTCTTTCCCTACGTAATACTCGTAGTTTTCATCGCCCTCGGGCATGGGGCGGTGAACTTTGATATAGGGGTTGTTTAGCGCCACTTTTTCCCCATTTTTCCACAAGTGAGTAGGGTAAAAATTGTGCGATTGTTTTTGGCAAAGCAACCCATAGAAGAAGTCAAAACCTTGTTGGTTAGGATTGCCAGTTGTATTGGCCATGCCCATCCCCCATTTTCCAACCGCGCCCGTTTTGTAGCCCGATTTTTGGAACAAATGCCCAATGGTAAATGCTCCTTCGTTCAACGGCATTTGTCCGCCCTCTTTATCGTCCTCAAAACCACCAAGTTCATAATTTCCGCGAATGTACGTATGGCCTGTATGGCGACCTGTCATCAATCCACAACGCGAGGGTGCACACACGGGCGCCGACGAATAATGCTGCGTAAAGCGCATTCCGCCCGCCGCTAGTCGGTCGAGGTTAGGGGTTTTGATTTTCTTTTGTCCATAAGCACCTACTTCACCGTAGCCAAGGTCGTCGGCGAAGATGTAGATGACGTTGGGTTTAGAAGTCGATTTTTGGGCCAATGCCATTGTTCCCCAACAAAGGAAAAGCAACAAAACAATTCGTTTCATATTCTGCTTCGGTTGATTGAACCAGCGGTAGGAACGCACTTGACGTCCTACCGCTGCTTGTTTGTTTTAAAATAGAAATGGAGTTGGATACTACTGATGTCTCAGCTCAAATTACCAGCCCGAATTTTGGGTAAGCTCGGGATTGAGTTCGCGTTCTTTCTGAGGAATAGGCCAGAGGTAGTGTTTGGCAGGATCAAAAACGCGGGTAAATGACGCAATCTGAATGGTTTTCAAATCGGCACCTTCTGCATACGTCATTCCATAAACATCGCCTACCATTACTTTTTCGGCGGTTTTCCAGCGGCGAATGTCGAACAAACGGAGTCCCTCAAACGCCAATTCAAGCAAGCGCTCTTTACGGACAGCCTCACGCAACTGTGCTTGCGACAGCCCCGTCGTCAGGGCAGGCAATTTCACATCGGCGCGCTGACGAATCTGATTAATGGCGTCGTAAACGGTGGCATCTATTTGATTAAGTTCAATTTTTGCTTCAGCGTACGTAAGAAGCACCTCGGCATACCGCAACAAAACGATGTTGATTCCGCAGTTTCCACCCGTGGTTAAGTCTTCTTTGTTGATGTATTTTTTCAACACAAAACCCGTCGAAGTGGCTAAATAAGTATTGCCAATGGCATCGGCCGTTCCGCTTGTTGGACGAGGGTCAAATTTCTTCCCATCGGGCAAATCGTCGCCCTGTACAAAAACCGAAGCCCTCAAACGCGGGTCGCGGTTGGCATACGGGTTTTTAGGGTCAAAACCGCTGGTAGGGTCCGTAATTTCCTTGCCGTTGGCCATTGGGTAAGCATCCACCAGCGCTTTGGTAGGCACGTAGGTGTTGTTGGCCGTGCGTTGGCTATACGGCCCCATGCTCGCAAACACGTTGTTGGAGTACGTATCTTTGATAAACTGTTTGTCCAAAATCACTTCCGAATTGTTTTCGGCGGCGTACGAGAAAAGGTTGGCATAACTCGAATACAAAGCGTACGTTTTTGAATCAATCACCGCTTTGGCCGCATCGGCCGCTTCTTGGTAACGTCCCGCCCAGAGTGCAGCCCGTGCTTTCAAGGCCAAGGCCGCTCCTTTGGTGATGCGCCCTTTGTCGGTTTGGGTGGCGGGTAAATCGTTGGCAGCTTCAGTAAGTTCTTTGAGCACAAAATCCCAAATTTGGGCCGAGGATGTCCGCTTGAGCGTCCGTCCTTCTTCAATACCAATGGTCGTCGTTACCAAAGGTACATCTCCAAAAAGCCCCACAAGCTTCGTATATTGATACGCTCTAAGCGTACGCGCTTCTCCTTTGAGGCGGGCAATGAGGGCTGTATTGGTCGTTTGGACTTTGTCAATGTTGGCCAAAAAATCGTTGGCAAGGCGAATCCCACGGTAAGCCGCCGTCCACTCACTTTGAGGGCGTGAATTGAGCGCATCGTGAATGCCTTTTTCAATATTAGACTCTACCTGAAATACTTGGTTGACGTGCGAAATATCAGTAACGCCTTCAATGGCAAAGATGTTGACTCCGTCCAAAGCAGGATATAAACCATTGGAGGCAAGAATCGCGTCTTTTTCGGTTTTCCAGAAAATATCCGATGAAATACGGTCGTTGGGCACGGTATCGAGCAGGCTTTGTTCGCAACCCGACAATACACTTAAGCCTACGACAAGAGAGAGAATATAGCTGATTTTCATTGTTTTAAGCTTTCCTTAAAGGTTAAAATTGTACATTAAGACCAACCGTTGTCAGCGACGTTTGAGGATAATAAGTCGCTCGCCCTGATTCGGCTTCGGGGTCGAGGTTCCATTCATTCAACTTCGAGAACGTAAGCAAGTTGGTCCCGCTCACATAAACCGTAGCCCGCCCCGCCTTGATACGCTCCAACAAGCCTTTTGGCAAACTGTATGACAACTGGATGGTTTTCATGCGGAAATACGACCCGTCGATAATCATGCGGTCAGACGTGGCTACGTTGCGCAAATCCAATTTCACAGGACGAGGAAAGCGCGCATTGGGGCGCTCGGGCGTCCAGTAGTTATCGGTATAAATTTTGTGCGTAAAACCTTCGTAGTTCCCCATTTCGGCCAGCGCCCCCGACAAGCGCGTGTCCACATCGGCCGCGCCTTGCCACTGGGTAAAGAGCGTAAAGTTTTTGTAGCTAAAATTGGTGTTTAGGCCAAAGGTATAACGCGGGAACGTCAGACCAATAAACGTCATGTCATCGCTGTTGATTTTTCCGTCGTTGTTCAAGTCCACGTACTTCACATCACCAGGTTTCATGTTAGGTACCAACGTAGGATAGGCTTTGATTTCATCGGCCGTTTGGAACAAACCATCGGTTTTGTAGCCCCAGTGGGCATTGTACGGCAAACCTTCTTTGATGATGTAGCGCGGGTCGATGTCCGAACCCGAAATGTAAGGCCCTGTTTTGGCCAAATCAATTACTTTATTGTTGTTTTGGGCAAAGTTTCCACCAATTTCGTAAGAGAAACCGCTTTTGGTTTTGTTGCGGTACGTCAAGCCCAATTCAATTCCTTTGTTGCCTACTTTTCCTGCGTTTTGGGGTGGGGCATTCAAACCAACGGTTGTTGGAATGGGTAGGTTTAGCAAAATGCCGTCGGTCAATTTGTCGTAATAATCAAACGTAAAGCTCAAGCGGTTGTTCCAAAGCTGCGCATCCAGCCCGATGTCGGTTTGGGCAGTAGTTTCCCACGTCAAGTTCGGGTTGGCCAAGTTCGACTGAACGTAGCCTTGCACCACCGACCCTCCAAACGTATAGGTAGAAGAGTTGAGGGTTTGGAAATAACTATACAAGCCTACTGCTTGGTTTCCAGTTCTTCCCCACGAACCGCGCACTTTCAACTCACCCACCACCGTACGGAGCGGTTCAAAAAACTTCTCCTCTGACAAACGCCAGCCTGCTGAAAATGATGGGAAGAAGCTATATACTTTGTCGCCCGTAAAACGCGATGAGCCGTCGTAACGCGCATTGGCTTCAAACAAATACTTGTCGGCCAAAGCGTAGTTGACCCGCCCAAAAAACGAGCGAAGCCCCCACTGAGAATCTACCCCACCGCTGTTTTTGTTGTTGTCAGAACCTGAGCCAATCGACTGTACATCGTTGTTGTAAAAATCTTCCCGATACGCGTTGATGGTGTTGTATTTGTTCTGAATTTCTGAGTATCCTACCAATGCTTTCACTTCGTGTTGACCAAACGTATTGCTGTATCCCAACAAATTATTGAGGGTTGTTTCGCGCGTTACGCTACGGATTTCGGTCAAACTACTGCGCGGAATGGTTTTTCTGACCAACGACGGATTGTAATAATCCAAGACCGTATAAGCATTGGTGTAGTTTTTGTTTTGCTCTGCCGTGTAGCGAATAGCGTATTGGCTGCTAAATTTCAAGTTTGGAATAATTTCCCATTCTACTTTTCCACTTCCAAACAAATAGTCCTGAATATTCCGCGAAAGCCCCGCAATCTCGGCATACATCAAGGGGTTGTTGCCTTGAGCGCTCACGCCGTAAGTACCATCGGGATACTTTGGAACAGCCCACAGTGATCCGTGAAACATGGTATTAAAGACGTTGAACTCGCTGACAGGCGTTTGCCAGTTGTTGTTGCGGTAATTGATGTCCACGCTGGCACTGAGTCGATTAGACACTTTAAAATCGGTATTAGCGCGAATTTCTTTCACATCGCTGTCAAAATTAGGGGCAATTCCACCTTGTTTTTGGTATCGCACACCCACACGGCCGCGAAAAAACTCGTTACCCCCGCTGATGGATACATTTTGGCTAAATTGGGGCGCTGCCTTCAAGACGGTGTTAAACCACGTATTCGGAAGAGGGTATTTGAGACGGTCGGTAGCATTGACGTAGTCCGAAATTTGCGTTTCGGTAAACCTAGCCGCCGCTCCTGAGTTAATATACGCTACGTTTTGCAAACGCATGTATGGCTCTAAATCCATCATTTCGGGTTTATTAATGGCATTTTGCACGGCATAAAAACCGCTATAATCCACCACTGCTTTCCCTGACTTGGCGCGTTTGGTGGTCACAAGCACTACCCCGTTGGCTGCCCTCGACCCGTAAATCGCCGTCGATGAGGCGTCTTTGAGCACCGAGATACTCTCAATATCGTCGAGGTTGATGGTGTTGAAAGGTTGTTCTACCCCATCGACGATAAACAACGGGTCGTTTGAGCTCAACGTGGTAATACCCCGTACCCGCACAGTGGCCCGAGAATTTGGCCCTGGTGAACCGCCGCGGTCAAGAATCGTCACCCCAGGTGCAATCCCTTGCAAGGCCTGATTGGCATTCGACACGGGGCGGCGCGTTAGTTGTTCGCTTTTTACCTCAGCAACGGCACTGGTTAAGCTCGTTTTTTTCTGAACGCCGTAGCCTACAACCACCACTTCTCCGAGTGCTTTGGTATCAGCGACCAGCGTGATGTTTATGGCCGTACGACCTCCTACCACCACTTCTTGGGGTAAGTAACCCACGTAGCTAAACACCAACACCGCTTTGTCATCAGGCACAGAAATTTGAAACGCCCCATTGGCATCGGTGGTGGTTCCTCGGTTGGTTCCTTTGAGCAAAATACTTACGCCAGGCAAACCTTGGCCGTTTTCTTCTGCCACTTTTCCCGCAATTTTTACCTCATCAATACCCACGACATTTGCGGATGCCGTCGGAACGTGTAATTGAGAAGGCACAGACCTAAGGCTAGACAAATCGTTAGCAACGGCTCTTGTGCTTGGCAATACCTCAGGACTTGGCTCGCTAGGGGCAGGGGTCTCCTTGCCTGAGTTTTTGATTTTTTGGGTTTTAATGATGTACGTATTTCGTACTTTTTTGTAGGTCAAGCCCGCAGGGCTTAGGAGGTTCTCCAGCACTTGTTCGAGTTTGCCACTGAGGGCATCGGCGGCAATCAACCGATTCGGAATTTCGTCGGTTTTATACACCAAATGAATCCCAAAACGCGTTTCGGCATCGCGTAGTGCTTCTTTCAAAGGAATCGACGCTTTACGGTCGGGTTGATTTTTGTTTTGCTGAGAAATGGTTGTGTAATTGGCGGCAAACACTTGCGCATTTGCTTTTTGAACAAAACCTGTTATCCCACAGACCAAAAAGGATAATAGTAATGGTTTGTACATGGTTTATCTCAAAAGTTAGGTTTATTTAATCGTTAGTTTTTTCTCTGTGAGTTGGCAATCTGCTTTAAGAAGGTCGGCCAAAATGTCTCGTACTTCTTCGGCACTGCCCGAAGGAATGGTGCCCGATATTTTTTCGTTGGCAAGGGCAGGGTTTTCAAAACTTACTTCGACCCCAAAGTTGTCTTCGATGCGCTGAGCAACATCGCTCATTGCCTCGCCATCCAAAATCCAAATGTTTTTTTGCCAAGAACTGTAGAGCTCAGTTCTTACTTTGCGCTGCGTCAAGCTACGCGTATCGGCCCGAAACTCTACCATATCACCAGGCCGCAATACCGCCGATTGTTGGGCAGCTTTGATTTGAACTTTCCCCGATTGAAGCACCACTTGGGTAGTTTTGCGGCGGTCAGAGACGTTGAACTCCGTCCCAAGTACTTCCACCACGAGGTCGTTGGTATGTACCCGAAACTTCGCATCGGTTGGCGTATGTTTCACCTCAAAAAACGCTTCCCCCTGCAACCACACTTCCCGAATGGCCTTGTCTTTCAAATCTTCCGAAAATGACAAGGTTGAGTTGGCATTCAAATTCACCACCGAACCGTCGGGCAACTCAACTTTACGGGTTTCGCCGTAAGAAGTGGCGTACGACACTGTGGTGGGCTGCGACGTGTACCAAGCGGCTACCACACCGCCTACCAGTAGCACCACGGCAGCGGCTACCCAGCTCAATCGTTTCACAAACGAGCGGCGTAAAGGCATGACGGGAGCGTCTTGCGGCGATAGTGGCAAGCCAAGGGTCTGCTCAAGTCGGGTTTTGAGGGCCTGAACTTTCGCTTCTGGCAGGTCGGGCAAACGAACTTGGACTCGTTGCACCAGCTGTCGGGCTTCTTCCATCGTCGTTTGGCGTTCAGGATGGGTGTGAAGAAATTCATTCCAAAATTGATCCGTTTCTCCCGAAGGATTTCGTACCCAATCTTGGAAAAAGTCATCAGCTGCGAGTTGCACAGCGTCAAAGGAGGCGTATTTTGTTAAGGGTTCAGGCATTCTCTCAGAGGCATTATACCCCATAGAGAAACGAAGTGCGAAGATTACCTCTTTCTTTTTTAAAAAAATTTATAAAAAAATTTCAACACCCCAAAAACAGCCACAAATATCCAATTATCGCGCAATTGGCCGAGGGCTTTGTAGATAAGATTATAGACCGAATGACGCGTTAGCGACATCATTTCGGCAATTTCGTCGTAGCTTAAATTATCGTAAAAACGAAGAAGAAGCGCTTCTTGCTGGCGCTTAGGGAGTTGAGCAATGTGTTTTTCAAGCTGATGTTTTTGGAGGGATTCCGTTTCTTGGTTGACAAACCAAGTGTCAACCGACTCTATGTAGTCATCACTTATCTCCTCAAATTCAGAAAGTTGTGTATGTCTCGACTGCCGATTGAGGTACTTGAGAAGTTTGGTTTTTAGGGATTTACACAAATAAAATTGAATGTTATTTGCCTCCACTTCACTCAATGACGCTCGGTATTTCCAAATATCCTCAAATACATCATGGATAGCGTCCGTCAGTAGTTCTTCATCGTTGCAAAGTCGGCGGCCAAATTTGTACAAGATTTGTATATACCCATCATATAATTCTCCCAAAGCATAGTTATCACCCGCCCTGAGTCGATTCCAACTGGTCAAATGTGTATCCTTTTGGTCAGAATTCATACCTGCATAAAATGAAAGCCGAGTTTTTCAAGGCAAAAATAGAATATATAAACAATAGATTATATAAATTTCTTTCAAATCTTTTAAAATCGTGGAAAAGTACAAAACAACATAAACAAATAAAAACAAAAGAGGCTGTTTGGTGAAACAGCCTCTTTTGAAAGAAAAAACTAACAGTTACTTCAAGCCCAACAAGAAGCCAATAGTAAAGTTGGCATCCCAGTCAAAAACAAAGGTTTTGCAACCCGTAGCATCAGCAACAGCTTTATAAATATTTCCTCCTGCTTTTGTTTTTGCTTTATCGAGCTTGTAAGCTTCGGCGGCCTTCAAAACAGTATATCTTTCTTTGCCATTGCGTACCTCTTTGGCCAAGTCAAACGGTACACCGCCAATGATAAAGCATATTTCTCGTTTGCTTTTCGGTACTTGTTTCGACATTGCCCCTACTTCTTCATACACTTTGTCGTCGGCTACTCCTTTTTCGTAGTACTTAGCGCCGTACGTTTCAAGGGTCTTAATTGAACCACCTTCCGTCCATGCGATTTTGGTATTTCCAGAACCAATATCGGTAAAGAAACCTTTGTCGCTAAACGAAGCAGGCAAGGCGCACTTCAAGCCCAGCGAACCTTCTTGGTCAGGCGTTACGGTGTTGACCATGTAACCCATGTCTTTCAACACTTTGATAATTTTACCCGTTACTTCAGCTTTCAATGCACCCGAACTCACCACAAAGTGAATATCTTTACCGCTTACACCGTGGTCCATCATGTTACCAATATAACGTTTTAGGCCAATGCGAATGTCATAATCAGAGGCCATGTTTTCAATGACCATGCTATTGCCAAACTCAGCGTGTTCGAGCTTCCAGTTCTTGTCTTTATCGATGTTCACCACAAACGAATTGAAACCGCTAGCTCCTAACTCAACGACGCCTTTGAGTTTCCCGTCCACGGGCTCGGGAGCAGTATAAGAAAAAGCGCCAGCTGTCGAAGTAGCCTCTGCCGACGACTCGCTGCTGGCCGACGAAGAACCCTCGTCCGAGGCCGTCGATTCGGTTGTTGTACTTGCCGACGGGCCACCTTCGGGCGATTTTGTCGTAAGTTCTGTTATTGCTTTTTTAGGATCGGGACCCAAGAAATAATACCCTGCGCCCAACAACCCCGCGATGAATAAAATCAAAAGGACTTTGCCTGCACCTGTTAGATTCATAGTAGTTGTGGTTAAATTTTACGAAATATACTGCTTTATGCCGTTTTCAATCAAGCTAATTTCACTGGCAACGCCCTCTTTGGCCGTAATCGTCGCTTGAATTTTTTGCTCAATTTCGGCAAACTTATCCGTAAACTTACTATCTATTCCGTTAAGAGCGGCCAATTTCTCGGTTTGTATCTTTTCCAAATTGGCAATTTCTTGCTTCAATTTAGCCAACTGTTGCTCAATGGTATTGACTTCGGTATTGAGTTGCTGTTGTTCTTTGGCTTTTTCGGTAGTAAGGGCATTCTTCTTTTGCTCTCCCGCCGAAACCGTCGCTTCAAACGCTTTTTGTAATTCTGTTTTATAAAAAGCCGCCGACTCCAACAAGAACTGTTGATTACAATTAGGGTTGAGGAGTTTAGCGCCTTCATAGGCCGTCTTAAAATGCTCTACACTAGGGTTGTTGCTCGTCCGCAACAGCATTTGTGAAAACTCATAAAAGTCGAAACCAGGCTGATTTTTTTCTTCTAAAATCTTCCGAAAACGGTTTCGTAGGTCTTCCACAAAGTCATTAGAAGCGGGAGCCACAAACACGGGCGCACTCACGGGCGTGCTTTTAGGCGGCGCGGCGGGTGCGGGTGCGGAAGCAGGAGCGACTGGTTTTTCTTCGGCCTTTTGGTCGTCTAGTACTACAAAAACTCCTGCTAAATCGCGGAGCCAACCGCTCATTTTACTTTTTTGGGGTTCGTCTGCCACTGTTGTAAAGGTTTGATGTTTTCAATGATTGTTTGGATGCCAATGCGTATTACCACGAAAGTTATAAAAACCTTCGTATAAGGCGGATAAAGGTAGAAAAGATTTTGGTTGGCGGGCATTGGGAAGTAGAAGAGTGGTTGAAAACGGGGCTAATTTTAGGGTTTTTGAGGATGAATTTTACAAAAAAACCGCCACCCTCAAAAAGAGGCGGCGGTTTAAATACACTTTATGAAAAACCCTACTCTGTTTTAATTACTTTCAAGTAAGTAATAGAATGAGCCGTCCTTACCTCCAAGACATACACACCAATTGCTAACGAACTCACCTGTATTTCTTCGATATGGGCGTCGGTTTCAGGAATAAATCGCTGATTTAACACCTTTCGGCCTGTTGCATCTCTCAAGCAAACTTGTACTAGAACCCCGCTGTTATCAGCCATTTTCAGCCGTAGAGCGTTGGTTACTGGGTTGGGAAAGACCGTAGCGAAAACGTTATCAGTCGATTTTAGATCCCTCGCATCGGCGAACCGCCAGGATGACAAAGTAGTTGCCATTTGCTCCTTGCCATTTACCGTGCGACGGTCCGACCCTTGCCCACTGCTCTCCGCCCTCGCAGCTCCTACTCCTACGCCATCTTTCGATTGGATTCGGAACCAATATTCTTGATAAGCCAGGACATTGCCTTGCGCTTGGCGGGTGGAGGGATAAATACTTCCCCAGCCTTTTTGGTCCCAATAACGAATACTCAATTTGTATAGCCCTTTGGGTAAACCTGAATCATAGGCATTTCCTCCCGCGCCATTGTCGGCGTAAAAACCATAAGCTGGGTGATTTTGGGCGTATAATTCCGTCCAGCCTTCACGATTGGCATACATAAAATAAGGGGCATTATTTTCGTGGGTATTAAACGAACGAATCACACCCATTTCGGGCGTTGCCAACATGTCAAAAGTCAAAGAGCCGTTTGTTCCCAAGGCACAGGCATCGGCATTGATTGTCCAGAAACGAGGAGCCATTTTGTTGGGATTCTCCACAAAAAATAACGTCGGATTTTGCTGGGTGCTTTGTTCTAAAGTAGGACCACCATCACGGGTAATGAATTGGCTAGACCAAGCCATTCGGTCGTTGATTTTTACCGACGACCTTGATTCGCCAATGTTGATCAAGGTGACCACGAAGGCGTTCCAATATACATCCTTACGATTACTTTCTTGGCTTTGGCAACCACCGTCAAAAAGGCATTTAGCCCAGTAGGTCTGTTTGATTACGTTGCTGAATGCCACTTCAAAACTTGCTGCGGTGATACCTGTATTCCAGAACGTTCGACTTCCTGCGGGGCAGTTGGCTGAGACAACAACGGTCGTCCCTATACACACAATTTCTTGCGAAACAGTCACAACAGGGGCTTGATAAGTCGTTTGGAGCGTAAAAGTCACAACTTGACTTCTTTCGCTTACGCAACCCGTTTCCGTCTGACAACGAGCGTAGTAAGAAGTCGTTTCGGCAGGAATAGTAGAAGGCAAGTTAGGCAAAGCAATGTTGGTAGTGGCATTGTACCAAACTGTTTTTAGGGAACCGCAAGATGATTGCCCGCTAAAACTTGTGGTTGGGTTGCAACTGGTTTCAGGGAAAAGGGACACTTGAGGGGCAGCGGGAATTGGAACTAATTTTAACCGCATCACCCCAGATTCGCTTTCTACACAAGACGGAATACCATTTGCCTCTCGACAGCGAACACGGTAATTGTGGTACTGATTGTCTGCCAGTCCTGAGGGTACTCCTGTCGTATATTCACCGCCATCAACGGAGTAAACAATGATTTCTCCCGTCCCACAAGTCGCTGTGAATAAAATAGGAGTTGTTGATAAGGCACAAACTTCCTTGGTTTCACCAACTGCCACCGCTACGCCATCTGCATCTGTTATCAGCGATACGTTCTGGGGAACAGAAGCCCGATAGTTGATAGTTACTTCAATCACCCCCGAGTAAGTAGCAGCACAATTGGCGTCGCAGGCCGCTTGATAACGGTGGAGTTGATTATTGGAGGATTGAGAAATTGGGGGATTGGGAGCCCAGTTGCTCCATGCGCCACTGCCTACTTGCACTCGCCAAACAGGAGAAACCGAAACGCACGAACTCGAAATACCAAACTGTAAACTATTGACAAGATTAGCGTCTGTGTCGCAGAATACTTGGTTATTGCCTTCGTTTAATTCTTGGCTCTGCACTTGTAGCGAAATAGAGGGTTTTGTTTGAATAGTAACTGTCGCCATCCCCGCCAATGGTTGCGAACATCCATTCGCATCGCTTACTGATACCAAAGTTAATGTTTGATTCGCCGTCATATTCGGGACGCTGACCGTTGCCGTTCCGCCCGTTAAAGTGGTCGTTTGGTTGCCACCGCCGTTGAGAGTGTAAGTCACTATCGCGCCGCTAGTCCCGCTCAAGGTAAATGTGGCCGTACTGTTGGCACAAATGGGACTGTTGTTGGCTGAAATGGAGGCCGTAGGTGAATTATTTACCGTTACCGTTGACGTTTCTGTGAGGTTCTGGCTGCAACTACCATCGCTTACTGATACCAAAGTTAATGTTTGATTCCCCGTCGCGCTCGGGATGCTGACCGTTGCCGTCCCTCCCGTTAAAGTAGTCGTTTGGTTGCCACCGCCATTTATCGTGTAAGTCACTGTCGCGCCGCTGGTTCCGCTTAAAGTAAATGTGGCCGTACTGTTGGCACAAATGGGACTGTTGTTGGCTGAAATGGAGGCGGTGGGTAAATTGTTGACCGTTACCGTTGACGTCCCCGTCAGGTTTTGGCTGCAACTACCATCGCTTACTGATACCAAAGTCAAGGTTTGATTGGCCGTAGCACTCGGGACGCTGACCGTTGCCGTTCCGCCCGTTAAAGTGGTCGTTTGGTTACCGCCGCCGTTTATCGTGTAAGTCACTGTCGCGCCGCTAGTCCCGCTCAAGGTAAATGTGGCCGTACTGTTGGCACAAATCGGGCTGTTGTTGGCTGAAATGGAAGCGCTGGGTAAATTGTTGACCGTCACCGTTGACGTCACCGTCAGGTTTTGGCTGCAAGTCCCGTCGCTTACCGACACCAAAGTCAAGGTTTGATTGGCCGTAGCACTCGGGACGCTGACCGTTGCCGTTCCACCCGTTAATACCGTCGTTTGGTTGCCACCGCCGTTGAGAGTGTAAGTCACTATCGCGCCGCTAGTCCCGCTCAAGGTAAATGTGGCCGTACTGTTGGCACAAATGGGACTGTTGTTGGCTGAAATGGAGGCCGTAGGTGAATTATTTACCGTTACCGTTGACGTTTCTGTGAGGTTCTGGCTGCAACTACCATCGCTTACTGATACCAAAGTTAATGTTTGATTCCCCGTCGCGCTCGGGATGCTGACCGTGGCCGTTCCGCCCGTTAAAGTGGTCGTTTGGTTGCCACCGCCGTTGAGAGTGTAAGTCACTGTCGCGCCGCTAGTTCCGCTCAAAGTAAATGTGGCCGTACTGTTGGCACAAATGGGACTGTTGTTAGCTGAAATGGAGGCCGTAGGTAAATTGTTGACCGTTACCGTTGAAATTCCTGTGAGGTTTTGGCTGCAACTACCATCGCTTACTGATACCAAAGTTAATGTTTGATTCGCCGTCGCGCTTGGGACGCTAACCGTTACCGTTCCACCCGTTAATACCGTCGTTTGGTTGCCGCCGCCGTTTATCGTGTAAGTCACTGTCGCACCGCTGGTTCCGCTTAAAGTAAATGTGGCCGTACTGTTGGCACAAATGGGACTGTTGTTGGCTGAAATGGAGGCCGTAGGTGAATTATTTACCGTTACCGTTGAAGTTTCTGTGAGGTTCTGGCTGCAACTACCATCGCTTACTGACACCAAAGTTAATGTTTGATTCGCCGTCACATTCGGGACGCTGACCGTGGCCGTGCCGCCCGTTAATACCGTCGTTTGGTTGCCGCCGCCGTTTATCGTGTAAGTCACAGTCGCGCCGCTGGTGCCGCTCAAGGTAAATGTGGCCGTATTGTTGGCACAAATGGGGCTGTTGTTGGCTGAAATGGAAGCGCTGGGTAAATTGTTGACCGTCACCGTTGACGTCCCTGTCAGGTTTTGGCTGCAATTACCATCGCTTACTGATACCAAAGTTAATGTTTGATTCGCCGTCACATTCGGGACGCTGACCGTGGCCGTGCCTCCAGTTAAAGTAGTCGTTTGGTTGCCGCCGCCGTTTATCGTATAAGTCACGGTAGCGCCGCTGGTGCCGCCCAAAGTAAATGTGCCCGTACTATTGGCACAAATGGGACTGTTGTTGGCTGAAATGGAGGCGCTGGGTAAATTATTTACGGTCACCGTTGACGTTCCAGTCAGGTTTTGACTGCAACTACCATCGCTTACTGACACCAACGTCAAGGTTTGATTGGCCGTAGCACTCGGGACGCTGACCGTTACCGTTCCGCCCGTTAATACCGTCGTTTGGTTGCCACCGCCGTTTATCGTGTAAGTCACTGTCGCGCCGCTGGTGCCGCTTAAAGTAAATGTGGCCGTACTGTTGGCACAAATGGGACTGTTGTTGGCTGAAATGGAGGCGGTGGGTAAATTGTTGACCGTCACCGTTGAAGTTCCTGTGAGGTTTTGGCTGCAACTACCATCGCTTACCGACACCAACGTCAAGGTTTGATTCGCCGTCACATTCGGTACGCTGACCGTGGCCGTGCCGCCCGTTAATACCGTCGTTTGGTTGCCGCCGCCGTTGAGAGTATAAGTCACAGTCGCGCCGCTGGTGCCACTCAAAGTAAATGTGGCCGTACTGTTGGCACAAATCGGGCTGTTGTTGGCTAAAATGGAGGCCGTAGGTGAATTATTTACGGTCACCGTTGACGTTCCTGTGAGGTTCTGGCTGCAACTACCGTCACTTACCGACACCAAAGTTAATGTTTGATTCGCCGTCACATTCGGTACGCTGACCGTGGCCGTTCCACCCGTTAATACCGTCGTTTGGTTGCCGCCGCCATTTATCGTGTAAGTCACTGTCGCGCCGCTGGTGCCACTCAAAGTAAATGTGGCCGTACTGTTGGCACAAATGGGGCTGTTGTTGGCTGAAATGGAAGCGCTGGGTAAATTGTTAACCGTCACCGTTGAAGTCCCCGTCAGGTTTTGACTGCAACTACCATCGCTTACTGATACCAAGGTTAATGTTTGATTCGCCGTCGCGCTCGGGATGCTGACCGTTGCCGTTCCGCCCGTTAATACCGTCGTTTGGTTGCCGCCGCCATTTATCGTGTAAGTCACGGTCGCGCCGCTGGTTCCGCTCAAAGTAAATGTGGCCGTACTGTTGGCACAAATGGGACTGTTGTTGGCTGAAATGGAGGCCGTAGGTGAATTATTTACGGTCACCGTTGACGTTCCTGTGAGGTTCTGGCTGCAACTACCATCACTTACCGACACCAAAGTTAATGTTTGATTCGCCGTTACATTCGGTACGCTGACCGTGGCCGTTCCACCCGTTAATACCGTCGTTTGGTTGCCGCCGCCATTTATCGTGTAAGTCACTGTCGCGCCGCTGGTGCCGCTCAAAGTAAATGTGGCCGTACTGTTGGCACAAATCGGGCTGTTGTTGGCTGAAATGGAGGCGGTGGGTGAATTATTTACGGTTACCGTTGACATTCCTGTGAGGTTCTGGCTGCAAGTCCCGTCGCTTACCGACACCAAAGTTAATGTTTGATTCGCCGTTACATTCGGTACGCTGACCGTGGCCGTTCCACCCGTTAATACCGTCGTTTGGTTGCCACCGCCATTTATCGTATAAGTCACTGTCGCGCCGCTGGTGCCACTCAAAGTAAATGTGGCCGTACTGTTGGCACAAATGGGACTGTTGTTAGCTGAAATGGAGGCGGTGGGTGCAGTAACTGTGAAAGTTGAACTTGGCCCCGCAGTAGTCGCGCTATTTCCCAAAGCATCAGCAGCGGTATTGGCTCCAATACTAATCCCTAATGTTCCAGTACCCGTTATTCCACTTAAAGTTACCGTTCGAGTACTCGTTCCTGAGCCTGCAACCGCTACGGAGGCAGTGGCAGTTCCCGTAATGTTAAGGGTGACATTAGCAGGGGCTAAAGTAATAGTTGAAGCTCCTGTATAGGAAATGGTATAGGTAACCGACCCGCAGTTGGCAGCACTTGCACTAGGCGAGCCAATACTTACCGTTGGAGGTGATTTGTCAATGGTATAGACCTCTCCTGAAGTGTAAGGAACCGTAACCGTTGGGTTTACCCCTGTCGCATTTACCATGTCCAGTCGAATCGTACCATCACCCGAACCTGTATTGACAGGCACCGTCCAGGTAGTGCCTGAACCAGAAGGCGTCCCCACACTTGCCCCTGTAATACCCCCTGTTGTGGTGAGCGAAAAGTTGCTGGCTGACACCCCAGTTACATTTCCTGAAAAAGTTACGGTATAATTCACCACACTCGAATTGGAAGGATTAGGCGATGCCCGCACAATGGACGAAACGGTGGCTCCCCCACCACCCGCGACCGACACCAACGTAGCATGAATATGGAACATTGGGGGTGTAGGATTGATCGTAGTACCACATCCGTTTCGGTGGATTGAGAAGGAGTATTTCCCTGATACAGTAGGTGTATAGTTGATTTGTGGGTTATTGTTGCAGGTGTTATCGTTCCATGCTACTACCACATCAGATGGATTTCGGATTGTCAAGTAAGTATCCTCTCCCACGTTTTCACAACCATCAAATCGGTAGGCATTCCCTGCGGTGAGGTTGACCTCCACATACTCCCCTGGCCACATGCTATTGACTAACTCTGCCCGAGTCCCCACAGTTAGGCCGTCGGGGGTAGTAAAATTGGTACCCACAAAAGCTAGTGTTCCTTTGGGACATTGAGCGTGGCTCTGCAATAGCCCTAAAAGCATAAAAAATACCCCTAGTACATAGTTTTTCATAGACGAAGCGAATAAGGTTTTGAAGATAATCGTGCCAAACGACTCTGTGGCAACTACGAAAATAGATGCCTAATTGAAGTCGAATCGGGTAGATTGATAGTCGCGGCCTACTGCTCAGTAAGTGGTCATAAAAAACCAACAACTGTTTGGGTTTTATTGTAAAAATCGGCTCATCGCATTGAGTAACGCCTCTTTTCGGCGAACTGCCACTGGAACAGTATGGCCCCCAAGCATGATGAGTTGCCCACCGTCCGTTTTATCAAATTTTTTAATTTGATTGAGGTTAACTATGTACGAATGGTGCGAACGGATAAAGTAGGCCGTTTCTAGCAGTTTTTCGTATTCGCCAAGGTTTTTTGACACTAAAATTTCTTGGTCGTCGATGAGTCTAAATGCTGTGTAACTTCCTTCCGCTCGACAATAAACGATGTCTGAGAGAGTGACCACATAAATGGTGTCGGCATCCCGCAGCACCATTTTACGGTTTTGGTGAGTGAGTTTTTCTAGGTTTTCGCGTAAAATTTCAAGCTGAAGGTGCGTTTGGTTAAATTGAAGTTGTTGTTTTGCTCGATGAATAGCCTCTTGAAAGTCGTCAGGATCAATAGGTTTTAGTAAATAATCTAAGGCTGAAAGTCGAAACGCTTCTACTGCAAATTCGTTGTGAGCCGATACCAGCACCACTTGAAACGGGCGCGCAGGCATTGCTTTGAGCAAATCAAGGCCTGTGCCGTCGCCTAGCATTACATCCAAAAAAACAATATCGACGGCATGAGTGCGTAGCCATTTTTGTGCTTCGTACAACGAGCCTGCTTCCCCGACAATTTGTATTTCTGGGAAAAACTGTTCAATTAATTGCCGCAAGCCGCGACGGTGTACTTCTTCGTCGTCAATCAGAAAACAATTCATACTTCAATCAGGGGTAGGAGAAACAGCACTTGGGTGCCAATGACTTGTTCGTGTTCGAGAATATCTTCTACGGTAAAATCTATTTTGCCACGTACCTGTTTATTCAAAATCGCAATACGCTCTTTGGTAATTTGGGTAGCCAACGACTGTTTTTCGGCTTCTGGTGTAAGGGTCGCGGCTTTTTGTCGGCCTATTCCGTTATCCCTAATAATCAGTCGAATCCCTGCGCCATATTTTTGAAAGGTGACCTCAATTTTACCTTTTTGTGCCAACGTACGGATGCCGTGTTCGAGGGCATTTTCCAAAAAAGGTTGGGCTAACATGGGAGGAACGCCCCACTCTTCCGCCAACACGCCCTCTTCTAGCCTTATTTCATAGTCAAACTGATTCCCAAATCTGATTTTTTGAATTTCGAGGTAGTTTTGGACCATGGATACTTCTTCCGCTATCGCAATGAATTCTACTCGACTGGTTTCCAGCACTGAACGCATCAATTTGGCAAATTTTGATAAATAAGAAACCGCTTGCATAGGCTCCTTTTTTTCTAACAAATACGTCTGAATGGATGACAATACATTGAAAAAAAAGTGAGGGTTGATTTGGGTACGTAATAATTTTTGGTTGATGTCTAGTACTTGATTTTGTTTCTTGAGAATTTGATGACGGGCATAAAAAGCTGTTAACAACACCAATCCAAACAAGGTAACTCCCGAAAGCGCAAACCAAAGGTTACGCTCTTGCAACTCCAACGTTTGAATTTGATTCTGACGGTTCAACTCTCTGATTTCGTATTCTTTACGCTCAGTTTCGTACTTTACTTGAAGTTCGTGGATTTTTGATAAGCTCTTTTCGTTTAAAATACTGTCTTGCATTTTGGCTTTTTGCCGCTGATAAACCAGCGCCTTCGCAAAATCGTTTTGCTTTTCGTAGCTTTTGGTGAGGGTATTGTACAGTTTGCTCAGCACCTCTCGGTCATTCAGTTCTTCGGCCAAAACAATGGCTTCTTGGGCGGTTTTTTGCGCCTCAGGAATACGATCCAACTGTAAATAAATACGGGCTAGATTCGACATGGCATTGAGTCGTGGCCTTTTGGCTTTGAGCTTATCGGCATAGTCAATACTTTGAAGAAAATACGCCTCCGCCTCTTTGTATTTATTCCGCATTGACTCAATACTCCCTAGGTTGTTTAGGCGGTTTGAGGCACCCAAATAATCTTTCATTTGATAGGCAATATCCAGGGCACGTTTGTTCATTTTGAGGGCTTCGTCGTACTGATTGGTAAACGTGTAGTACGTCCCTAAGTTGCTCAAACACACTGCTATGTACGGAATTCGATTGAGTTTTTCGGCGTACATCAACGCTTCTCGGTAGTAAAACTCACATTTATCCAATTGCTTCGTTTTACTGTAAATATTACCGTACCCTTGAGCGGCTAAGTAATGGAGTTCATCCGACTGGCTTTCACGCGCTACTTTTTCCACTTCGTGAATAGCTTCCAGCGACTTTTCGTAATCGTTTTCGGCTCCGTAGCTGATCGAAATGTTATTGTACATCGCGGCCCGAAACCGCGCATAACGCTTGGGTTCGCGGGTTTTGTTGTATAACTCATTGTATTTCAGGGCTTCAAAATAATAAGCGCGCTCTTTGGCAGGTTTGCCATGATACGATTGATAAATGCCTAAAGCGTGGTTGACTTTCAGGAGCCCTTTGGTATCATTCGTTTTGGTAAAATACTGGAGACTACGCGTTTGTAACCTGAGTGAGCTGTCGGGAAGGGTGCGTACGAGGGAGGAGGCCAAGTAATGTTCTAGCCATGCTTTTGTTTCGTCTTCAGTAATGGTAGGCAGCAATGGAACGCCCCATTGAATGTATTTACGAACCGAATCGCTCTGATTCATGGCGCTAAATACATCGCACAACTGCACCAACGCCTCGCCACGGGCATTGGAGGTGACGTTGGCATAAAACTTTTGAAGTAATGCCTTGGGTTCTTCGACGGTTTGCCCCCATAGGTAAGCATGGGAAACACTTAAAATAACGAGTAGGGTAATTTTCCGAAAAAGCATAAGTTTTATACCGTTGATGTTGAATTTTACCTTTTCAGGAAGAAACCCACAGACGATAAAAGTAAGATGTTAAAACCAAGAAGTCAAACTAATTTTTCAAAGTAGTAGTGTCATCCATTTTTCAAATTAACGCTAGTAGAAGCCGTTAAACTCCCTTTTTTTTACAACTGTCGTTTTTTTATAAACAACTGTTTGTTTTTTGAAAACAACTGTAACAAAACAACCCTTCAAAAACTCAAAAATATTGGTTATTAGGCCATTGCGAACAAGCGTCAGGTTTTTAATCCATAACGAGGCAATGTAGATTTAGACCATTAACCTGATTTGTAATCGCCTTAAATCTAGTTTTTCCAATGTTTTTACGCTCCCTTATCCCTGTTTGCTGGATACTACTGTTTGTAATAGGATGCCAGTCGTCCGAAACGACCCACTCTTCGACAAACTCTCTTTTCACGCTTTTATCTCCTCAAGAAAGCGGGCTCTATTTTATTAACGAAGTGAACGAGAATGAAAAAATCAATATTCTCACCTATGAGTACCTGTACAATGGCGGAGGGGTGGCCATTGGGGATATCAACAATGATGGTTTACCAGATGTATTTATGACGGGTAACCTCTTTGGGGGAAGGCTGTTCCTAAACAAAGGAAATATGAAATTTGAACAAATTTCGGAGAAAGCCAACGTCTTTTATGGAGGATTTACGACGGGAGTGACCATGGTTGACATCAATCAAGATGGCTGGCTCGACATCTATTTGTGTCGCTCGTTAGACCTGCATCCTGAAAATAGGGCCAACTTACTGCTCATCAATAATCGCGACAATACCTTTACCGAACGAGCAAAGGAATACGGATTGGCTGACACAGGTTATTCTAATCATGCCAATTTTTTTGACTATGACCGAGACGGCGATTTGGATTTGTTTTTGCTCAATCACCGCGTCGATTTTGAATCGGCTTTGACGCTTTACACTACTACGAATGCATCGGGGAAGAAAACGTTAGTGGCACCCCAAACTAACCTTGCGACCCATAGCAAACTCTACCGAAACAATGGAAACGGCTCTTTTACAGACGTATCAAAAAAAGCGGGGATTGCGCAGAGCACTTTTGGGTTGAGCTGCTCGGTAGCCGACATCAACCGCGACGGCTGGCCCGACATTTACGTGGCTAACGACTACGGTGACAAAGATTTCTTTTATATCAACAACCAAAAAGGTGGTTTTTCGGACGAGCTCAACCGTATGTTTAGGCACATTAGTAAAAATGCGATGGGAAACGATATCGCCGATTTTAACAACGACGGCTGGCTCGATCTCATGAATTTAGACATGGTAGCCGAAGACAACTACCGTCAAAAACAACTCAAAGGCAACAGCCCTTATGATAAATACTTCTTAGCCGTGGGGCTGGGACTACACCACCAAGTAGTACGCAACACGCTTCAGCTCAACAATGGCCTTAATGCAAACGGCCTCCCCGAATTTAGCGAAATTGCGCAGCTCGCGGGCGTATCGCACACCGATTGGAGCTGGTCGCCTCTTTTTGCTGATTTTGACAACGACGGCTGGAAAGACCTTTTCGTGACCAACGGCTACGCGCGAGATGTCGCTGATTTGGATTATTTTCGATACCATTCGGTGGAAGCCCTGCAAAAAGCAGGAAACGCAAAAAAAATCAACCCGCTGGAGTTATTAAAACTGATGACAAGCACGCCACTAACCAATTATGCCTTTCGTAATACCCATGGTTTGCGTTTTGAAAATAAGTCGGCAGAGTGGGGAATCAACCTCCCCTCGTTTTCCAATGGCGCTGCTTATGCCGACTTAGATGCAGATGGCGACTTAGATTTAGTGATAAATAATTACAACAGTGAGGCTTTTTTGTACCAAAACAACAGTCGTTTGCACAACAAAAATCACTATTTACAAGTGAAGTTACACGGTACGCCGCTGAATCCAACGGGGATTGGCGCTCAAGTAACGTTAGTCACCGACGAAGGCCAACAAACTCAGCTAGTAGCATCTACCCGCGGATTTTTATCTTCTACCAGTACGCCCCTTCACTTTGGTTTAGGGACAACAACCGCAATCAAAGAACTGAAAGTTACGTGGCCAGATGGAACCACACAAAACATTTCAAAACCGCCCGTGGACCAATTGGTGGTCCTAGCACAGAAAGAGGCCCAACCTGCCATCTCTCGCAGTTTCTCTCCAAAATTTATTTTTAAGAAAGCATCTTTAACACCGCTTGATACCTATACGCACCTCGAAAACAACTACATAGATTTTAAAGATGAACCCTTGCTGGAGCATCTTTATTCCAATAAAGGCCCCTATACGGCACAGGCCGATGTAAATCAAGATGGACTGGAGGATCTCTTTATTGGAGGGGCGGCAGGGCAATCGGGCACGCTTTTTCTACAACAACAAAAAGGCAGTTTTAAAAAATCGGTACAACCTGCGTTTGAAAAAGATGCGGCCTACGAAGATGCAGGGGCGCTGTTTTTTGACGCCGACGGCGATAAAGACCTGGATTTGTGGGTCAATAGTGGAGGCTATCAACAGGAGCGTTCTTCGCCACTTTACCGCCATCGTCTTTATCTCAACGATGGGAAAGGACAGTTCGCGCTCGTTCCGCAGCCGTTTGTTTCTAATGCTACTTGCGTGAAGGCACAAGACTTAGATTTGGACGGTGACCAAGACCTTTTCATTGGTGGGGGAGTTACGCCTCATTCGTATCCATTATTTGAAAAAAGCTTTCTACTCCTTAATGACCAAGGGAGTTTTCGCGATGCGTCTCACTTACTGCCCAATGGTGGTAAATTAGGCATTGTCAACGATGCGCTTTGGGCCGATTTGGATCACGACCGTTTTCCTGATTTAGTGATTGTAGGAGAATGGATGCCCATTACGATGCTCAAAAATTCGTCGCGCCAATTTTTAGATATTACTTCCAAAGCGCAGTTGGCTCAATCGAGTGGATGGTGGAATTGCATCGAAGGTGCTGATTTTGACCAAGATGGCGACGTTGACTTTGTAGTAGGCAATCGAGGGGAGAATTCATTTTTCAAGGCAACCCCCGCTCAGCCTGCGCGTTTGTACGCGGGAGATTATGACCAGAATGGTCGTTTGGATGCCATTCCGTGTTACTACTTTAAAGATGGGCGTGCGTATCCCAAACACAGTTTGGATGAGTTGGCAAACCAAGTTCCGTTGATTAAAAAGAAAATGACTCGGTACGCCACGTATTCTAAGGCGAGTATCGAGGATATTATTGGCGCCAAAGAAGCCAATGCGGCTGAAAAGCGGTTTGCGCATACTTTTTCCAGTTCTTACCTCCAAAACAATGGAAACCTGACGTTTGGACTCACTCCTCTTCCCGTTGAAGCGCAGTTTTCGACCGTGCAAAGTATGTTGGTAGGTGATTTTAATGCCGATAAACACCCCGATGTGCTGCTTTGTGGAAATGACCACGGGAGTGACGTAGATTCTGGGCGGCAAGATGCATCGCTAGGATTGCTTTTGTTGGGTAATGGAAAAGGACACTTTACGTCTGTTCCTGCCCATCGTTCTGGACTATACCTCGAAGGGGATTATCGCCGAGTTATTAGGTTGAAAGTAGTAGAAAACCCGTTTTTTTATTTTTTTCTAAAAAACAATGGACGGGGCGAGATAATGCAGTAAGCTGAACTATTTTTGCCTCCTCCTAAACCTAGTTATCCCAACCTTTTTATGAGAAAAATTTTCTGGTCTTTTGTCTTATTTAGCTTCTCTTTATTGGCGCATAGCCAAACCTCCAAACCCAACGTCATTATCATTTATGCTGACGACCTCGGCTATGGAGATGTAAGTTGCTACGGTGCAAAAAAAGTCGCTACGCCTAACATCGACCGATTGGCTAAAAAAGGAATTCGCTTTACCAACGCCCATACCACCGCCGCTACCTGTACTCCTTCGCGCTACTCGTTACTCACGGGGGAATACGCGTGGCGAAAACCTGGCACGGGCGTAGCGACGGGCGATGCGGCAGCGTTGATTTTACCAGGACGCAGCACCTTGCCGTTGGTATTCCAACAAGCAGGCTACCAAACGGGGGTTGTTGGAAAATGGCATTTGGGGCTAGGGCCGCAAGGAGGGCCCAACTGGAATGGTGAGGTGAAACCTAGCCCATTGGACATTGGTTTTGATGAATCGTTTATCATGGCGGCTACGGGCGACCGCGTGCCCTGTGTGTATGTCGATAATCGGCGCGTTGTTAACCTCGACCCCAACGACCCCATCAAGGTGAGCTTTAAAGAGCCTATCGGAAACGAACCGACAGGGCGTGCCAATCCCGAATTGCTCAAAATGAAACATTCGCACGGGCATGATTTTACCATCGTCAACGGAATTGGGCGCATTGGCTACATGACGGGAGGGAAAAGCGCCCGTTGGAAAGACGAAGACATGGCCGATATTTTTACCCAAAAAGCCGTTTCATTCATCGAAAACCACGCGAAGCAACCGTTTTTTCTCTATTTCGCTACCCAAGACATCCACGTTCCTCGTGTACCACATGAGCGCTTCGCAGGGAAAAGTGGCATGGGGCCACGGGGTGATGTAATTCTACAGTTGGACTGGGCAGTTGGTAAAGTGTTGGAAACGCTCGACCGTCTGGGACTTACCCAAAATACGCTGATTGTGTTTTCGAGCGACAATGGCCCCGTGGTGGACGATGGCTACCAAGACCAAGCCGTCGAACTACTCAATGGACACACGCCCGCTGGGCCGCTGCGGGGTGGAAAATACAGCGCTTTTGATGCAGGAACACGCGTACCGTTTATTGTAAGTTGGCCGCAAAAAATCAAGGCGGGGGTTTCGCCTGCGTTGGTGAGCCAAATCGACTTGCTGGCTTCGTTTGCCAGTTTGACAGGACAAACGTTTGACGCTACTACCGCCCCCGACACGCGCGATTACCTGTCGACTCTTTTGGGAAAAGACAAGAAAGGGCGCGACCACGTGATTGAGCACGCGGGGACGTTCTCGGTCATTCAAGGGGACTGGAAGTACATCGAACCAAGCAATCGCGCAAAAATGAGCGTTGAAACCAATACCGAACTAGGAAATGACCCCAAACCGCAATTGTACGATTTAAAAAGGGATTTGGGAGAAAAAAACAACCTAGCCAAAACCAACCCTGCAAAGCTGAAAGAGTTGGAAGCCTTACTCAAAAGCGTGAAAGATCTGAAAAAATAACCCCGCTCGCCGCTCGCCCCGAATTCCGATTCGGGGCGAAACACAGCATCGCGTCTCTGACGCAGTTACTATTACTCCGCTCGCCCCGAACTCCGATTCGGGGCGAAACACAGCATCGCGTCTCTGACGCGGTTACTATTAGATAACTATGAACGAGCAGAATGCCCGTATAAGATTATTTTCGTACAACTCTCTGGCTATTTTCCTCTCCTTTTTTCCATACAAAATAACCCTTCCCATACTCTATTATTTTGTATGCTTCTTCGTTGATCAGTAGCGTACTGTCTGTTTTATTAAACATCCATTCAAAATTACTCAGGCGGCCATCTGCACTTACCACAAGGCCATTGGGTGACGTCATTTTTCCGCTTCCATTTTCATCAAAAATGAGCTTATGTATTATCGTCATAGTAGGCGAGAAAGCATTGCTTCGTTCCCAATTCCCAATAAAATAGCTCGATTCAAGCTCTTGGTACTTGAAGTTGTCTTGACAACCGACCAATAATCCAACAAACAGCACAAAACTGAGGTTGAGGCGTTTTCTAAAATTTTTCATGGTTTAAAAGGTGTGTTTACTGCGGCTTTAAATACTGCGTCTCGAATTGGATTTGGATTGAAATAGTCTCGGGTAGCTTGTAAACCCATGTTTTGACGGTTGATGAGAATAATGACCGAGAGTTTTTTTTCAGGAATTACCGAAATGCTCGTGCCCGTAAAACCCGTATGACCAAACGTGCCCGTTGGACCGTTTTTCATAAAGGAGTTGATTGGATCCATCATCCAGCCTAATCCGTTCTTAAAGTTATCTTGGGTCAAGAAAAGCGTTACGGTTTTTTCCGAAATAAACGATTTGCCTCTTGCTTTCCCCTTGTTTTTGAGCATATCCACCAATTTTTGAAGGTCATCCACGGTCGAGAACAACCCCGCCGCCCCCGAAATCCCTTCATTGGCGTACCATGCATTGCCGTCGTTTACTTCACCTTGTAATACGTACTGCCGCCAGCCATTCCAGCTTTTCGGGTCAAGGTCTTTGACCACAAAACCCAAAGATGGGTCTTCCACCATTCGTTTTTCGTAGGGGTTCCCTAACGATGTAGCTGCGATGAGATTTGCCTTTTTATCGGGTTTATAGGTCGTTTTGGTCATTTTAAGCGGGGCAAAAATTTCCGTTTTGAGATATACCTCCAACGATTTCCCCGACACTTTTTCAATAATTTCGCCCAAAATCGTGAAGCCCAAATCCGAATAATGACGGCCTTCTCCCACGGGGTATTTCAATGGTAGTTGTTTGATAAACGCATAAGTCGTGGCGCGTTGTTGCGAAAAATAGTACAACGGATACCACTCGTACATCCCCGACGTATGCGTCAACAAATGACGAAGGGTAATTTTGGCTTTTTCACCTTCGTCTAAGCCTTTGACATACTTTGAAGCTGGGTCGTCCACGTTGAGTTTTCCTTCGTCGTGTAGCTTCATCATTGCGGTCGTTGTCCCAACCACTTTGGTCAACGACGCAATATCAAACAAGTGGTTGACCGTCATCGTTTCGGGATGCTCCGATACCGAGCCGTCAAATTCCTTCAATTTTGCGTATCCAAATGCTTTTTTGAGCAAAAGCTTATTTCCCTTTTTAATGGCCACGACCGCCCCAGGAATCTTATTTTCTGCGATGTATTTCTCCACAACAGCACTCACCTCACTGTCCAATACTTGAGAGGTATTCTTTTGCGCAAAAACAATTTGAACAGCGAACAGAAACAGAAAAAAGGCGGGTTTCATTGAATCAGCAATCAAGGTGTTAAAAAAGCGTTTGCACGAAGATACGTCGAATTGAAGTGTTTGTAAAAACTTATTTCTCTACTAACTCCCCCCACAGCCTCCACAACCACCGCAACCCCCTCCACAACCGCCGCCACCACCATTGCCGCTACTACCACACCCTGCCCCTCCTTCTCCTCCACTGGTATTTTTAGACGTATTGATAGCTACAGCCCCTCCCAACCAGCCTACCCCATCGTCCGATTTGGGAGCATTGCTAAACACCCGCTGTATAGTTTGGTCGTTGCCCAAACTATACGAAGCATCAAACAGTAAAAAAGTTAAGGCTCCTGCTGTGATGTACCCTTCCCAGTCGTTGGCTTGGTACGTTCTTTTTGTCTCATTGTCTATCAATGGCAATTGCCCTAGCACAATCCAAACCAGTACATAAATAATCAGCATTAATAGCAAAAAAATCACGGGCTTGCCGTTGAGTAATCCCTGCGCCATGCGTGCCAGTCCCAGCATGATTACCCACCATTGAAACAAGCTAACCGCCGTATCTTTGGCAAGTTCATTTCTCAACGCGATGGCTTTTTTCGATATTGTTTCTGCAAACGGATACAAAAACGCCCTCAAAAGCCCCGCTGGTAGTTCCTTTTGGTCTTGGGCTTGCAACGAGTACATCATCGGTTGCTGCACCTGTGTATCCCACCCAAATTTCCCTTCGTCTTGGTAACGAATCCAGCCCCTTTCGGCAAAATCGGCCACAAGGGTTCTGAACAAAGTTTCGGTGTCTTTAAACAAGGCTGCAAAATGATAGGGGTGTAACTGCCGCGTAGCCTCCTTTACGACTCGTTTTTTATACTGAATTTTGTGGTAAGTTCCCCACCAAGCCCAGGCCATCAAAAGGGGAAAAGTCAATAAAAAGTGCGGCCCCGACAGCATAAACATCCCGAGCGAACATAGCCCAATAACCGCCGCTCCGACGGGCCAGTACTGATGTCCTTCCCACAGCGGCGTCATCTGCAAAGTTGGCGTTCGGAAAGGTGAAGTCGGGGCTAAGTGATTTTCGAGTTCTAACCCTTTGGGCAAAGGCCAACAATCGGCAGGGGGCAGTTCTTGAAATTCTTTGACGTAGGTAATTAAAGTAGCAGCGTACCAGTCACGGTGGCGTTGATTTTCAGAAGCACCTCCTTTATTGGGATAGTGGTGAAGTTGTCGTTGGAGTACTTCTCCGCAGAGTTTTTGCCAGTAGCTTTGCGTGTAGGTCAGGTGTAAATGCCAGACTTCATCGACGATCTCCGAAGGCGACGCTCCTTGGGGCATCGTAAGACAGAGGTACAAAAACTTTTTATACTCGGCCATCGCCCGTTTGGCAAACTCAGGTGACCATCTTTGTTCTTTGATTAACTTATCAGAAAACTGCACAGCAGCCTCTGGAGAATCGTCTAATTGAAAATCGCTCAATTTTTGCCAGAGCGAGGGTTGGGAAAGTTGGGGGTTCATCGGGTAAGAGTTCGGTTTATGTTTATGGCCGAAAATTGGGCGTTTTCCTACCTCAAAGTCAAGGGTAACTGCTAGTGGCTTGCTCTGTAAGGGGTAGTTACAGCGGGATTACACAGCTTTTTCTAAAAAAAAGATAACTTGCACGACTCAGACAGAGTTAACGCACAAAACGGTCTGACTATCGTCTGACCATTGTACAACACTTTACAACCATGAACATTGAAGTAGCCCGCCCTTTGTTTGAAAAGCTTTGGAACCAAGTACTAGAACGATATTTTCAAGAAGAACTGGGCTTGCCCTATACCGATTTCCGAACTCCTCCGCACTCCATGAATCAGGTGCTAGGGAACGCCAATTGGTCGAAAAGTAGCCATTACGAAAAACAACAAAAACGACAGCTTCCCGCTTTTGTTGGCAACGCCACCCACCAAAAAAGCCTCGAACTGCACGAAAAAGGCATTGGCCCCGAAACCTATAAATTTGGCGGCAGCACTTTCCGTGATCGCCATGATGACCTCCTAAAATCGACAAAAGCATTTATTGGCACCACCGACCACTTTATGCTGGCCTTGGTGCGTACCCTTGGGTACGCGACCCTCGATGCGTACCGACAAGCCAATGGTTTTGAGCCCACCACCGTCCGCACAAATATCAACAAGCCTTCCATCGAATCTTCTCCGTCGGAAGAAACCAAAGTCGTCCAATCTTCTGAACAACGCTGGAAAATAGCTACAGTTATTGCCTGTACTGGTTTACTGGCCATGACCGCTTGGAATTTATTTTTCACGGGGCAAAATACAGCGGGCAAAATCATTCGCTCGGTGGCCGATACGTCCACCCTTGCCAAAGGTATTGTAGGGAATTGGTACAGTTACAACCGCAACTATGAAGCGCGTGGCAAAAATGATGGTTATACGTTCAACCGCATTGCATGGCAAATTTCGGTGGACAATCATGGATATTTAGCGATAAAACGTTATTGGAAAGCCATTGAATTTGATGGTTGGACGGAGTTTATCGGCGGTACTTTCCCTCAGCTTCACTTTTTTGTGAATGTTTATCAAAACGGTAGTGGCTACAAAAACCCCGTTGGTTATCGACATTTTAATTGTGGAATTTGGGGCGAAAACGCCGATTGGATGCACGCCGACACCCTAAGTTGTATCTGTACCTCTTATAATTTCAGTGACAGTCATTTGGGGGAACCTCTGGCCAGTCGCGAAATCCTTATTCGGCAAGCGACAACCTCTTTTGATTCTCTAAAAGCAGGTGCGCAAAGCCTTACGCCCTCTCAAGCTCCTTGGCTTGAGCGTTTTTTGCCAAAAGACGAGAGTTATTTGTTTCAAAAGCCGAAGAAAAACCTCTAAACAAATCGCAATTCGGAACAACCCACTGGGACAGACTTTCCAAGTTTCAAAAACTTGGAAAGTCCTTTGTAGGATTTTTGGCTACAACAAAAGTCCTTTTGGCTAAAAAGGCCATTTTGATTCATCTGACCTTTGTGAAGTTAATTTAAACAAAGGAAAAATGAACTTGAAAAAACAGCTCCACATTTCAATTAAAGCCTTTTTTGTTAGTTTAATCAGTATATCGGCTTTTGCCCAAACTACTGGAAAATTGAAGGGTAAAATCATTGATCAAATTACCAAACAGCCAATCATCGGTGCCAATATATTGTTGGCCAGTACTTCGTTAGGTGCAGCCACGGACACTTCAGGAGTTTTTGAAGTAAACAAAATTCCTGCGGGAAATTATTCGGTTACGATTTCATCGGTAGGTTACCAAACCAGAAAAATTACCGATATCGTTATCAATCCAAATAAGACCTACTATTCTGAATTTGAACTTTTGGAAGAAACCAACAAACTCCAAGAAGTGAGCGTAAGGATGTACAAAGGAGAAGTGAATCCACTTACGCCTGTGTCCACCTTTTCGATGTCCAGAGAGGAAATTTTTAGAAATCCAGGTGCACAGGGCGATATTATGAGGGCTTTGGCCATATTGCCTGGCGTTACGAGTAGCGGTTCACAATTTTCGGCGATTGCGGCCCGTGGGCAGGGCACCCAAGACAATATATACATGGTGGACGATATGCCCATGTTTACGCTTGCACACTTAGAGGCGGAAGGTTTTAACTCAGGCTTTAATGACCCAAATGGCGGCCGTTTTAGCATATTTGCCCCTAAAATCATTGATAACGTTACTTTTCAAAACGGTGGTTTTGATGCAACCAATGGCCGTAGATCATCTTCTTATTTGAACCTTGGTATCAAAGAAGGAAACAAAGCCTCTTGGTCATTTAGTGGACAATTTGATTTGTTAGGAGCGACCCTAGTGGCAGATGGCCCTTTAAGTAAGAAAACCAGTGTGTTTGCCTCTGCCCGTTACCAAAACTTTGCCGCCTTAACCAATCTGCTGAATGTGAGCAGTGTAGGAGCCATCTCTTTTGGAGATTATCTCATCAAAACTACCACCGAACTCTCTAAAAAAAATAAATTGTCTTTCATCGTCATGGTTAACCCCGAACGTCCTTACCGAAACATTGATGATGTCAGTTCGGGGGTAAATATCAACGAAGATAACAGCGCAGGAACTCTTTTGTTCAACCACAAGGGCAACAAAACATTGGTAGGACTCAATCTTAGAACCCTCCTAAGTAGTAGTAGTTACTGGAAAAATGTACTATACTATCGCTCCTCAACAGTCGATAATAACTTTGGAAGGTACACACCATCGCTTGATGCGGAGGGAAACATAATTGACCCCAAATTTGGACATTTTGAAAATGACTTACGGCATATCACCAACAACCAGCAAGAAATCGGATATCGAAGCATTTACACAAAACGCTACAATAAACTTACCCTTACAGCTGGTGTGGATGCCATGGTGGTGAATCTCGAATACGAAAGGCGCCTAAAACGTACCGATACACTTTTTACTTTCCGTAGTACAGACATACGACCTAATCCGAACCAATATTACCAAATAGTAGTACCTTCATTATTTAATACCGCATACAACAACAGCGCCTTTAATGGAGCTGGCTACGTGTCACTTTCTTGGCAGTTGACCGACAAAATAACCCTAAATCCAGGGGTGCGGTTGGATTATTTTGGATTTAATGAAGCCACCCATATTTCGCCAAGAATAAGTGGAAGTATCGCATTAGATGAAAAACAAAGCATCAACTTTGCCTCTGGGCTCTACTTTCAAGATATAGCCTACTCTGATGTAGCCAGCCAAGCCATTGGAAATAAACTCAAAAACGAAGAAGCATTCCACAACATACTAGGGTACAAAATTCAATTTTCGCCCGATTTAAAGTTTGTCGCGGAAGGATGGCATAAGCAGTTTTTTTACATGGTAGTACAGCCTAATCGCGCTCAAAGTCAATTAAACAACGATGGTGATGGCTACGCTTACGGCGCCGATTTTAATTTAATCAAAAGGTTGTCTCGCAAGTACTTTGGCCAAATCGGCTATTCATACATGGTAAGTAAAAGAAATGACAACAACGGGCAAGGCGAATACGACTATACATTTAGCGTACCACATACTTTTACCGCATTGGCCAGTTACAAACCTAGTGATAAGTGGTTGTTTTCGGCAAAGTTTCGATACAGTACAGGCCGACCTACGGATGCGTATATCGTCCACGAAAATGTATTGAATAACCTCAAAAAACCAACCTATTCCCAAGAAATCACGGCTATCAACGGAAAAAGGCTTCCTGATTATATGGCCTTAGACGTGAGAGTAGATTATTACAAACAAATGAGGTCAGGCACGTTCTCGGCATTTCTTGACTTAGCCAATTTTAACCAACGCTTCAATGTAGCCAATGAGATTTTTGTGCCACAGACGGGTAAAGTATTCAACATTGGCTTGGGGGTGTTTCCAACTTTTGGGGTAAGATTTGAAATTTAAGCAGTCTGAATGAACCTTTCCAAGTTTTATACTTTCGCCTATCGGCAACTTGGAAAGGCTTCAAAAATAATTTTGAGATTTTGTTTGGATGGTAGATTGTAAAAGTACTTACTTTGTAAAACAAAGTACTTTTACTTATTTCAATCGCAGTCATTTTTTAAACCAATCAAAACTCACTTATCATGGCACCAATCAATTGGTACTTTGTGGAACTAATCTTCATCTAGCTCTCCTATGAAAGACCTCATCACGGCCCATATCAACGAGCCACAGCAGCTTGAGAAGCTGTACCGCTCCAATAAAGCACTGTTCAAACGTGCTTTTAGCTCCGTTTATCCCGAGCTTAAAGGCAACACGATTGCCAACGTTTGGCACGAGCGCTTGAGTTACGACAGCGACGATATTCAATGGGGCACAAGCCAAGACCTCGCCTTGGTGGTGGGGGCATCTTTGGTGGCGGGTCTCACTGCCAAACTCCCCGCTTTTACTCAACTCAACGAAGAGTTTTTTTATACCCGCAACATCGGATTTATCATTTTTCCACTCCTGACCGCTTATTTTGGTTGGAAAAACAAAGTTTCGACGAAGACCATAGCGTTACTTGCAGGAGCATTTGTAGTGGCAGCTATCTTTATCAATAGTCTTCCCAACCAACCCACAAGCGATACCCTGACGCTCTCCTGCATTCACCTTGTTTTGTTTTCGTGGTCTATTCTCGGATTTTCTTTTGTGGGCAGTTCCAACAACTCCGAAAAACGACTGGGTTACCTCAAATACAACGGGGATTTGGTGGTGATGACCACGCTGATTGTCATTTCGGGCGGCATATTAAGTGCGATTACCGTCGGCCTGTTTTCGTTGATAAATCTTGACATCAGTAAATTTTATTTTGAAAATATCGGTGTTTTCGGACTTGCGGCAGCGCCTTTGGTGGGGACTTACCTTACCCAAACCAATCCGCAGTTGGTGGGTAAAGTATCGCCCGTTATTGCCAAAATTTTCAGTCCGTTGGTGTTGGTAATGCTAGTGATTTACCTCGGCGCAATTGTTTTTTCGGGCAAAGACCCGTACAACAACCGTGAGTTTTTGATGGTATTCAATGCCCTGCTTATTGGGGTGATGGCACTTATTTTCTTTTCGATTGCCGAAACCTCCAAAACTTCCCACCACCGTGCCCAAGTGTGGGTGTTGTTTCTGCTCTCGGCGCTGACAATTGTGGTCAACGGCGTGGCACTTTCGGCCATCTTGTTCCGAATTTCCGAATGGGGCATCACCCCCAACCGTACGGCAGTATTGGGCGGGAACTTACTGATTTTAGTGAATTTGCTGCTCGTGATGATACAGCTCTCGAAAGTGCTAAGCCGTAAAGCTTCTCTCGCCGACGTAGGAAGAACAATTGCGATTTATTTACCTATTTACAGCCTCTGGACCATCGTCGTTACGTTCTTATTCCCGTTTTTGTTTGGGTTTAAGTAAATACGACGGGTCATACATTGCAAATGAGCATGGGCTTTTGGGTTCATGCTCGTTTTGTTTTATTACTTATTTTGGGCTTGGTGCATTAGATAGAAAAGTAGGAGAGCAATGAAGTTATTTTAAGATAAATGGCAAAATAAGTAGATTTTACTATTCTTATTTTTACTATTTTTGTCAAAATAAGAAATTTTATGCAAAATTCAAGCCTTATTCCTACCGAAAAAATAGTGGAGCGGCTACGGTACGAAAATCCTTGGTGGATCAACAAAAGAATACCAGAAGTGTACAGTTCCATGGCAAAACGGCTATACTTTACTCTTTTTTACCCGTATGTAGTCGAAAAAAATGTCCGTAGGGCTTTGGTCCTGATGGGGCCAAGGCGGGTAGGCAAAACGGTTATGCTATTTCATAGCATACAGCAATTATTGAGTGAAGAGATAAACCCACAAAAAATCTTCTTCGTAGGCATAGACAATCCTATTTACCTACATCTAAGTTTAGAAGACATTTTAGACCTTTGTAAAAAATCGCTTCACCTAAGCAACTTGGACGGCTGCTATGTTTTCTTTGACGAAATCCAATACCTCAAAGATTGGGAACGTCATTTGAAAGTGTTGGTTGATTCGTTTCCTGAAACCAAATTTATTGTATCAGGGTCGGCTGCGGCTGCCCTAAAATGGCACAGTACCGAGAGTGGAGCAGGCCGATTTACCGATTTTATGTTGCCCCCCCTTACTTTTCAAGAGTACATTCATCTAAAAAAAATGGCCCATCTTATGTACGATGGCCATGTTGTGTATGGTGGAAATCAAGTACCTTATTGCCTTACGCATGACATAAAGGTGCTCAATAGGGAGTTTATCCATTATTTGAATTTTGGAGGCTACCCCGAAGTAGTTTTGTCCGAAAAAATACAAAGCGACATGGGAAGGTACGTAAAAAACGATATTGTAGATAAAGTACTCTTGCGAGACTTACCGAGTCTGTACGGTATCAAAGATGTACAAGAACTAAACCGTTTTTTTACTTACATTGCCTATAACACGGGGAATGAATTTTCGTACGAAAGGATGAGCAAAGAAAGTGGCATACAGAAAGATACACTTAAAAAATACTTGGAATACCTAGAGGCGGCCTTTCTTGTCAAAGTGCTCAACAAGGTGGATGTCAATGCAAAAAGATTACAAAGAGTGACAAGTTTTAAGGTGTATTTAACCAACCCTTCGCTAAGAACGGCACTATTTTCACCTATTTCTGAAACCGACCACGAAATAGGAAATATGGTGGAGACCGCCGTGTTAGCGCAGTGGATGCACCGTGAAAAGCTCGATTTGACCTACGCTCACTGGAGAGAAGGTAAGACGGAGGGTGAAGTGGACTTAGTGTTGGTAGATGACAAAAAATACAAACCTGTGTGGGGGGTCGAAATAAAATGGAGTAATCGTTATTTTGAACGCCCCCAAGAACTAAAAAGCTTAATTCAGTTTTGTAAAGCCAATTTCTTCAAAAAAGCGTTGGTAACTTCGATTGACCAAACAGGGGTAAAAATGATAGATGAGCTTTCGTTATCATTTGTACCTGCTTCTGTTTATAGTTATAATATTGGTGACATAACGCTCAAAATGAAACAATGAATGCTATCTATCTTTTAATCAAGTTTATTCAGTATGTTATAATAAACAGCTCATTAGCATGAAAAAATTGGTGGTCAACAACCTTATAATTTTCAGTTAATGTAAGCGGTGATTTTAAAATAATAGAGGGAAAAGGTTCAAATGTAATTTTGTAATCTCCTTTCTCTTTCAACATAAAATCAAGGTTCCAAAAAACTGTCTGCCGTTGGCCTGCTTTTAGAAAATAGAAGTTCAGGGATGAATCAAACCAAGGTACCTCTTTTTAAAATTTACTAATTCTTGGGTAGTGAGTCCATCTCCCATTTTCTGGGAAAACGTATCTTGATCAAAAGTATCCTAGTATCGAAAAAAGGTCTAAAGATAGGTTAGTTTTAGAGTTATAATCTACGCCAAAATAATCAACCAATAAACGATGATGTTTTAGCAGGTATTCTTGCGTTCTTTTTTGCTGTTTTTGAAGCAAAATCTGAGGGTGAACGATTAATTCATAGTCTCCATTTTTATTCTTACGGTAGAAATTTATTTGCTTTTCGTAATTAACGCCTGAAATAGGAATAGCTATGTTTTTCAATGATTGATTCACTAACTCAACAATTAATCCAAGTTCGGGCTTAATATTTTTAGAGGTATCTACCCTATTTTTATGAACTACTTGCAACGTCACTTTTACTCCATCTACTTTTGGGCAAAAAACAGGTGAAACTGTAAGGCATAATCCCCAAAATAGAAATCTAAAAACAAAGATTTGAGCCATAAGTTGAGTTAAACGTATAAGAGTTTCTTTTAGGAACAAGGCTATCTATTAAAAAAGCAAAGAATAACCCAAAAACAACAAAAGCCGACCCTTTGCAGGGTCGGCTTTTTATTTGAAACCAAATGTCATTAAACTTTAATTTCGACATCAACACCACTTGGCAATTCAAGCTTCATCAATGCATCTACTGTTTTAGCGCTTGACGAGTGAATGTCGATAAGGCGCTTGTAAGTGCAAAGTTGGAACTGCTCGCGTGATTTTTTGTTTACGTGAGGTGAACGCAATACTGTGTAGATTTGCTTCTCTGTTGGCAATGGAATAGGTCCGCTTACCACAGCTCCCGTTGATTTTACCGCTTTCACGATACGATCGGCCGATTTGTCCACCAAGTTGTGGTCAAATGACTTCAATTTGATACGAATCTTCTGGTTCATTATAATTGGTTGGCTCTGATTGATTATTAATTTCTCCCATCGAAAGAGCCATTAACTCCGATAGGAAATATCTTTAATGTTTACCGTTTTTAGTTTTGGGTTTACGGTTTGTATTTGACCAATAAACCCAAAACAGTAAACTTAAAACTATCCTTTCGACTTGGCGATTACGGTCTCTGCCAAGTTGTTTGGCAAGAATTCGTAGTGCGAGAACGTCAAGTTGGCAGTTGCACGACCTGATGAAATCGTACGAAGGTCAGTTACGTAACCAAACAATTCAGACAATGGCACATTGGCTTTGATAACTTGCGCACCTGCTTTTGAGTCCATTCCTTTCATCATACCACGGCGACGGTTCAAGTCACCTGTGATAGGACCCGTATATTCGTCTGGCGTTACTACATCTACTGACATGATTGGTTCCAACAATTTTGGACCTGCCTGACGAGCCGCTTCTTTGAAGCCCATACGAGCTGCCAATTCAAACGACAATGAGTCAGAGTCAACATCGTGGTACGAACCGTGGAAGAGACGAACTTTCATTGAATCGATTGGGTAACCTGCCAATGCACCGTTTTTCATCGAATCGGTGAAACCTTTCTGTACGGCAGGGATAAATTCACGAGGAATGGCACCACCCACGATTTCGTTGACGAACAACAAACCAGTTGGGGCTTCTTCTCCTTCTTTCTGATCATCACGTGGCCCGATTTCGAACACGATGTCAGCAAATTTACCACGACCACCCGACTGCTTCTTATATACTTCGCGGTGTTCAAAGTTTTTAGTAAGTGCTTCTTTGTAAGCTACTTGAGGCGCACCTTGGTTTACTTCTACTTTGAACTCACGACGCATACGGTCGATGATGATTTCTAAGTGAAGCTCACCCATCCCTTTGATGATGGTTTGGCCTGTTTCTTCGTTTGATTCTACTTGAAGCGTTGGATCTTCTTCAATCAACTTACCAATTGCTTTCGAGAAGTTATCTTGGTCAGCTGTTTTCTTAGGCTCGATGGCATATCCGATAACTGGATCAGGGAATACCATTGATTCAAGAACGATTGGGTTTTTCTCATCCGAAAGGGTATCTCCCGTTTTGATGTCTTTAAAACCAACAACTGCACCGATGTCACCTGCCTCCAAACGCTCGATTGAGTTTTGCTTGTTGGCGTGCATTTGGAAGATACGAGAAATACGCTCTTTGTTACCTGAACGGTTGTTCAAAACGTAAGAACCTGCTTCTAATACTCCTGAATAAGCACGGATAAAGCACAAACGACCTACGTAAGGGTCAGTGGCAATTTTAAATCCTAAGGCTGCGAAAGGCTCGTCAACACTTGGCTTGCGAGAAATCTCAGCGCCTGTGTCAGGGTTTGTACCTTTGATGCTTTCTTTGTCAAGTGGTGAAGGCAACAATGCCATCACGTAGTCAAGCATTGTTTGTACTCCTTTGTTTTTGAACGAAGAACCGCAAAGCATTGGAACGATTTTCATGTCGATTACCGCCGCACGCAATGCTGTCAAGATTTCATCTTCAGTGATTGACTCTGGGTCTTCGAAGAATTTCTCCATCAACGTCTCATCATACTCAGCTACTGCTTCGAGGAGTTTTTCACGCCACTCAGCCGCTTCTTCCTTCATATCGTCAGGAATAGGCACAACTTCATACGTCATTCCTTTGTCATGCTCGTTCCAAATCATACCACGGTTGTTGATCAAGTCAACTACCCCTTTGAATTGGTCTTCTGCACCGATAGGCAACTGCAAAGGTACTGCATAGCTACCCAACATTTCTTTTACTTGCTTGCACACGTTCAAGAAATCAGCACCCGAACGGTCCATTTTGTTCACGAAGCCCAAACGAGCCACGTTATAGTTGTTGGCCAAACGCCAGTTAGTTTCAGATTGAGGCTCAACACCATCTACTGCACTAAACAAAAACACAAGACCATCTAATACGCGGAGTGAACGGTTTACCTCTACCGTAAAGTCAACGTGACCTGGAGTGTCAATGATGTTGATGTGGTAATTGTTGTCTCTCCATTTCCAATCTACTGTTGTCGCCGCAGACGTAATAGTGATACCGCGCTCTTGCTCTTGCGCCATCCAGTCCATCGTCGCTGCACCGTCGTGTACTTCACCGATTTTGTGGCTTACCCCTGCATAATAAAGAATACGCTCCGTTGTGGTGGTTTTACCCGCGTCAATGTGAGCCGCAATCCCAATGTTTCTTGTGAATTTTAAATCACGTGCCATGGTTTTTGTGATTGTTATTGAATCTGTTAAGTCTGTTTCTTGACCAAAAAAATGTATCAATTCTGACACACCCCTGAAAATCAGAGCGCAAAATTAGAAGTTTTGTCCTGAAAAACCAAAAGTCGTTTTTTACAAATTTAAAAACGCCCCCTTCAAAGTACCCTATTTTTTATTTTCTCTACTTAATTACTAGACGTTGGTACTATTTTTGCTTACTATTTATCGTTCTCAGAACTTACCCTATTCAATCAATCACATCACCTTCAAAATCCCCATAATGACGCGATTATTGGGTTCATTTGTTATTTCGGCACTATTATTGTTACTGGCCGGTGCGGCATTTTGCCAGTCGATGCACCGCTGGGAAGTAGGTATTGGCACGGGCACAGTAGGTTATTTAGGCGACCTCAATCGACACGATTTATGGCCAAGAGAATTTCGTCCCTCCATCAATCTTTATGCAAGAAAGTACATTGGAGACGTAGTAGCGCTTCGCTACAACGTTCAAGGAGGGCAATTTTGGGGGCGAGATAAGCACTATCCCACTCGGCTCTCCCGCAATTTGACCCTCGAAACTAATTTTGTTGAAAATTCACTCTTACTCGAATGGGATTTCTACAACATGAACCCGATTTTTTATCGTCAACAAAATGGATTTCAATCATTCTTTTCGCCTTATTTCTTTTCGGGCGTGTCGGTAGTTTATGCCAAACCTCAAATCAACTTCGACGAAAGCCAGACTCCCTACACTTGGATACGTGAAGGTATTGCCATCGACCGCGACGCCAACTACAATGCACTTCATTTGTCTTTTCCCGTTGGACTAGGTATTAAATACGATGTGTCTCCCGAGTGGATTGTAGGGCTTGAAGCGTCTTTTAGGCTTTCAACTTCTGACTATTTAGATGGCGTTAGTCATGCAGGTAATGCTAAGAAAAATGACGCGTATCAAGTAGCTACCTTCAACATTACCCGCCGATTAGGGCTATACAAAATGCGAATTCGTCGCCGATGGTAGGCCCAAAGAAGCCATTTTTGTTTGTATATTGCTCGCCAAATTTAACAATTACCGTTATGCCTTCTATTTTCACTCGTATCGTTAATGGAGAAATTCCTTGCCACAAAATCGCCGAAACTGACGATTTTTTAGCTTTTCTTGACGTTTTTCCTTGTGCACCTGGACATACGCTCGTCATTCCAAAACAAGAAGTCGATTATATTTTTGATTTAGACAATGCCCTTTACACTGGATTGATGCAGTTTTCAAAAACAGTGGCGGCCGCCGTAGAAAAAGCGGTTCCGTGCAAGCGAATTGGCGTTGCAGTAGTTGGGCTCGAAGTTCCTCACGCCCACGTACACCTCATCCCACTCAACAGCATGGCAGACATGAATTTCAATAACAAGCTCAAAATGAGCCAAGAAGAACTGGCAGAGATAGCCAAGAAGATAAGAAAGGAACTGCTATAGGGGCAGTTCCTTTCTTATTATTTACAATCGGTATAAGTAAATGTTTTACTGTAAGTCGAAATCCCCGAACCGTCCAAAAACCGTGTAAGGGTTTGCTCTGTCAACGGAAATCCGTCAGTGGTATAAGTAAACGTATAAGTCGTTTCTCTCACGGCTTTACCTGATTCGTATTCAGTCCGTTTGGTAGCATTGCCCCCTGCTTTTGTGGTAAAAAGTGGAAATTTGATGTAATCGGCATAATACCCCAAAACGCTGAACTGCCAGCCCTTAAAAGCGTCAAACATCGTCTTTTTGTTATCATAACCTGTTAGTACAACCCGAAACACCTCCTGATTGGTACGGGTGTCTTTGGTGATTGTTTCCAGAATATTGCCTTGTGCATCACGCGTGATTGTCGCTTCCATACCCTTTGAGTCCGTCACTTTCGTGATGCGCTGATTGGCATCGGTGGTGAAGTTCAGTACGTAATTGACATAATTCGCTTCGGGGGTTTTTACCACAGTTAATCGAGCAATGGAACCATTGGCGTTGTATTCGATAGTTTCTTCTACGTCTCCATCCACTACTTTCACCAATCGGTTGTCTGAATAAGTATATACCGCCTTGCCAGTAGCTTTCAATTGCCCTGTCGCATTATCTTTTACCGAAATATTTACTCCTTCAGGCACGCCATTGGGAGCATATACGTAGTCGAGTCGATAGGCATTGTCTCTACCTGTTTCGCTACTGATGTTGCAAGTGGGGGTTGTAACGGGTGTGGGGACAGGTTCTTTTTCTTTACAGGAAATAAAAGCGAACAAGGACAAAATAAGAATGGCTTTTTTCATGGAGTGGTTCTATATGGACTGGTTTTTAACAACGTACACAACACAGATTTTCGCTTGTTTCAAAAAGAAGTTTTTTAGAAACAAGCAACTTTATTACTCCTTTAGAAGCAGGTGATTGTATTGATTTGCTCGTTTTCGGTCTTTTTTTACGGTGCAAAACTACATAGAAGCAAATCTTTCTGAAAGTTTATTGTTAGAAGTTGTGGCATGTGGGACACGAGGTCACGGTTTTACAAATCACGGAGTAGCGTTTTTTTGCCATGAAATAGAAGCAGGCATTGTAGAAAGGAATCTGACTATTTTGGAAGACGTTTAGGCAAATTATGGATAATTACCGTGTTCTAAACAATAGTTCAAGGTTGTTTTTCAGAACAGCTTGAATAACGGGGGAATGAGTAAAATTTCAGCTAAATACCTATTTTTTACTCAGTTGCAAATGTACAGACTTAACAAAATCCACCGTAGTACCTGCAATATCTGCAATTTGCTCAAAAGGTAAATTTAATTTTTGAAGTAAGTTTGTAACAAATTTTGTTAATTCTTTTTCACGAGCCGTTGCTTCTCCTTTGTCAAGCCCTAACAAGAAAGCTACATCTTTCTTTTCGTCAATATATTTTGCGATGCTGTCCATAACTATATTTTTTAATTTCTGTTCTAATTTACGCAGTTGGGCTAAAACACGTAACTGTTTGAAATACCTCTTTAACGCTAAATCGCCACCCGTAGTTTCTTCAAGTCGTGAAATTATGTACTTCAAGGCATTTTCAGGGGTGTCATTGTTAAAATTAGCTAAAACCGATAAAACAATTTCCTCTGGGCGGTTTGATTTTAGAAATATTTTATAATCTACTGAATTGATTGCAAGCAAGTTATACTCGAAAGTCAAGCCGACATTGGTCAAATGAGTTTCCATTTTGGGTTGTCCTCTCCCTAAGAAAAAGACATACTGATAAATGGGAAGTCGATACTTCCGTATAAGCATTGCTTTGTACTCGTGCATACGATGCACCATTTCATCATCGTTTGCTACTTGAAACTCAATTTGCAATATAAAGGTATTGCCTTCATGATCAGTCACTTTTTTCAGAACATCGGGTTTCCGCTCTTTTGTATGCTGCACATCGTCAGGCAGTTCCTCCAAAGAAACAGCCCTCATACCCAACACATTTTGCATCAAGCTCGGTATTACCGCTTCGATATTTTCTTTGAATATCTTGTCGTACTGATTGGCCTGTTTTCTATTCTGATTCATACAGCAAATCTACACAAAAGCAGGCGTTTTAGAAAGTGAGCAAACGCCTTTGAAAGGTGTTTAGGTAGATGGCATGACACTTATCGTGTTACAAACAATCTTACTTGTCTTTGATTCGGTTCTCTTTCATAACACCCCGAACAACGTTTGTACCGTGTACTATTAACGATACATACGAGCAAATTCGCTCCTTTTTGTTGCGTTTTTTTAATGAATGGAGAATTGCCAATGAGGCAATTCTCCCACTTTTCAACAAATTATTAGAGACCATACTCGGTTTCTTCCACAATATAATCCACTACTCGGCTCAAATCGTGGGTTGCTTCCCAGACGGCTAATTGTCGGTCAGCGCCTGTGCCCATTTCTAAGATTTTGTGGATGTACTCTACTTCTTTACGACTGCCTAGTTCGTCCAGAACATCATCGACAAACTCAAGGAGTTCTTCCGCCAATTTGAAATAAGGCACTTCTTCTTTGCGTCCAAAATCAATAAGTTTTCCGTGAATACCATACCGAGCCGCCCGCCATTTGTTTTCATTGACGAGGATTTTGCGATAGTGTTGAAAATTGAGGTTTTTGCTCATCAATTTATAAATCTTCACCACCAATGCCTGCATCAACGCTGCCAAACAGATAGTTTCGTCGGCGCGCATCGGAATGTCACACACGCGGTATTCAATCGTGTTATAGAAAGGATGCAAACGCAAATCCCACCAGATTTTCTTACCGTTGTCGATACATCCTGTTTTAACGAGCAGGTTCACGTAGTCGTCGTAATCGTGGGCAGTTTCAAAATACTCGGGAATACCCGTGCGCGGAAACTTATCAAACACCTTCGACCGATACGACTTAAAGCCTGTATTGCGCCCGCACCAAAAAGGAGAATTGGTAGAAAGCGCGTAAATATGCGGCAAAAAATACGTCAGTGAGTTGAGCAACTTCACCCCTGTATCGCGGTCTGGAATCCCGATATGAACGTGCAAACCGAAAATCAAATTTCCCCGTGCCACGTCGCGCATTTCTTCGATGAGCTTGTCATAGCGTTCGTTGGGCGTAATTAACTCGTCTTGCCAATCCGAAAACGGGTGCGTTCCTGCGGCAGCAATTCGTAAATTTTGCTGCTTTGCGAGGTCAATAATCATCTTGCGCAGGTAAGTTACTTCTTTCCGCGCTTCCTCAATATTGGTACAAATATTGGTCCCCACCTCCACTACTGACTGGTGCATTTCGGCCGTCACACGCTCTTTGAGAATGATTTTTCCGTTCTCAACAATCTTCGACATGTGCGAACGCAATGCGCGGGTTTCGGGGTCGATGGTCTGGAATTCTTCTTCAATACCGATTGTAAACTGGTGCATAGATCTTGGGTAGTGAATCGTCCGCTGAAAAACTTATTTCTTTTTAGGCGCTTTTTTGGCAGGCTCCTCGGCTTTGGCCTTTGGCGCTGCTTTTTTAGGCTTTTCTTCGGTAGGCTCTACATCTCCTTTGGCCAAATGGCTAATCGGTAGGTTCATCGCCGAAGTGCGCACAAACGAGCCCCACGTCAAGTTGGTTTGACCATCTTTGTGGGCTTGGGCTTTTTCAATCGCCATTTTAGCCGCGTTATCAACAATCCAGTCAAAGTTTTCTTGCCCTACCGAATGAATATCGGCGTCAGGAGCGGGGTTACAGAAGTCAATCGCGTACGGAATGCCGTTGTGAACCGCAAACTCTACCGTGTTAAAATCGTACCCTAAGGCTTTGTTCAAACGGAGTACGTAGTCGGTAATCGTCGCAATTAGTTTTTTGTGCGCTTCGCCCGTTGTTTTTGGCTGCGTCGCATACCGCAAATGGTGCGGGTTGCGTGGTTCGTAAGGCATAATGTGGACGTATTTTCCACCAAGGCAGTAGCAACGGTAATAATCTTCAAACGTTACTTCGCTCTGGAGAAGCATCACCAACTGCTCCGTTTCGGCGTGTTTGTGCCAAAGGTCGTCCATGTCGTTGATTTTATAAACGCTCTTCCAACCACCACCCGCGTGTGGCTTCATGTACGCAGGGAAACCGACGTAGTCAAACATTTCGCCCCATGCCATCGGCATTTTAAGGTTACGGAAAGAAGTCTCACTCGTATCATCTGGGCGCTCTTTAGATGGCATCAACACCGTGTTTGGTACAGGGACGCCCAATTTTACAGCCAACGCATTGTTAAAAAACTTCTCATCAGCACTCCACCAGAAGGGGTTATTGATAACGGCCGTTCCGCACAAGGCTGCATTTTTTAAGTATGCCCGATAAAACGGTACATCCTGAGAAATACGGTCGATAATAACGGCATAGTCCGTGGCTTCACCCTGTACGACGCGGTCGATAAGGACAGGTTCGGCTACGATATTTTTTCCATCCAATTGATTGACACGCTCCACAAATGCCTGTGGAAACGTATTTTCCATTCCGTGTAAAATTCCTATTTTTTTCATGATGCTTGAGCCCCCCATCCCCAATGGGGGAGTTTTATTGTTATTGTTAAGCCCCCATTGGGGTGGGGGGGCTTTCTATAAACCCATTAATGAGAGATAATGCGGAAACATTTTGTTCCAAAGTGGCCAATCATGGCTCTCCCATCCACGAATGTCTAGCCAATGATTAATGCCTTTGGAATTTAAGATTTGTGACATTCGCACGTTATCGTTGAGACAGATGTCCCATTCGGACGTCCCAAGCACAATTTTCATGTGATTGTACTTCCAACCTTCCTCGTTTTGCATAAAATCTACGGGGTTGTTGTAATAGACCGTCTCGTCGCTGTAGCCTTCCAAAAAACTACGAATATCAAACGCGCCACTCATGCTAAACAGATACGCGACCTTATCGGGGTGTTTCATGGCAAAATTGAGGGCATGATAGCCGCCAAAGCTACAACCCGCGACTCCGATTTTGTCAACATTGCTTTCGTGACGAATCGTAGGCACAAGTTCGTTGGTCAAAAAACTATCGTAAATACTGTGATTGTGTACGCGCACCGAAGGATGAAGGTGTTTGGCATACCAACTATCACGGTCGATGCTGTCAACCGAATAGAGCTTTACTTTGCCTGATTCAACCAACCATCGCGCTGATTCAATCAGTCCGAAGTCTTTGTTTTGGTGATAACGCCCCATCGACGTTGGAAAGAGCAAAATGGGATACCCCCAATGCCCAAATACCTGCATCTCAATGTCGCGCCCCAAGGTGGGGGAATACCATTTGTGATAGGTTTCTTTCAAGGTTGATAAAGTGTTTGATGAATAAATATTTTGACGAAATATAGATAAAAACTCAGAATATCAAGTTTCTGAACTAAAAATTGTCAAAAAGTCGTTTTCCGAATACCTTTGGGTGTGTCTATTCGACCATTAATTAACTACCGCTTATGACTCGTCTTAGTGTAAACATCAACAAAATTGCTACCCTCCGCAACTCGCGGGGAGGCGATAATCCAAATGTCGTAAGAACTGCGCTTGATTGCGAGCGATTTGGAGCGCAGGGCATCACGGTTCATCCCCGTCCCGACGAGCGTCATATTCGTTATCAAGACGTACTTGACCTCAAAGAAGTCGTCACCACTGAATTTAACATTGAGGGAAATCCTACCGAAAAGAAGTTTGTTGAGTTGGTACTTCAAACCCAACCCGCCCAAGTAACGTTGGTTCCTGACGCACTGGGAGCAATTACCTCAAACGCAGGCTGGGACACCATCACTCACCGCGACCGACTGACTGATTTAGTACAGACCTTCCAATCGGCAGGGATTCGAGTTTCGGTGTTCGTTGACCCCATCGAAGCCATGGTTGAAGGTGCCAAAATTTGCGGAGCCGACCGAGTAGAGCTTTATACCGAACCTTACGCCGCTGAGTATTTTGACAACCGTGAGGAAGCGGTGGCATCCTACGTACGGGCGGCAAACGTTGCGAAAGAAGTAGGTTTGGGGCTGAATGCGGGGCACGATTTAAGTTTGGATAACCTGCGGTTTTTAAAGCAACAAATACCGCACTTGGACGAAGTATCCATCGGCCACGCGCTCATCTGCGACGCCCTTTACTACGGCCTTGAAAACACCATTCAGATGTACTTACGCGAATTAGAATGAGTTCATCGTTGAACGTCAATCGTATTAATCGTAGCCGAAGTGACTAAATTAACCTTATAATTTTATAGTTATGTCGAAGAAAATCATTTTCACCACTGCGGCGCCCTCGCCCATTGGCCCTTATTCGCAAGCTGTGATGGTTGGCGATACGTTGTATGTTTCAGGTCAGATTCCCATTGACCCTGACAATGGCGACCTCATCACGGGAAATATTGAACACGAAGCGCGTCAGGTGATGTTAAACATTGGGGCTATCCTAAAAGAAGCAGGGCTTCACTACCACAATATCATCAAAACGTCCATTTTTTTAAAGGACATGAATAACTTTGGGAAGGTAAATGAAGTGTATGGGCACTTTTTTTCGGGTCACTACCCTGCCCGTGAAACCGTAGAAGTTTCGCGCCTACCGAAGGATGTTAACGTTGAAATTTCGGTAATTGCGGTAAAAGATTAGGTGGGGCAGAGGGCTTAGGGTACGGAAAAACTTCCTTTGCCCTAAACCCTCTGCACAAAGCCCTCTGCACAGTATTAGTTCAAAAACTCGTAAATACCTGCTACGCCTTGGCCACCACCAACGCAGGCGGTCACCATACCGTATTTCTGATCGCGACGACGCATTTCATTGAACAATTGCACCGATAAACGCGCACCCGTTGAGCCAAGGGCGTGTCCAAGAGCAATGGCTCCCCCGTTAGGGTTGAGTTTAGTCGGGTCAATGCCCAATTCTTTTATAACTGCCAATGATTGGGCCGCAAACGCTTCATTCAATTCGATTTGATCAATGTCGTTGAGGGTAAGACCTGCTTGTTTGAGCGCAATCGGAATCGCCGCCACAGGACCGATACCCATAATGCGCGGTTCTACTCCTGCCGATGCGTACGACATCATGCGCGCGATTGGCTTGAGGTTCAGCTCGTTTACCATTCTTTCTGACATCACCACCACAAACGCCGCTCCATCTGACGTCTGAGACGAATTTCCTGCGGTCACACTTCCTCCTGCTGCAAATACAGGTTTCAAACGCCCCAAGGCTTCGAGGGTAGTATCAGCGCGTGGGCCTTCGTCTTTGTTTACTACATATTCTTTGGTTTTTTTCTTTCCTGAGTTGGCGTCAAAAAACGTTTCTTTTACCGTAATAGGCACAATTTCGCCGTCAAATTTACCCGCCGCTTGCGCTGCCAATGCCTTTTGGTGCGAAGCCAACGAAAACGCATCTTGCTCGTCGCGGCTGATTTTAAACTGATTGGCTACTTGCTCGGCCGTTAGCCCCATTCCGATGTAATAATCGGCGTGTTCTTTCGCAATTTCGTAGTTGAGGGCCGTTTTCCAACCCGTTGTAGGCACCATCGACATCGACTCTACGCCTCCAGCCACGATGCAATCCGCAATACCAGCGTTGATTTTAGCCGCCGCAATCGCAATCGCTTCTACCCCTGACCCACAGTAACGGTTAATTGTAAAACCAGGGACGCTTTTAGGCAAAGCAAGCAGCGAAATAAAACGCGCAATTTGCATTCCTTGTTCGGCTTCGGGTACGGCATTTCCTACGATGAGGTCATCCACCCGAGCAGGGTCAAGTTGCGGCAACTGCGCCATCATGTGTTTGATTACTTCTGCACCAAGGTCGTCGGGGCGTGTAAAACGAAAAACACCTTTCGGGGCTTTTCCCACGGCGGTGCGGTATCCTGCTACAATGTATGCGTTCATGTTTTAAGGTTGTTTCGTCTTATTGTTTAACGTTTTAGATTCCTTACCACAAAACAACCATTTTTTTTGCAAAAATTACTCTGCAAGCATAACATTTTTTTAAATACTTGGCATTTCTTCGCTGAGTCGTTAACTTGCATCTTCAATATCAGCGAGTAAAACCCATGAAACTTAAATTTGAGGTAGAGGCGATAATTGCTACGGTTTTCTTTTTTATTGTTGCACACTCAACCAATGCCCAGCGCTACGGCAACGAGTGGATTAATTTTCAGCAAACGTATTTTAAAATTTCTGTTGCTCAAAAAGGGCTTTATCGTATTTCCACCAACGAACTTCGCCAAGCGGGGGTTCCTGTTTCGACCCTCAACCCTACCTCCATTCAATTGTTTTTTCGGGGAACAGAACAGGCCATTTTTATTCAAGGCGAAACCGACAACCGATTAGACGAGAGCGACTACCTTGAGTTTTACGGGGAAGGTAACGACGGTACACAAGACTCTCTCCTCTATCTGCCCCACAGCGCACAACCTCATAAAATTTATAACCTTTACTCGGATACCACCGCCTATTTCCTCACCTGGCGACTCGACGGGCAATCAGGAAAACGAATGGGTTTTTACCAAGAAAATCTGTCAGCTGCGCTCACGCCAGAGCCATTTCACCGCGAAGACCTATTGGTTTCTAACATCGCTAGTTACAATTATACAGGGATGTCAGAAGGGTTAATGTACCCATTAGGTTCACCGAGTGGGGCGCAGAACTCTTTTTATGATTATGGCGAAGGATGGACGGGGCCAGAAATTTCCATCAATAAAAAAAACCAACGGAGATTTACCCTCGAAAATCCCGTCCGAACGGGTTTTCAACCTCAACTTGAGCTGCATTTGATGGGCCGCGACCACCGTTCCCATTTTATCGAAATCAGCGTTGGAAGTGCGGTCAATGCCAATCGGTTGGTGGATACGGTTCGGTTCAGTTACCAAAATGCGTTGTTGGCTCAGTATCCTATTTCATTTTCAGACGTGTCGCTCGATAGCAATCGTATTTCAATTGCCACGATTTCAAGAGGCGGTTTTCCTAACCAAGCCGAAGATGTTTATAGTGTCACTTATTATCGCCTCCGCTACCCCCAACGTTTTGATGTGCTCAATCATCCTCAGAAATACTTTTACCTTTTACCCAATTCTCAAAACAAATCATACCTCGAAATTGCCAATGCCACCGCTACCACACGCTTGTTTGACATCAGCGACAAAAACAACGTAGGCCGTATTGGCTCGACCCTCGACAACACCACCTTAAAAGCCGTAGTTCGCGAAACTGCCTCCGAAAAAACGCTTTTTGCCACGCGTACCTCATTGGCCGTTCCGAGCATACAGCGCGTTTCATTCCGCAACATTGACCCTACCAAAGCCAATTATTTGGTAGTGACACATCGCAACCTTATCAACGTCGCCAAGCAGTTTGGTGGCTACCGAGCATCTGTCGCAGGAGGCAAATACGACACCCTCACCGTGCAGATGGACTTGCTCGTTAATCAATTCAACTACGGTGAGTTTAGTCCGTTGGCAGTGCGTCGTTTTGTACAATTTATGGTCGAAAAAGGGAGTCCCCAATTTTTATTCATTGTAGGACGTACCCAACAAATCGACTTTAACCGTACCAATTCCAACCTTGCGAATGCGGACATGGTGCCAACGTTTGGATGGCCTGGCTCCGACAACCTTTTTTCGCACGGCTTGAAGGGGCAACCCTCGCTCGTACCCGCCCTGCCTACGGGGCGCATTTGGACCGATAATCCCCAAGAAGTGCTCAACTATTTGGAAAAAGTAAAAGAGCACGAAGCGACGCCCATGAACGCCCTTTGGCGAAAAAACATCTTGCATTTGAGTGGCGGTACCAATTCTTTTGAGCAAGGACAATTTTTGGGTATCATGGAGTCTTTCAGGAAAAAAGCCCAAAAAGAGTTTTTAGGTGCCAAAGTAACGACCATCACAAAAAAAACCGACGAAGCCATTGAGTACGTGGGCATTACCAACGAGGTCAACGAAGGAGCAGGGATTATGACGCTGTTTGGGCATTCGGCCCTCAACGTCACCGATATTGATTTGGGCATGGTTTCCAACGACGTGTTTGGTTACCGCAACAAAGGCCGTTATCCGTTGGTATTTGCCAATGGCTGTGTCGTTGGCAATTTTACATTTGGGTACAGCCGAACCTACGCTCAAGACTGGATTACGGCCAAAGACCGCGGAGCGATTCTATTTTTAGCACACTCCAACGTGGCTTACGTCTATTCGTTGAATGATTATGCCAATACCTTTTATAACGTCATGCTGGGTGATAGTACCAACTTCAATCGACCGTTTGGAGAGATTTACCAGCAAATTATCCGTAAAACGTTGGCGCTTTATCCCGAAGACCCCACTTACCAAGCAGACGCCCAACAGATGACGCTTCAAGGCGACCCTGCCGTGGTTATTTTCCCCACCCAAAAACCTGATTATACTGTTAATAGCCAAAGTATTTTGGTTCAAGGTAAAAACGGAGCTACTGTTTCTGCTTTTAGTGACTCGCTCAAAATCAAAGTAGTAGTAACTAATCTGGGGCTTTATCGCAACGAAAAACTACCCATTCGCCTTACCCGTACTACCCGCGACGGCGTCGTTTCGGTCTATGACGCTACCTTTTCAGCTGTTGCTTACCTTGATACACTTTCCTTCAGCCTTCCCCACGACCGTAGCCAAAGCGGCTTGAATCGTTTTGAGGTTCAAATTGATCCCAATGGCGTTTTGGCAGAAAACAGTCGTACGAATAATTTAGCTTCTGTTGAATTAAGTTTACCCGTAGCGGGGGCTTATCCTTTATTACCTGCTGAGTATTCCGTGGTTTCTACGACCGAAAATGGCACGCCAACCACGCTGCTGGTGGCCCAGCAAATAGACAATAGTAACCGAAATTATACCGTTGAAATTGACACGACTGCCCGTTTTGACAGTCCATTCAAACGTACCCAAGCTATCGCCGCAACGGTACTGCCAAGTTGGAAAGTAATACTTCTCAACCGCGATTCAACCACCTATTATTGGCGCATTCGTTACGCCGACCGCCCCGCAAGCAGCGACAATGTCTGGACTGAAAGTTCGTTTACTTTTGTCAAAAATGGCGGAGAAGGTTGGGCACAGCGTCAGCCTTCTCAGTTTACCAAAGCCACTCCATTGGAGGTAAATTTGTCCGTCAACACCCAACCAACTTGGTCGTATAAGACCGTTTCCACCAACGTCAAAGCCGTAGTCGCAGGAAGTTCCGTCGGAGCTTTCAATGAGGGTTACAAAGCGTCACAATTATCCATCAACGACATTTTGCTGGTGGTAGAAGGGAATTGCACGACTTTCGACCAAATAGACAATTGGCGACCTGGTGCCAATCTTGCCGTCACGGCACTTCACCGCGACAACCTTCAAGCGTATTCAGTGATGCCCAGCCGCAATTGCGGAAATCCGCCTTACGTTATGAATACTCTCCGCCAACGTGAGATTGTGAACGATCAACTTTTTAGCAAATGGGTGGACGCAGTTCCTGACGGTGATTGGATTGTGTTGATGACGCTCAACGGTATTCAATTTGATTTATGGCCAGCCTCAGAACTTACTAAGCTAGCTGAGCTTGGACTGACGCAAGCGAGTTTGACACGACTTAAAAGCCCTTATTTACTGATTGTTCAAAAAGGAACCAAACAACCTGTCGTTGAGGTTGTCCCAGACCCCAATGACCTTGCCCCGAGCCTTCGGACACTTACATTGGATAATTTTACCTTAAAAAGTAACAGTGGAAAAGGACAAATTATCTCTTCGTTGGTGGGGCCAGCTAGTCAATGGAAAACGCTAAACTATAAAACAGGACCGCTCACTTCCAACCAAACACAAGCAACCCTGGAAGTGATTGGGATTTCCCTCAACGGCACTGAAAAGGTGTTAAAAACGGGCCTAGCCATGGGGACAGTTTCTCTTCAAGACGTTGACGCCAATATCTATCCTTACCTTCGTTTAAGGCTTCGACTGGCCAATAACGATGCACGGATGAGTACACCTTTGCAATTACGAAATTGGTGGATCAGCTACACGCCCGTTCCCGAAGGAAGTGCCACGGCAAGCCTTAATGGCGCTCTTGAACGTCAAGAAGGCGAAGTTGTCTCAGTCAATGTCTCGTTCAAAAACATCTCTCCCGTCGCTTTTCGCGATTCGCTTGTTGTGCAGCAAACGATTTTTAGCCCCACTGGTGCCCCCCAAATGAGTGAGCGAAAATTGGGTCGCCTGCAACCCAATGAAGAAGCGGCGTTTACCGTTTCAATGCCTACGTTGGGGAAAGGAGGAGATAACCGTTTGTTGGTAACAATAAACCCACGCCGTCAGCCAGAGCAAAACTACGACAACAACACCATCAATCTACCGTTTACAGTTGTACCTGACCGCTTTGCCCCCACACTCGACGTATTTTTTGACGGACAGCGCATCCGCGACGGTGAAGTAGTTTCGGCTACACCAACGATTTTGTTTCAACTCAAAGACGAAAATCGTTTTCTTTTTAAACGAGATACGTTAGGACTGGATTTGTTTCTGCAACGTCCCTCACAAACAGCCTTTCAGCGCATCGCTTTTTCCAGTTCTGTCGTTCGATTTATACCTGCCGACAACCAAAATGTAGCTCGAATTGAATTTCGCCCCGCCACCCTTCCCGACGGAATTTATACCCTTCGTTTTCAAGGTGCCGATGCTACCTTAAACCGAACAGGTATTTATCAAATCAGTTTCCGAGTGATAAATGAACAAAAACTGGTTTCGGTAGAAGCCACTCCCAACCCAGCCAGTGAGCTTGTTAAAGTTTCTTTTACAGTTTCGGGCAAAGAAAATCCTAACGAAGCGACGATTACGCTGGTAGATATGACAGGACGAGCCTTCAAAACCGCTTCGTTTGTTCCACGGGTTGGCTTTAATGAATGGATTTGGACAAATACTACCGACCTACCCGCAGGAACGTACGTGTATCGGGTGACTGTCAAGAAGAACGGAGAAGATATTCCTGTTGCCGACGGAGTCAAGACAACAGGAAAAATCGTGGTGATTCGCTAAAAATCAGAAGCGAGTTTCAAGGTAATAAGGCAACATTTTGCGCCATGACGGCCAATCGTGCGGAATATCGTGTCCCCAAACATCTAACTCATGCGGGATATTTTTGGAGTTCAACACGCTCGAAAGGTAACGTGATGAATCGGGGTCTTCGTAACTGCCCGAGCCTGTGACGATGTGGATGTGGTTACTCGCGCGGTATTTTGCCAAATAGGCTTCGTCCGAAAGGTTGCGCAAATAATGAACAGGCGAGTTGAAATAGACATTATCGTCGTAATGACCTTTGGTGTAGGCCGTTAGGTCATAGCATCCACTCATGGCAAGTACCCCATTAATTAAATCGGGACGACGAAAGAAAAGATTGGCCGAATGTAACGCCCCAAACGACGCACCTGCCGCAATAATCGGCGTATCAGGGCTTGTTTGGCTTTTGATGTACGGAATCACTTCGTTGAAAATGTATTCGTTAAACTGCTGATGACGAACAGCTTTATCCCGCCCACTCATGTGATTGTTCAGCCAACTTTCAGTGTTGATGCTATTGACCGAAAACACTTTTACTTTTCCTTCACTGATAGGTTTCGCAATCGTATCAATGAGTTGAAAACGTTCGTATTCGAGGTAATCAGCGGCGGCAGTTGGAATCATCAATAGAGCGAATCCGTAGTGACCATACACCGCAATTTCCATGTGCTTATTGAGCGATGGACTGTGCCATCCGTCTAAAAAACGTTGCATATTCAGACCTTAGACATTTGGTTTAATTTCTGACTGAATTTCTACTACCACCGACACCTCCACTCCTACAATATCAGCAATTTGTTCTATCGTCAGTAGTTTAGATTGAAGCATTTTGATAATAATACCTTGTTGCTTTTTTTTCATTCCTTTTTCCATTCCCTTCTCCATACCCTTCTCCATTCCCTTCTCCATACCTTTACGGTAGGTATAGAAATCCTCCAGTGAAATATCTGTGATTGGCATATCTTCTAAAAGTTTTAAGGTTGTCTCATCTAAATTACGTATTCCTGACAAAATTACCAACTGATTGGTGTATCGCCCCAAAGAAAAATGGTTTGGCTCCAATTCTTGAAGTTTTGTAATAATGCGATGTGCCACTTCAATGGGTGGAATGTTTTTAAAGTTGGCTAAAATAGCCAGTAATACCTCCTCAGGCGAAGTGCTGTTTAAAAATAGTTCATAATCAAACGACTGAAGACTGCGCTGGTTATACTCAAACTGGCAACTACCAAAATCATACTTTATTTCCCATTTATCTCCTCCATTTTTGGTAAGATATACGATGTATTGTCGTACAGGTAAACGATATTTTCGCAAAAGAAGTGCATAATACTCAAGCATTCGATAAGGCATATCCTTGTCCAATGCTGTCTGAAACTCCAAATGAAGTAGGTAGGGTTCAGAGCCGTCATTAGGCACCACTTTCTTCAAAAAATCAGGTTTTCGCTCTACCGTCAGTTGAATACCATCAGGAAGTTCGATTAAAATATCGACGTCGATGCCCAGTACTCTACGAGCGAGAAAAGGAATTAAATTCTCAATATTTTCTTTAAAAATTTTGTCGTAATCGTTTGCCACAAATGCTGATTTATTGTTTTACTCAAACAAAATTGCAAAAATCAGTTTATGTTCCCAAATTGGTACTCTCTTCATTCCATTGCTTGATTTATGCTTATTTTTTCCATTGGTATATATCTTCTCATCAACGTCGCCGTCGGTTTTTGGGCCTCTCGACGCGTACACAGTACCCAAGATTTTGTGTTGGCTGGGCGTCGTTTACCAATGGGGCTTGCCACTATGGTCACCTTCGCGACTTGGTTTGGTTCCGAAACCATGATGGGCGCTCCCAAAGAATTTATCGAAGGCGGTTTCCTAAATGTCATTGAGGAGCCCTTCGGCGCGGCATTATGTTTGATACTTGTCGGTATATTTTTTGCTCGAACTTTTTATCGTTGGAACATTATTACTTTTTGTGATTTTTTCTTGATGCGTTTTGGTAGGACATCAGAGTTTGTTTCGGCGGTGATGATTATCCCTTCTTATTTTGGTTGGATCGCTGCTCAGTTTGTCGCCATGGGCATCGTTGGGCAAGTGGTGTTTGGGCTACCGTTGAGCACTGGCATCTGGGTTGGCGCCATCCTCGTTATGTTCTATACGTTTATGGGCGGGATGTGGTCAGTGTCTATTACCGACTTTTTACACAATATCATCTTAATTTTTGGGCTTATCATTTTAGCCATCATTCTCTTTTCCAAAACTGGAGGAATCACGCCCGTCACCAGCCAACAGCCTGCCGATTTTTTCCGCATTACCCCCAAAGAAATGAGTTTGCAAAGCTACGCCGAATACGTTGCTGCTTGGATTACGGTAGGTTTAGGCTCTATCCCCCAACAAGATATTTTTCAGCGCGTTATGGCTTCCAAAGATGCCGATACCGCCGTGAAGTCTTCGATTTTTGCAGGAGGGCTTTATCTAACGGTAGCGCTTCTGCCTTTGTTTATCGCCTTAGCAGCCAAAACGCTTTATCCTGAATTGATGAATGGTGATACTTCCCTCATCATCCCCAATATGGTGCTTCAACACGCACCGCTTTGGATTCAGATCTTATTTTTTGGCGCATTGATTTCGGCTTTGTTAAGTACAAGTAGCGGAGCGATTTTGGCCCCTGCGGCAGTATTGGGCGAAAACCTTGTCAAACCCTATCTTCCCAACCTATCTGACACTCGCCTTTTGCTTGTCATTCGTTTAGGCGTTGTTTTCGTGACGTTTGCTTCTATTTGGATGGCACAAACACGGCAAGATATTTTTGAATTAGTGGGAGAATCATCGGCCTTTAGTTTGGTCTCTCTTTTTGTACCACTCACTTTTGGACTTTATTGGAAACGCGCTAATGCTGTAGGATGTATGGCGTCCATGATTCTTGGGCTTGCCGTTTGGGTGGCGTGTGCGTTTGTGTGGAAAACAACGTTTCCTGCCATTCTCTACGGAACAGCTGCAAGCTTGTTGGGAATGCTTGTGGGATCCTTATTAACTAAAAAAAGGCTGGTTGATTTGCCCGATGTAGGGATGGGGCGGGCTACCTAGTAATCCATCTTGAATGTATTGCCCAACGTTGGGATACAGATTCAACTGATGAAGAACATTGATGGGCTTCCAACAAATTTCCAAGGCCGTCGTCTCGTTGGGATTCAGTCGCGGGATTCCTCCGATGATTTGAGCCCCAAAAATCACATGAAGCACATCGTCTTTTTGATGCGACAGTAGCACCTCACCCGAAAAAAGCATTCCCTGAATTTCTACCTCGATTCCTAACTCTTCGCTTAGTTCACGTTCAATCGTCTGTGGGAGGGTTTCGCCACGGTCGGGGTTGCCACCAGGCAAAGCAAATACGTCATTGCCGCTGTAGTTATAGCGCAGCAAAAGCAAATGATTATTTTCAATAATAAGCGCCGCAGGCCGTACTTTCATAAGGACTTTTTTTGGGTATTCTTTCGGTTGTGAGCAACCGAAAACATGGTTATTACAAAAGGAAACGCAGTTTTATTCGACACTCTGCACTCCCCAATTCGACATTTCTAATAATCTCCTCCAGCGCCCCCACCGCCAAAGTCTCCCCCGCCAAAACCACCAAAGCTCGAACCACCGCCACCGCCGCCGCTATTGCCCCAGTTGCCCGACGAACTTCCCCAGCCCGTGTAGGTCGTGTACGGATACCATCCGCCGCCGCGTCGGCTTATGCCGCCACCGCCGCCTTTATTGGCTTTGGAAATGATGATAATAATAATGATGACAATGATGATTAGGAAAATAATAACACCCAAGGGAAACTCTCCATCGCCGCCCTCGGTGCCGTCCGACTTGTATTCACCTGCTGTATATTTGATGATTTCATCCGTTCCACGGTCAAGGCCACGGTAATACATCTTTTGTTTAAACTCAGGGGATATAACCGTCGAAATAATCCGTTTGGCAATTGCATCGGGCAAAGCCCCTTCTACCCCACGACCCGTGGCAATAAAAATTTTACGGTCGTCCGACGCCCACAACAACACTACGCCATTGTCTTTGTCTTTTTGTCCAACTCCCCAACGTCGTCCCAGCTCAAACGCATAATCACCTGGAGGATAAGGCAACGTTGATTTCACAATCACCACCGTAATTTGGGTCGAAGTGGAATCATTAAAAACCCGCAGTTTTTGTTCGAGGGTTTCACGTTCTGTCCCGTTTAGCATACCAGCGTAATCGTTGACCAAACGCCGTGGGTTCATCGGTTCGGGAATGTCTTGTGCCCAAACACGAATGGTACACAAGGTTATCAGTAAAAGAAAAAAGAAATGACGCATTGGAAAAAAGTTACCCGAACGAAATATCGTCGGAGAGTTCGTTGATGTCGTTTGCTTGGCGAGGGAAAAACGTTTTCAGTTGCTCACCTGCCAACTGAATCCCTTGACTGAGACCTTCCGCAAATTCATTTTTTTTGAAATGAGCTCGCATTGTATCGCGCACATTATTCCAGAAGTTATCAGGAACGCGTTCGTTGATGCCTTTGTCACCCAGCACGGCAAACTTTCGGTCGTCTGTTGCCAAATAAAACAGCACCCCGTTTTTCAAATCGGTGCGGTGCATTCCAAGGTCCGCAAAGACTTGCTTGGCGCGTTCGAGTACATTCTCTTCGAGGCAATTGGTCTCAATATGGACACGTACCTCACCCGAAGTTACCAATTCGGCCGAACGAATTGCCGCCACGACTAGCTCTTGTTGGGAAGGAGTCAAAAGAAGAGACATGAACAATGTACGGTTTAGAGTTTACAAGTTTACGGTTAGGAAACATACCTTCCCGAAAGTTTCGAATCTTTCGGGAAGGTAATGGAGTCTTTCGGAAGAAACGAAATTAGAATTTCACCGTAGGTGCCGTTTGCGCTGCTTGAGAAGCTTCAAAATAGCCCTTTTGCGCAAAGCCAAACATACCAGCAAAAATGTTGGCAGGGAACGTACGTACCGATTGGTTATAGCCTTTTACAACTTCATTGAAACGGTCACGCTCAACTTTGATACGGTTTTCAGTTCCTTCTAACTGCGCCTGCAATTCCAAAAAGTTTTGATTGGCTTTTAGTTGTGGATACTGCTCTACCGATACCAAAAGGCGCGAAAGTGTTCCGCTCAATTGGTCTTGGGCCGCCTGAAACTTCTGCATATTTTCAGGAGTCAACTCATCTGGCTTCAACTGGATAGACGTAGCTTTTGAACGCGCTTCAATCACTGCGGTAAGCGTGCTTTTTTCAAAATCAGCCGCTCCTTTGACCGTATTTACTAAGTTAGGAATCAAATCTGCACGACGTTGGTAGGCGCTTTGTACGTTGGCCCAAGCATTGTTGACAGTTTCGTCTTTGCTCACGAGGCCATTGTAAGTACTACAGCCGTACATTCCAAAAATGGCAAGGACGACAATGACAATTAATGTGGTTTTTGACATGGTTTTGTTAGGTTTTAGTTAACGGTTGCAAAGTTGTATAATTCTAAAATTTCTGGTGGACTATTTACACCGATGGTCTGTTTTCGTGGCAAAATAGGCTTTTTACGTTTCAAAAAAATGACCAAACCTAGTTTTCGGTTTTACCTTCGGTTCATTTACTCCATTTGATACACCATTTGTAAAATTCCTTCTAAGTACTCCCGCGAATTACTCAAGCGTGGTACTTTATTTTGGCCTCCTAATTTTCCTCGACGTCCCATCCATTCATAAAATGTGCCCGACGGAACATTGTGCATGAGCGGCGCCAACAACGCAAGGTCTTGATAACGCTTGGCATCGTAGTCTGAGTTCACTTCCCGAAGGCGTTTGTCCAACAAATGACAGAACTTTTGCCAGTCGGACGGGGCCGTACTAAATTCAATCACCCATTCGTGGCGGCCTTTACTGCCATCGTCCATATAAACAGGTCCTGCGGTGTAATCATTGATCACGGCTCCCGTGTTTTCACAAGCAAACGTAACAGCTTCATCGGCATTTTCGATGATGACTTCTTCGCCAAAAGCGTTGATAAAGTGCTTGGTACGGCCGCTAATTTTGATACGGAAAGGGTATTTTGAGGTAAACTTAATGGTATCACCAATCTGATAGCGCCACAAACCACTGTTGGTCGAAATAATGAGCGCGTAGTTTTTGTCCAACTCTACTTCATCCAGCGTAACGGCTTTGGGGTGAGGCTTGTCCCACTCTTCTACGGGGACAAATTCATAAAAAATACCATAATCGAGCATCAACAGCATTTCTCCTGGGTGGGCAAGGTCGTCTTGCACCGCAAAAAATCCTTCCGAAGCGTTGTACGTCTCCATGTAGGTTACTTTGTCGCTTGGAAAGTATTTTTTCATAAACAGCTCACGGTAAGGCTGAAAGGCAACGGCTCCGTGGATAAATACCTCAAAATTAGGCCATATATCGAGCATGTGCTGCGCTCCACGTTCTTCCATGATGCGATCGAGCAGCACAATCGTCCAAGTCGGTACCCCCAATATACTTGTTACATTTTCGTTGCCACAGATTTCAGCCATCTTGACCAATTTCTCTTCCCATTTGTCCATCAAAGCAATTTCGATGGGTGGCGTGCGAATGTAATCGGCCCACGCGGGTAAATTCCGCATAATCACCGCCGACACATCGCCTACCATTCCGCCCTCGCTGTTGAAGGGATTATCGTGCAAACTTCCACCAATCGACAACCCTTTTCCTTCAAAAACCAACGTCCCTGGCCGATTTTGGGCGTACAGCGTCATCACATCGCGACCACCTCGGTAGTGGCACTCCTCTAACGATTCGGGCGTGATGGGTAAATATTTACTACGGGCATTGGTCGTTCCCGACGATTTTGAAAACCATTCTACATCCGACGGCCAAAGGACGTTTTGGTCGCCGTGCAACACCCGCTCAATCGACGGATACAAGTCTTCGTAGCTCGAAATCGGTACGCGTTCTTGGTATTGTTTGATGGTTTGAATGGAATCATAGCGGTACTTTCGCCCCCAATCGGTATAGCGAGACGCTTCCAGTAAATCGTGGAATACTTTGTACTGAACCTCGATGGGATTCGCCTTGAAGTGTTCGATACGCTCGGCGCGACGCTTCATAAAAAAGACCATTATGTCGTTCAGTAGAGACACAGAAAATCGGGTTTAATTTTCTCAAACATAAATAAAAGCAATGAATCATACACTACCCTCCTAATGGGTTCTGGTAAAAATCAGGATTTCGGGATCCGATTGGGGTAGTCCGTAATAATGCCATCCACGCCCATGGCCTTGACTTTACGCATTTCTTCGGTCGTATTTATCGTCCAAGGCACCACTTGCATTCCCATCTTGTGTAGTTGTTGTACCCGCTCCGTCGAAAGCAATAAATAGTAAGGGCTGTAAATTTCGGGGGTGAACCCTAAATCTTCTATATTTTTTTCAATCCCTTTGGCATTGGCTACCAGCGCCGACAAGGCTACTTTTTTGTACTTGCCCGCGTCAATTTGTTTCTTCCAATGTTTTAAAACGTTAAAATCAAAACTTTGAAGAACAACCCGTTCGGGTGGCAATTGAGCCATGATTTCTTGATAGACCAAGTCCGAAAACTCCGCAGGTTGTGGCTGCGACTTATCGTATTCCTTTTCTTCGCTCTTGATTTCGATGTTGTATAAAAAAAACGGCAGTTTATTTTTAACTCGGTACGCCTCCACCGCTTCAATCATCTCGCTTAAAAGCGGCTTATACGTTTTCTGTTTTTGTTGTTCCAAAAAGCTCGCATTGCCATTACTTCCTACATCATAGCGTTTGATTTCGTCGTAGGTAAGGTCATACAACACAATTTTGGGACTTTTTGGCACGGGCGTCCCATCGGGTTTTATCGAAAAATCAGGATGAAAATAAGGGTCGTGCGAAACGACTACTTTCTTATCTTTAGAAATAACGACATCCAATTCTAAGGTATTCACTCCATAATCGAGTGCTTTGAGAAACGCAGGAATGGTGTTTTCGGGCATCAATCCGCGGCAGCCACGGTGGCCTTGCCAATTGAAAAGTGGCGTTTGGGCAAAGGTAACTTCCATACCAATAGTTAGGAGAAAAATAAATAAAAAGCGGGGTTTCATCTGATTCTGGAATGTATGTCTTTTACAAAACTAGGTATTTCTGCTTTATTTGTAGAAAAATAGGAAAATCTACTACAAGAACAAAATTTATATACCGCTACATTTTTTTTGAAAACTTTTTGCACCAAAAAATTATTCCGCTATTTTTGTAGAAGAAATACGCGTACAGCGAAAATTCGCAACACAATTTATGACATTACAACCTAATAATATGCTCGGTCTTCTCCTCACACACGTCATGTGAGAAAGGAAACCTTTGTAGTAAAAAGGCCCTTTCTCACGTTGAGAAAGGGTTTTTTGTGAATAAAAATCCCAAAAGTTGAAATCTAACCAATTTATAATTTCTCTTTACACACAATGAGCCAAAAAGTCCAAATTTTCGACACCACGTTGCGGGACGGCGAGCAAGTGCCTGGCTGCCAATTGACAACCGATGAAAAGATTGTGGTAGCACAACAACTCGAAAAACTGGGTGTTGATATCATCGAGGCGGGCTTTCCTGTTTCGAGCCCTGGTGATTTTCGTTCGGTGGTAGAAATTTCAAAAGCTGTTCGTCAGCCTGTTATTTGCGCCCTTTCACGCGCCGTAAAAGGGGATATTGATGCCGCTGGAGAAGCCCTCAAATATGCTCAACGCGGACGGATTCACACGGGACTTGGTTCGTCCGATATTCACATTCAGCACAAATTCAACAGCACGCGTGAGAAAATCGTAGAACAAGCGATTGGCGCCGTAAAACACGCCAAATCGTACGTGGAGGATGTGGAGTTTTATTGTGAAGATGCGGGACGTGCGGATGTAGCTTTCTTGGCCCATTTGGTAGAATCGGTCATTAAAGCAGGCGCTACGGTAGTAAATATCCCAGATACAACAGGCTATTGTTTGCCTAACGAGTACGGCGATAAAATTAAGTATATCTTTGAAAATACATCGAATGCTCACCTTGCGACCATTTCGATTCACTGCCACAATGACCTTGGGTTAGCAACAGCCAACTCACTCGCAGGTATCATGAATGGAGCACGTCAGGTAGAGGTAACGATGAACGGCATTGGCGAACGGGCTGGTAATACGTCGTTGGAAGAAGTCGTAATGGCGCTCAACGTACACAAAGAGTTAGGATACGAAACGGGCATCAATACTCAGTTGCTTTTCCCTACAAGTCAGTTGGTGTCAAAAATGATGCGTATGCCAATACAAGCCAACAAGGCGATTGTGGGGCGTAACGCGTTTGCGCACTCTTCAGGTATTCACCAAGATGGTTTCTTGAAGCATACCTTGAACTACGAAATCATGAGCCCTAACGACGTAGGCGTAGATAAATCTATGATTGTCTTGACGGCACGTAGCGGTCGCCACGCGTTAAAGCACCGCTTGGAATTGTTGGGTTACACCTTCGACAAACCAACATTGGACGTTATTTACAAGCAGTTTTTGGACGTAGCCGACATCAAAAAGGAAGTAAACGACAAGGATTTAGTAGAACTTGCTCGTGAGGTTGTAGTGGCTTAACCGAAAAATATAAAACTGTAAAAACCGATAAACCGCAAAAGTGGCGATTAAGCTTATTTTTGCGGTTTTACATTTTGCAGTTTTCCAGTTCGTACTTTATCCTTCCTCCAAAATCAAATCAGCGGCTTTTTCGCCAATCATAATACAAGCGGCGTTGGTGTTTCCTGCAATGATACGCGGCATAATCGACGCATCAGCCACTCGCAACCCTTCAATACCGTGTACCCGCAATTGACTGTCCACCACAGCCATTTCGTCGTTGCCCATTTTGCACGTACCGACGGGGTGATACACCGTCTCTAGCAACGTTTTGATGTGTAAAATAAGTGCCTCGTCGGAACTACGTTGAAGCGGAAGAATTACTTCTTTTCTCACCACATCAAATGCCTTGGCATCCATAATTTCCAGCGCTTTTTTAGTACCTTTCAATAGCGTTACCACGTCTTCTTCTTCCGATAAAAAACGAGGGTCAATCAGTGGCGCATCCAACGGATTTGGCGAATGAAGCCCCACATAACCAACACTTTTGGGCTTGAGGAGCGTCGGTAAAATGGTAAAACCGCTGGTATGCGGAAAGGTATCGATGTTGTAAAAATCGGCTTTCCCGTCGTTGCCCATATGTACTGGTGCAAAATGAAACTGAAAATCGACGGGGTCGGGGCCCGAATGAATTTTGGTAAAGGCATTGGCTTCCAACGGACTAATCGTCATCGGCCCTTTTTTCATAAACACATACTGCGCCAACCCTTTGACTTGGCCCCAAACGGATAAATAATCGTTGGCGGTCGCAACATTTGCCAAGGCACTCACTCCCGTAAACAGGTGATCTTGAAGGTTTTTCCCCACTCCTGGCAAATGCTTTTTAGCTTGGATTCCTTGTTTCTTTAATTCGTCTTTATCACCGATTCCTGACAACATCAAAATTTGGGGAGAGTTAAAAGCCCCTGCCGACAAGATGATTTCTTTTTTGGCAAACGCTTTTTCGGTGGTGTTTTTTCCTGTCAAAAACTCTACGCCTACCGTACGGTCGTTGTCCAAAATGATTTGCGTTGTATGTGCAAACGTGATGACTTTCAGGTTGGAACGCTTCAAACTAGGCTTCAAAAAAGCGGCGGCTGTACTCCAGCGTTTTTGGTCTTTGATGGTAAATTGAAACAAACTCGTTCCTGCTTGCTCGGCACCGTTGTAATCGGGGTTTTCGGGGATGCCTTTTTCGGCGCAGGCTTTGACAAACGCATCGGCTACAGGCGTACGATAGCCCGTCGCGTACGTGATATTGAGCGGGCCGCCCTGCCCGTGGTACTCGTTGTGAATCTGCTCGTTGTGTTCCGATTTTTTAAAATAAGGCAGCACGTCTTGGTAGCTCCAGCCTTCGTTGCTCATCGCTGCCCATTGGTCATAGTCGGCGCGGTTGCCTCTCACGTACGCCATGGCATTGGTGGAGCTACTTCCTCCCAAGGCTTTTCCGCGCGGTAAATACATTTTTCGATTGAGTACGTGCGGTTGAGGCTCGGTTTCAAATCCCCAGTCAACTTCTGTGCGATTGAGTTTAGAATAGGCCGCAGGAATATGAATTTCCATTTTTTTGTCAGGCCCCCCAGCTTCTAAAAGCAATACTTGAATCGCTGGATTGGCCGAAAGGCGATGCGCCAACACACAACCTGCCGAGCCCGCCCCGATGATGATGTAATCGAATGTCATTTCCGTGAAAAGGGTTTATTTTTCAGGAAATGTACTGTTTTTTGTTGGTTTTTCACAAATCACTTTCTCTCATCTGGTTGTGAGTAACCAGAAGCACCTGCGCGCGGGGCCCAAATTCCATTTGGGTCCCCAACGGCCCAGCGTCTCCGACGCCAACAGCTATTTTTGTAAATTCTTCCAAACTTTACCCGACAGGGTTACTTCACTGCTGTCTGATTGTGTAGCCAAACGAATTTTTTTCACGACTGTACCAGCATCCTCTAACCCAGCTTTATCCTTCAAACTGACCACCAAATTATTGATTTCGCTACCCTCCACCAGTCTAAGTTTTGAGATGTCTTCTACCTGAGCGTTGACATTTCCCCATGTTCCTTTTTCTAGCGCACACACGCTATTTTTCTTAATCAACAACGATGCATCCATCGGCTTTGCCGTAACAATACTGACATTTGAATCGTACAACTCAATGGCAGGCATTTCGGGGAAGTATAATTCACAAAAATTGATGTCATCGTACCGCCCCGTGACGGCTGAGATTTCGAGCGTATCTCCTTTTTTACTATAACTAAAACCTACCCGACGATAATCGTGGCGGAAACCTTGTTTGCTGCTTCCAAGATGCAATACAAAGCGAATGCCATTGGCTTTTAGAACTTTTATTGGCGTGTTTTCGATTCTAAACGCTTCAAAAATTGTGTGCGCTTTCTTTTGTTTTTCGGTCAGCTGCTCTAAATAGGCGCTTTTGTACCCAAATACTAAAAGTGCCTGAACAACCAAGGTGATAATGACCGTCGCACTTAGCAATTTATTAGATGTTTTCATGTTCGTAAAATCGTTTTTCGAGTTCTTCAAAACTCATTTTTAGTAAGCGAATTTGTTTGAAAAAAATCGGTAACTCGTTCTGGATAAACGTCTCTTTACGCCAGGTAAGGTAATTTTGTTCGCCGTTGGGGGTCACAAAATAGCCCAATCCGCGTTTGGTAAAAATTACCTCCTGCGTTTGTAAAAAATCGTACGTACGCTGCACCGTGTTGGGATTTACCTCCAATTGCACGGCCAATTCCCGAATCGACGGAATCTTGTCATCGGGTTTCCAGCGTTGGGTCAAAATCTGCTCGCCGATGTGTTCGGCGATTTGCAGATAAATAGGGATTTGGTTATGAAAATTCATGGCTGTTAAACTTCTTTTTCTTTGATTTTCAAATAAGTAACCACCCACAAGATGAGGGGTAAACACCCCACCCACCAAACCAAGTAAGGCAACTCAAGCGTTGAGCCAAATTGGATATGAAGTTTGGAAATGGTTCGTACACTGGCGTATATAAAACCTGGATAAGGGGACGTGACTACTTTGTCGGCATTTGGTAAAATTGCGGTTAGTACCTCTTGCTGAAACGTATAAAGAAATAGCACCGTTCCTACGCCAATAGCCAACGTTTTGAAAAAGCTATATTTTCTAAAAATCACACTTCCCAACATAAACGCTCCTGAAAATCCCAAAACCCCAATCGCTAAAATTGTTTCGACTACATTCCGAAATGCCTTCGTATAATCCATTCTGATAATTGCTTTAGGAAAAGTCGAAAGGATAAACGGAGTTGCAAAGAACCACGTTACACGCCATAAAATAGCCGTTATTATCAAGCTTAAAGGGATAGTAAGAAGCCAAGCGAAACAAAATCGTTCAAAGGGGGAGACGGGTAAGGTTAGAGAAAATAAAGTTTTGGAAGAAGAAGAAAAATAAGAATAAGCGTAGCTTCCTGTAATCCAAGTGGCTATTACGGCAGAGTTAAAAAGCCCAGCAAAAGAGTTTAAATTATAGGTTTTCAACTGGTCATAATAAAATTTATTCTCCAATGGCTTACACGTCAGATAAATGAATACCAACTGCATCAATACAATACCTACCGTAAACAGCGCATACACTTTCCAGTTTTCACGAAATTCTTTTCGGGCATACCACCCAAATCGTCGAATATCAAATAAGTCGTTCATAATCAATGAGATTAATTTGTTTTAAAATCCTCTACACTTCTCGTTCTTTCATTTTGAGAAACACAATGACGTACAAACAAATCGGCAAACACAGTACCCACCAGCCTTGGTAGATGTTTTCATACAGAGAATGAATCCGCTCTACGGTAATCCCTGCTTCACTTCGTACTGTAATCGTAGGAGCTACCCAAGGGGCTGGTGTAGGATACCGCAGCCCTTCGGCAGGAAATAAGGCACGCAGTAAATACCCTTGCCCCCATTTGAGGATGACAAGCCCCGACAGCAGTAAAATCCCTATTGTTTTCAGGAAATTGAGTTTTCCCAAAGTCATGGCTCCCAGCATAAAAACCGCCGAACTAGTCAAAGTAAAAATGGAGAAGTAGGAGCCATCGTTCCAGTAGGCTAAATCAGTGTTGATTGGCAAGTTAGGGATGTCTTGCCGCCATTGCTCGATGACTAACAACCAGCTGAGTTTCCAAACAACGAAGCAAACAAGCATCGGAATTGGAACCGATACCAACCACGCATACAGCCAACGTTCAAGGTTGGACACGGGCAATAGCAATGTCCTCAACCGCTCATTAGTTTGTGAGAACCCTTTCAGGCTAAATACACTGCTTACCCAGACCAACAGACCCATTGTTATAATCAAAGAAGGGTAGATGTCTATGGGAGCCTTGATGTATTGTGCAGGTAATTTAGGGCTTTCCGAATAAATAAAATAAGCCATCAAGGCCATCATTCCCACTAGCCCCAACGCATAAGCTTTCCAGTTTTCTCGAAACTCCCTTTGGGCATACCACCCAAATCGACGAATATTAAATACATCGCTCATAATCAGTGAAATTGAATAACTTCTTGGAACAAACTTTCGAGATTAGGCTGTGCGGTGGCCTTATCGGCTAAGGCATTGAGGTCTTCGTTATAGACAATTTTTCCTTGGTGAAGAATCAAAACAGCGTCTATCAAGCTATCCAAATCGCGTACTTGGTGGGTCGAAATCACGAGACAACGTTCATCGGTCATTGCACCTGCTACCAATTTTCGGAAGGTACTTTTTGAAGGGATGTCCAAGCCATTGGTAGGTTCGTCCATCAAGACCAATGGTACGTTGGTCGCCAAGGCAAAGCTAATGACGACCTTTTTACGTTGTCCAAACGATAGTTTAGAAAAGATTTGTTCCGCTGGGACGTGAAACTCTTTTAGGTAATCGAAAAACAGGGATTTATCAAAATTTGGGTAAAAAACACCGTACGTATCTGCGTACCGCGCTGCTGTTGTGTGGGGCAAATGAGGCTCATCGGCCACAAAATACAGCTGACTCATAAATGAAGGCTTGCGGTGACGGGGCTCGTGCTCCAATACGTTACACATCCCTCCTTTGGGAAAAACCAACCCTGCCAGTAGTTTGAGTAAGGTCGTTTTACCCACCCCGTTTTCCCCCAAAAGCCCATAAATATGCCCTGGCTGCAAGTGCATTGTTAACCCCGAGAACAGAGGTTTCTTTTCATAGCTGAACGAAATAGCGTCTAAATGTATCATGGAGTGCTTGAGATTTAGTGTACTATTTAACTAATACACTGCAAACATATAAAACCTCTCCATACATGTCAATAGAGAGGCTTAATTTTTTTTTAAACCTTCTGGTTGTGAGCAACCAGAAGCACATGCGAAGCGCCCAGTGCAGCTGGTGAGCTGGGCCCAAATTCTATTTGGAACCCCAACGGCCCAGCGTCTCCGACGCCCCCAATTACCCGTTGTTAGGGCGTGTTTTTCTGATAGGCTTGCCGTACTTCTTCATCATTTCTTTGGCATGGTCACGGCGCACGTTCACTTTTTTATTTTTCTCCGATTTGTCATGAAATGCCCCTCCGAAAGAATCACTGTAGGCGATTTTTACTTGGGGGAGTTTCATCATCTGCTTCGGTTTTTCCTCTTCAATCAGTTCATCCGAAATTTCGAGATGTTTGGGCAATGGACGCATCGGAATCTCCTGCTGCATTAGCACTTCCACCTCCAACTGTTGTTCTTTCTCGTTTTCAGTAACGAAGCTAATGGCCACACCTTTTTTATCGACCCTACCTGTACGACCGATGCGGTGAATGTAGGTTTCGGGAAACTCTGGCATGTCAAAATTAATGACGTGCGACACTTCGGCAATGTCCAAGCCGCGCGCAATGACGTCGGTAGCAATCAAAATACGTGCTTCGCCTTTTTCAAAACGATTTACGGCTTCAAAACGCTGATTTTGGGCTTTATTTGAGTGAATGACGCTTAATTCTTCGCCAAACTCCACCGACAGTTCTTCGTACACCCGCTCGGCCAATTGCTTTGTGGCCACAAACACCAACACTTTTGTCATGTCTGGATCGTGGCCAAGCAAGAGCGATAGTAGGTTGATTTTGGTATAAAAATTAGGAACGTCGTAAGCCGTTTGGTAGATATTATCCAAAGGTGTTCCTACAGGAGTTGCCTCCACTCGAACAGGACTGTCGAAGTAGCTATTCATCAACGCCTCTACTTCGTCGGTAATAGTAGCCGAAAAAAGAAGATTTTGGCGGCGTTCGGGCAGTGTATCTAAAATCAATTTTAGCTGCGCCCGAAACCCTAAGTTGAGCATTTCGTCGGCCTCATCGAGCACTAACCGCTTGATATTCTTAGGTTTTACTACCCCACTCGAAAGTAAATCAACCAATCGGCCTGGCGTAGCCACCAAAATATCAACGCCATTAGACACTTCAGCTACTTGAGGTTTAAAGTTCACCCCTCCATATACGCCCACCACGAGTAGGTTCATGTAGGTCGTCAGTTGTTTTACCGACTCCACGACCTGCACCACCAACTCGCGGGTAGGCACTAATATCACTAATTGCGGAGATTTCTCTTTGGAAAACTGAAACAGACGCAAGCATGGCAACAAATACGCGAAGGTTTTTCCCGTACCTGTTTGTGCAATTCCATATACGTCTTTCCCTGACATGACCACTGGAAAAACCTTCGATTGGATGGTTGTGGCCGTCGTAAAACCCAAGTCATCAAGGGATTTCAACAGGGATTTGTTCAGATTTAGTTCGTCAAACTTCATGTGGCTTATTCATCGTAATAAGCCACAAAGGTACGACTTATTTCTCAGTAAGATGCACTTCGGCCATCATGCAGCGGGCAGAACCACCGCCATTTGTTTCGATAATCGACAAATCGGAGTGGAGCAGTACGGCATAATCATCAAGTTCGTCGCGCTGTTTGGCCGTCAATGACTCGAAAGCTTGCGTGGACATCACGAGGAGTTTTTCGCCTCGTTTGTTATATACCAATAGCATATTCCCTGCGAAGCTATTCATTTGTTCCAGCGTAATTTCTATCACCTGCTTACCCGTTTTTTCTAATTCTTCGCGCACATACAATCGCTCGTCGGGGTCGGTAATGGCTTGCAAACAAACCACCGCAAACGCATCGCCTATGCACATAACTACGTTGGTGTGATAAATTGCTTTCCCGTTGGCATCGGCCGCGTTAAATTTCACGATACTAAAACCCGTAGCTTCTGAGAATGCATCCAAGACCTCAGGATGCGTACGCGGTGAAAGGCAGGCATAAGCCGTTTTATAGCGGCGATCTAGCACCATACTTCCCGTACCTTCCAAGAACTTTCCTTCTTTTTCAAAATGCGTCAGGTCAATGACTTCATCCACTTGAAAGTAGTTTTTAAGATCTTCAAGAATGTCCATACGACGCTCTAAACGTCGATTTTCGGCTTGCATTGGGTACAAAATCACTTTACCACTTTGGTGAAAAGAAATCCAGTTATTCGGAAAAATTGAATCTGGCGTATAAGGTTCAGGCGTATCGTCGTACGTAATCACATTCACCCCTGCAGCTGTGAGTTGTGCTACCATGTTTTCAAACTCCGCCAACGCGTCTTCCTGCGCTCTGTCTTTGGTTTGAGCAGCCAAGACAGCATCTTGAAACGCATTACTTTCGGCCGTTTCTTCATTAAACCCAAAACGCACAGGCCGAATCATCATAATGTGCGTGGTGGCTTGAGGTTGCATTTTGTACGACATACTACTCATCTCTAGTTGCTGATTTTTAGGAAAATAATTGTATAACGTGCTTGATTTTACCCTAAAGTTAATGATAAAGCCAATGAATTAAAAAGACAAGGTGCTTAAAATCCGTCGCGCAAAATGGGCAAACTCATGCAGTGTGAGCCACCTCTCGCCCGTGAAAGCTCAGCCGAAGGCAGCATAATGAACGTATTCTGGATGGTTTCTGGCGATGAAATGCCTGCCTCAAATTCTTCCAATAAATCTTTGGCCCGCACCGTTCGGAAGCCTTTAGCACGAAATGCTTCAAGGGTTTTGTCGTTGCGGTCGTAACCAATCACTACGCCGTCTTTCAGGGCCAGCAAATTGCACGAATCCGTCCATTGCTCACGTGCGCCAAACGGAAATTCGTTGTTTCCCGAATAGATAAATTCGACAGGTTCGTTGCAGCCTAAATCGTTTTTACTGATGTCGGTTAATAAATCTTCTAAGTTTTCAATCTCTGTAGGTTTGTTTTCCCAGCCTTTGTTGAACTGCATAATTTGCAGACGGTCAGGGTCTTCTTTCGGGGCAAAAAAATGAAGAACATCCCGTTTTTTGGCTTCGTCACCTTGGCGAGCAATCGAGCCTAGCAGCACCCAAACGTTGCGTTTTACTTGCGTAAAAACCGTGTCAATGTGCATATAATCCCGTTTTTTGGGTATTTTCACGATGGTGATGGTATCCACCACATTACGCTCAAATAATGATTTCATCACCTGCTGGGCTGCGTACAAGGTCGTGCGCTCGCTGCATCCAATCAGCAAGTGCCGTGGCGCGACCATCATCACGTCGCCTCCTTCTAGCGTAGAACGGTGATAATCGCTTTTGAGCTCGTCTTCAGTCAGTAAAAAATGGTGCTCATTATCGGGGATTTCGATGATATTGTTGCGACAACCTTCAAACTGTGGATGGTAAAAAAAGATGTATTGGGTCAACAGCGACTCCCGCGTGCGGGCTGCCTTAGCGGGTTTGTTGAGCAGTACGTGGTCGTTGATGACAATCCCAATGTCGCGCGTAAAGATGAAGTTAGGTAGTGGTGCAAAAATCATGTGAAGGTCGGGCAATGACCCTGAAATCAAGATTTTGGCCAGTTCAATCGGGTCGTATGCTTTAAGTTTCTCTTGGATCTTGAATGAACAACGTTCAACGGCGCAAATCGAAGCAATGAGTTTTACCCGAATCGCGTCGTCTTCAAGGATTTCCGCCAATAATTTCTGAATATCTACAACTTTATCTGAATTAAAATAGGCAGCATTTCCTGGTTTATAAAACAAGCGCTCAGGGTCGGCATCTATCTCTTTTATTTTCCCTCTAACTTTTTCAGGATCAAGAAAATAGAGTAAAATCTTAACATAATAATCATACTCTTCGCGACGCATGGTGTCGAGATGAACGATGTCCTCAAAAAGCCAGTCCTGCGCTTTAGAAGGAACGACTTTGCCCAAACCACGGTCGGGGCTGTGAATAAGCAATCTACGAAGCGTCCCTACCTCGGACGATACTCTGAGTTGGTTGTCGAATGTCATAAGGAAAACTTGGTGAAAGAGCTTGGTAAGCCGCGGTATTTTTGTTTTTTCGCAAAATACACTTTTGACCCAAAACAAAGGATTTATAAGACAAAAAGACGCAAAAATCTAATTTTCAGAAATATAATTTACTTTATTTCAACTTATTAAGTCATTTTGACTAACAGCGGGTTGTGAGCAACCCGCTGCACTATCACGCAACCCGCTCCACTATCATGAGCATCCCGCTGCACGAAAGAATACCCGAGACACCATTATTGAACAGGAACGGCTTGGCTTTCGAAATAGACTTTTTTAGAAACGCGATCAAACTTAAAATCCAAACGACCAAGGCTTGCACCGCCCCAGCCCGCTTGGTTGATAATCACCGACTTTCCTGCTTGATTTTTAAGTATTGTAGGTTCGTTTAAGAACGTATGCGTATGCCCTCCGATAATCACGTCAATGTCTTTGGTTTGGGGCGCCATCAGTAAGTCCGACATTTCGCCACCGTCCATTTTATATCCCAAGTGCGAAAGACAAACCACCAAACTACATTTCTTTTCATTGCGGAGCATGGCGGCGGTTTCGTTGGCGGTTTTTACGGGGTCGAGGTATTTCGTTCCACCAAACAACTTTTGCGGAATTAAGCCATCGGGGCTAATTCCAATCCCAAACACGCCAACTTTTACACCTTGTACGTTAAAAATTTTGTATGGTTGGGCTAATCCTTCCATCGACGTTCCCGTAAAATCATAGTTGGCTACCAACACGGGAAATTTAGCATACGCCTTGATTTGGTTCACGTACAAGTCGAGTCCGCCGTCGAAATCGTGGTTGCCCATTGTCACGGCATCATAGCCCATTTGGCTCATCAGTTCGATTTCAGGGCGACCTTTATAGAAGTTAAAATAGGGTGTTCCTTGAAAAATATCACCAGCGTCAAAAAGCAACACGTTCTGCTCTTCCGAACGAATTTTGCTCAAAATTCGCGCCCGATTCACCACACCACCGCGCCCTGCCATGCGTTCGCCCTTGGGAAATGGCTCCAAGCGGCTGTGCTGGTCGTTGGTATGTAAAATGGTGATTTTCACTTCTTTTGCCAACGGCGAAGCCCAAGTTTCAAAGGGCAGTGTACCCAACGCTACAGCTCCTGTAGCTCCAAAAATATGTTGAAGAAATATACGTCTTTGCATGATAATGATAAAGCAACAAGTTGGTTCAAATGTGACTACTTACTCAACGACGGTCGTTCTGCCGTCTTTTTTAGGGTCAATCGCCTGACCTTGTTTTCCTTTGCGCCGCAAATAATCCGCCATCGCATCGCGCATGAGGTAGTTGAGCGCTTTGTATCCCTGGTTATTTTTTACAATGGGTGCTAAGTCGCTACTCATGGCCATGTAGTCGCTTGTAATCAGTGTATAAGTTTGCTCCGTATTAAGCGGTTTTCCACCAATCAGCACTTCTTTGGGTTTGTTGGTCGCCTTGTCAACAACAAGTTTTAAGCCCGACTGAGGTTCCTTGCGTTGTGCCAAAAAGTCAATTACTTTCTGCATGGTTGCGCCCGAAAGCGTAAGCACCACCAAATCGTTGTCAAAAGGCATTACTTCATATACTTTTCCAAGGGTAATATTTCCTTGGGGTAAATCTGTCCGAATTCCTCCGTTGTTGGTCACGGCCACGTCAATAGGTTTTCCGAAACGTTCTTGTCCCATTTCCCGAAAAAGATCTGCCATCAAATTTCCTAGTTCTGATTCAGGTGTTCCTTTGGTCAGCCTACGAGGTGAGGTAGTCAGGACAGCCGTCATTTGGGCATCCAAACTGTCATGGTAAGGTTTAAGGTACTTATCCACCGTTTGTGACAAAGCCGAAGACGGTGCAGTGACGGTGTCACTGATGGCAATCGGCTGAAGTTTAACTGGTTTTCCTACAAAATAGCGCGTACAAGCTCCCAAGGAAAGAGCAAGCAGCACCAACGGCAATACAATTTTTCTCATGGTTTTGGTTTATTGATTCCTCAGTGTTTGCCTACCAATACTTCGCGCATTGGACGGTCGGTTGATGCTATCAGCGGTTCGGTCAATGCGTTTAGACTTTCGGCCACTACTTTTTCGTAATAGGCTTCGTACTGTGGCAGAATATTCGCCAACTCAAATTCTTTGGCCCGGGCCAATGCGTTGGCTTTAAAGCGAGGCAAATTTTCGTCTTGTAAAATATAGACTGCATTTTTTGCCATGTCTTCAACGTCACCCACATTGCTCATAAAACCAGTAACGCCTTGCACGTTCAACTCTGGCAAACCGCCTGCATTGGATGTAATCAAAGGAACTTCGCAGGCCATTGCCTCCAACGCCGCCAAGCCAAAACTCTCTGTTTCAGAAGGCATTACAAACAAATCTGCCACCGAAAGTACCTCTTCAATCGCGTCTAAGTTTCCCAAGAAGCGAACACATTGCATCAAATCCAAGTCACGGCACATATTTTCTATTTTGGCACGTTCGGGACCATCGCCCACCAACAGCAATTTGCTGGGCACTTCATGGCGTACTTTTTCAAACATCAGCACAATATCTTCAATCCGCTTTACCTTTCGGAAATTGGAGGTATGCACCAGCAATTTTTCACCGTTGGGGCAAATTGCCAACTTGAAATGGTCTTTTTTCTGTTTCTTAAAACGATCTAAGTCAATGAAGTTAGGAATCACTTCAATGTCTTTCGTAATGGGAAAATAATCGTAGGTAGCTTGTTTTAAAAACTCCGACACCGACGTAATACCGTCCGACTGATTGATGCTAAACGTAATCACGGGTTCGTACGAGCGGTCTTTGCCCACGAGCGTGATGTCGGTTCCGTGCAAGGTCGTAATGACAGGAATATGAATGCCTTGCGATTTCAAAATTTGCTTTGCCATGTAGGCCGTTGAGGCGTGCGGAATGGCATAATGTACGTGCAAAACATCCAGTTTTTCGGTCTTCACCACATTCACCATCGCACTCGACAGCGCCGACTCGTACGGAGCGTACTGGAACAACGGATAATTGGGAATATGAACTTCGTGGTAAAAAATATTTTCACTGAAAAAATCTAGGCGCGTAGGTTGTGAGTAAGTGATGAAGTGAACCTGATGTCCGACGGCAGCAAGCGCCTTTCCAAGTTCGGTAGCGACTACGCCACTACCACCAAATGTTGGATAACAAACAATTCCGATTTTCATTCGCGGACGGGGAGTTAGTTGAGGTATTATTCGGCACAACAAAAAAAATCCAATTTTTTCTCCACATTCTGTATAAAGATTTTGTGAAGTCCCGAAACGCATCTAACTTATCCGTTGTTTAGCATACAGCTTTGAAAACATCCACAAACCCATAATTCGTCCTATTTGTGAAACGCCGCCTCACCATCAAAGACATTTCGCTTGGGTTTATGCGGCTTATCCGCTGGCCTAACCTACTCATGATTGCCCTGACGCAATACACGACCCGCCTGTTTTTAATTGGCCCCATCAGCGACTGGAAAAGTATTTTATTCGAAAAAGAGATTTTTCTTATCACGCTTTCTACCGTGCTTGTCGCGGCTGCAGGTTATGTCATCAACGACTATTTTGACATCAAAATTGACCTTATCAACAAACCCGACCGCGTCATCATTGGACGGTACCTCAAGCGTCGTGTCGCCATAACTACCCACCAAGCTTTTAATATTTTGGGTTGTGGCTTAGGGCTATTGGTGAATAAATGGGTCTTTCTCCTTAGTGTGCTATCGGTTACGCTTCTTTGGGTCTATGCCTCTTATTTCAAGAAACGACCTTTCATTGGCAATTTCATTGTCGCACTTCTAACGGGTCTTTCCCTCATTATTTTAGCCGTTTATTACCCCCAAAATCGCTCGTTGGTCATTTTGTATGCCTTGTTTGCCTTTGGTATATCGCTTATTCGTGAAATCATCAAAGACATGGAAGATGTACGCGGAGACGCCTCTCACGGCTGTCAAACACTCCCCATTCTTTGGGGCATTCGTCGTACGAAGGTTTTCCTTTATGGGCTGATTGCCATTTTTGTTCCCAGTCTGTTTCTGGCAGCACATTGGCTACAAAACTCCCAATTGACGTGGATGTTTGTGGCACTACTTGGGCTAATTAGCTGGTTGGTATATCGTCTTATCCGCGCCGACACCAAAAAAGAATTTGGTTCGTTAAGTAGTTTGTGTAAACTTGTTATGCTTATCGGAATGCTGAGTATGATCTGGTTAGCGTATTAATCCCTTAATATTTCACCTCAATTTTCAAGCGTATGAAACGGTTTTTGATTACTTGTTTTACCCTCGTTGGTTTAACCCTACAGCTTCGTGCTCAGTCTTGCCTTGGCGTTACAATGAAAGCGGGGTCGGGTTTTGAGCTGCTCAACTACAACGCCAAAGACAAACTTACGGGTCGGCTCCTTTACACTGTGAAAGATGTCGCAAATGACAACGGAACGATGGTCATGAAAATGGAAGTGCAGTCGTTTGATGCCAAAGATAAGCCCCAAATGACCAACAGTTACCAGTGCCGTTGCAAAGGCAATGAATTTATGGTGGACATGAGTTCTATGATGGCCACTCAAGATAACCCCATGATGAAAGACGCCAAAATGACGTTTACCTCCAACGATCTCACATACGGCGATACCTACACCGTAGGCAGTACCCTCAAAGATGCTTCTCTTACGGGAGATGGCACCATGGGCGGCTCTATGAATATCACTTACAACTTGACTTTGAAGAATAGAAAGGTCGCAAGTCAAGAGAGTATTACGGTACCCGCAGGCACCTACAACGCCTATAAAGTCACAGCAGACATGAGCGTGGCTACCAAAACAATTGTCAACCTTTCCTTTGATTTCCAGGCGGTTAGTTACCGTGCTCCTGGTGTTTTGTGGGATATTAAAACCGAAACTTACCGCAAAGACAAATTGATGGCTTACAGCGTTTTGTCAAAAGTTTTTTAAGATTTTTTCTTCCACTTCAGGGTATTCAGCAAGTGAACAATGTCCTTGCGAAGGTAGTCGATGGCGGGCTGTAATGAGTCTTGCTTATCGGCTACCGAAAAATAAAGCGCTCCGCGAAGGTAATTAGTGGTGGTATCGGTGGTAAAAAATTGGACGTAGCTTGGCACATCGCCCTCCAATTCAAACATCACGGCCCGCTGCCCCGACTTTGTTTTTACCACTTGTTCCCGAATCCCCGTCGCTTTAATTTGGTGCCGACCAGCCAATTTATACGCATCATTGATAAACCCACCAAGGCGCTGTGGATTGTTTTGGACAGGCTTGTACGTCAGCTGAATACTGGCTTTCAGGGAAGGATACGCAATAAAAATCCAGTGAGGTTCGGCGTCACTGAAGGTATCAGGCAATATTACCGCACTTTTTGAATATTCAAACGAGTACGGATGGTCTTCGGTCAATGGTTGGTAAACTTGGGCAGGCAAATCGAGGCGAGGGAATCCTTTGGGTTTGGGGACATAATCAGATTCAGAAGAAGAACAACTCACGCCCATGCTGACACAAAGTGGCATGATGACCCAAACCATTTTTTTAACCAATCTTTTGCTCACTATTTTACTGACATTTACCATTTTATTCTATCATGTATGAGGTTGCTCACAACCGAATTCAACACCCAAAAGTGTATGAGGTTGCTCACAACCGAATTCAACGCCCAAACTCGTAACTAATCTCTTTAAAGTCGAAATACGCTAATCGATTGTCAATTTGAACCGCCAAAAGCCCTGCATCGGTAACTCCGACAATCATCCCCGTAAATACGTTTTCTTCCCGCCGAAAATTGTGTTGTTCTTGATAACGAAACAAACTTTGTAGATAACGCATCTTCAAAGCATCAAAATGGCCGTTGCGAAGAAGCAGGTAGTTTTTTTCAAGCGAGGCCAACAAATCGGGCAAAAGCTCTTCCCGCACGTATTCTTTTTGAGTGGCTTTACGCAAGGAAGTAGCCCGTGGATTTTCAAATAAAAGTTGGTTGATATTTAGTCCCATTCCCACAATAGACGTTTCCAGTCGGCCGCCTTGAATAGAGTTTTCTATCAATACTCCTCCCAGTTTTTGATCGTCCACATAGACATCATTGGGCCATTTTATTTTAAGAGACTCCCCCAAATAAGGCTTAAAGAATTCGTATATCCCCACTGAAATGGCCACATTGAGACGAAACTGCTGAGATGGGCTCAAAAAGTGAGGACGTAGAATGAGCGAGAGCATAAAGTTCTCGCCAGCCTGCGCCAACCATTGATTTCCGCGCTGCCCACGGCCTGCCGTTTGGAAGTCAGTTATGACAACAGTGCCTTCCCAGCCCTGCCCAAGGCGCACCAAATCCGCCGCTTCATCGTTTGTTGACTGACAAGTTGGCAGATAAATCAAATTTTTTCCAATAAAAAGCGTTTTGGACTTAATTTTGTACAATATTTCTTATTTTTAGGGATGCAATTTAAGACTAACGCATGAAACAACGCAAATCAGATAGTATATCTTCAGAACAACTGTGCCATCTTGTAGTAAAAGGAATGCAGGAAAAAAAGGCAGTGGACGTAGTAGTGATGGACCTGCGCGACATTAAAAACGCCATTACGGACTTCTTTGTAATTTGTACTGGTAACTCCGATACCCAAGTCGATGCCATCGCCGATTCTATTGAGACAGAGGTATATAAGATTACCTCAGAACACCCTTGGCAGCGCGAAGGCAAAGAAGCCAAAGAGTGGATACTCATTGACTATGTGGACGTAGTTGCTCACGTTTTCAAGAAAGAACGGCGCGAATTTTATGGGCTCGAACAACTTTGGGGTGACGCCAAAATCACACTGGTGGAGGAAGAGTTCGCATAATTGAACATTACCCTTAAAAATAGTGTTGGTCTGATAGTACGTTTGTAGTTACCTACCACTCCAAACGTACTCAGGCGAATACACCACAAAACCCGTTAATTTAATTTAATAAATAATCATGTCCGAAAACAATGGCAACCCGCTAAACCCCAACAACCGCAATCCACGCCGTACGGGCTATCAGGGATGGATTATTGCGGCCTTGGTGTTAGCGATTTTGGGAATTACCTTTTTCAGTCGCAATACGGCCATTCGCCCCATTACGCAAAAGAAATTTGAGAAGATGGTGCAAGCACACGAAGTGCAAAGCATCGTTATCGTTAATAGTGAATACGTAGAAGTAACCCTTAACGCCAAAGCCCTCGAAGATCCGAAATACCGCGCTCTTTTTGATAACAAGGCTTACTTCAACAACGGCGGCCCTCACTTTCAGTTTGAGGTAACATCGGCCGATAAATTTTTGGACGATTTTCAAAAACTTAAACCTGACAGCGACTCCATTGATTACGATTTCGACCGTCGGAGCGACTGGACAGGTTTCTTGGGTACTTGGGGCTTCCTTATCATTATGATTTTGGCCATGTACTTCTTGCTAGGTCGTATGACAGGTGGAGGTGGCCCTGGTGGTCAAATCTTTAACATTGGCCGCTCAAAGGCAACACTCTTTGACGCTGAAAATAAAGTGAAGATTACCTTCAACGACGTCGCTGGTTTGGAAGAAGCCAAAGAGGAAATCATGGAAATCGTGGATTACCTTAAAAGCCCCACCAAATTCACAAAACTTGGTGCTAAAATTCCAAAGGGCGCACTTCTAGTAGGCCCTCCAGGTACAGGAAAAACCCTTATCGCCAAAGCGGTAGCAGGCGAAGCAGGCGTACCTTTCTTTTCGCTCTCGGGTTCTGACTTTGTAGAAATGTTTGTGGGAGTAGGTGCCGCTCGTGTACGTGACCTTTTCAAACAAGCCAAAGAAAAAGCACCTTGTATTATCTTTATTGACGAAATCGACGCTGTAGGTCGCTCACGTGGCCGTGGTGGTATGCCAGGCGCAAACGACGAACGCGAAAACACACTCAACTCACTGTTGGTTGAAATGGACGGTTTTGCTACTGACTCTGGTATCATTATTATGGCGGCCACCAACCGTCCTGATGTACTCGATTCTGCGCTGCTTCGACCAGGCCGTTTTGACCGTCAAATCTCGGTGGACAAACCAGATATTGTAGGCCGAGAAGCCATCTTTAAGGTGCATTTGAAACCCATCAAATTGTCGCCCGACGTTGACCCTAAAAAATTGGCCACTCAAACGCCAGGTTTTGCAGGAGCCGAAATTGCCAACGTTTGTAACGAAGCTGCTCTTATAGCCGCTCGCCGCGACCGTGAAGAAGTAACGATGCAAGACTTCCAAGATGCGATGGATCGCGTTATTGGCGGTTTGGAAAAGAAAAACAAAATCATTTCGCCCGACGAGAAGAAAATTGTGGCTTACCACGAAGCAGGTCACGCCGTAGCAGGTTGGTTCTTGGAACATGCTGATCCATTGGTCAAAGTGACGATTGTACCACGTGGTATGACAGCTTTGGGCTATGCCCAGTATTTACCTCGCGAACAGTATTTGTACCGTTCAGAACAGCTTTTAGACGAAATGTGTATGACCCTTGGAGGTCGTGCCGCCGAGGATGTTGTATTTGGAAAAGTATCGACAGGTGCCCTAAGCGACCTTGAGCGTGTCACAAAACTTGCGCACAGCATGGTTACGGTCTATGGCTTAAACGACAAAATCGGTAACATGTCGTATTATGACTCTAAACAGTCGGAATACTCATTCAACAAACCTTATTCGGAAGAAACAGCACGTATGATTGACGAAGAAGTTCGCAAAATCATTGACGAAGCCTACAACCGCAGTAAGGCACTTCTTACGCAGCACCTTGCTGCCCTTGAAATCATTGCGCAAGAGCTTTTGGAAAAAGAAATTTTGTTCCAAAGCGACTTAGAGCGCTTGATTGGTAAACGTCCTTTTGAAAGAGAAACAGTTTACCAAGAGTTCATGAATAGCAAAGCTAAAGAAGAAAATTCGACCGAAAATAACGCCTAAAAGGTAATTCGTTAACTTCTTAAAAGGTTAGAGTAACAGAATTCTGTTCTCTAACCTTTTTTATTTGACTTCTTTTTTCCAACATGCGTATCTTTCATATCTATTAAACTTAACCAATATGCTTTACGTAGTACATGCTTATGATTATACCGACGAGCAGGCCCTTGAGCGCCGTATGTCGGTTCGGGAGCGTCATTTAGAAGGCGCTAAAATTCTAAAGGCAGGCGGCCATTTTGTAATGGGAGGCGCTTTGCTTAGTCCCGAAGGAACAATGATGGGGTCGATGATGGTCGTTGATTTTGACACCGAAAGCCAAATGAACGAGTGGCTACAAAACGACCCTTATGTAACGGGCAAAGTCTGGGAGAAGATAGACGTCAGGCCGTTTCGGAAAGCAGATGTATAGAAGCGATAAAAGGCACTGCGCCGTAGCGTAGTGCCTTAAAGTATATTTTCTAAGGAAGAGTATCGACTTAGATTACTTCGTTTTCGCGCATTTTCTGCACGTAAGTTGCGTGAATTACTTCTTTACGACGTTGTACTGATTTTTTCGTAAAAGCCGAGCGTGAACGTAACTCTTTCAAAACACCAGTTTTTTCAAATTTCTTTTTGAAACGCTTAAGTGCCTTGTCAATTGATTCGTTTTCTTTAACTTGTATAAGCAACATATTTGTTAGTGTTTTTTTCTCTTTTTATAAAACGGAGTGCAAAAATAAGTGTCTCCTTTTAAAAAATCAATTTTCTTTGTGTTTTTTCTTTCAACTTATTTATAACACTCCCCTGAGTACATTCTTGCAGGCATGAAATACGCCATTATTGACCTCGGAAGCAACACCTTCCACCTATTGATTGTTGAAAAACAAGGAGATACCTTCCAACAACTTTTCAAAGAACAACTTCCTACAAAAATTGCCAAAGCTGGAATTAATCAAGGCCAAATCACTGAAGATGCGATTGAGCGAGCGTTGGCGGTACTGCGATTGTTCCGCCAGCACATCGACGCGCACGGCATTTTACTGCAAAACGTGAAAGCGATGGGAACGAGTGCCATTCGTAATGCTAGAAACAGCGAGGAGTTTTGTCAGATTGTCGCCCGAGAAACGGGGATTCTTATCGAAGTCATCAGCGGAGCGCGCGAAGCTGAGCTGATTTATGAAGGCGTTAGGCTAGGCATTGACCTTGGCGAAACGCCTTCCCTGCTGATGGACATCGGCGGCGGGAGTGTTGAATTTATTATTGGGAATGCTTCGCGCATTTTTTGGAAACAAAGTTTTGAAATCGGTGGTCAGCGTTTGCTGGAGAAATTTGTTTTGACCGACCCCATTTCCCCGTCCGCAATTCAACGAATGCACAGTTATTTTCAAGAACAGCTATTGACTCTTGTCAACGCCGCCCATCAGTATGCACCCCAAACATTGGTAGGCTCATCGGGTTCGTTTGATACACTCGTTGACATGGATTTTATGCACCGATTAGGACAACTCCCCTCCCCTACGCAAACGAGTTTTGAATTGCCCCTTAGCGAGTTTTACCGCGCCTATGATTTGCTCACAACCCTTTCAAGAGAAGAACGCATGGCGATTCCAGGCATGATTGAATTGCGCGTAGAAATGATTGTACCAGGGGTAGTACTCATTGCGCACGTGCTACGTAGCTTGCAAATCAAGCAAATACGCAGTACGACTTACGCCCTCAAGGAAGGGATGATGCAGTGGGCGTTGGGGTAGGTTTCATCCAAACTACTCACTGTCGCCATTGTATCATTTTTTAACCGCAGAAACTCGCTGAGCAATAAAAAGCGCAGAGTTCCGCAGAATAATATTCGTCTGCGAAAATCTGCGCTTTTAAAATCTGCGCCTATCTGCGGGGAAACTTTACAGAAATTAAGCGATTAATGCGATTCGCGGCTTACTTCGCTGCCCGATTTACCCACGAGAAAGTCAAAATCACAGCCTTCGTGCGACTGCGTCACGTGTTCAATGTATAATTTGTTATGACCACGGTTATAGCCTAAATCAATCGGCTTCCACTCGGCGCGACGACGGGCGATTTCCTCGTCAGATACGTGCCAATGAATGTAGCGTTCGTGGATGTCGATTTCAATCAAATCACCATTTTGTACCAATGCCAAGTTGCCACCAATAGCGCTTTCGGGCGACGCGTGCAACAATACCGTCCCGTAGGCCGTTCCGCTCATACGCGCATCCGAAATTCGCACCATGTCCGAAACCCCTTTGTCCAAAATCTTTTTCGGCAAGGCCATATTTCCCACTTCAGGCATTCCTGGATACCCTTTCGGCCCTACGTTTTTGAGTACCATTACGCAGGTTTCATCAATGTCCAACTCGGGGTCGTCGATACGCGCGTGGTAATCTTCGATGGTTTCAAACACCACCGCACGCCCCGTGTGTTTCATCAAATGCGCCGAAGCCGCCGAAGGCTTAATCACCGCACCGTTTTCGCACAAATTACCCTTGATAACCGCGATGCCTCCTTCTTCCAAAATCGGTTCTGCCCCCGAGGCAATCACGTCAGGATTCCAGTTTTTGGCATTGATTGAATTTTCAACCAACGACTTGCCATTGACCGTGATAACGTCTTTGTGTAAATGTTCTTTGATTTCGTTAATAACTACTTGCAAGCCCCCTGCGTAGAAATAATCTTCCATCAAGTATTTCCCTGATGGCATCACATTCAGCAAGAAAGGCATCCGTGAGCCTACACGGTCGAAGTCATCGAGGGTAAGATCAACGCCCATTCGTCCCGCAATCGCCAACAAGTGCAATACAAAGTTGGTGGAACCTCCTACAGCGGCATTGGCCATAATGGCATTTTCAAAAGCCTCGCGGGTCAATATTTTTGAGAGTGTCAGGTTCTCTTTCGCCATTTCAACGATGCGCATCCCCGTCAAGTGAGCGTTCATTTTTTTGCGAGAATCGGCCGCAGGAATCGCCGACAAACCTGGTAGTGTCAATCCTAAAGCCTCTGCCATTGTAGCCATTGTAGAGGCTGTACCCATCGTGGAACAGTGACCAATACTACGGCTCATACAGCTTTCGGCTTCTTCAAACTCCTCGGGTGTCATTTTACCCGTTTTTACGTCGTCAGCAAAACGCCACACGTCGGTTCCCGAACCAATGGCTTTGCCTTGAAAACGCCCTGCCAACATCGGCCCACCTGGAAGTACAATCGTTGGTAAATCGACACTGGCAGCCCCCATGATAAGCGAAGGAGTGGTTTTGTCGCAACCTGTCAACAACACAATGGCGTCAAACGGGTTGGCACGAATGCTTTCTTCGACACTCATACTTGCCAAGTTGCGATAGAGCATGGCAGTAGGACGAATTAGGGTTTCTCCCAATGACATAACAGGAAACTCCAACGGAAACCCTCCTGCTTCATAGACTCCGTTTTTGACACTTTGCGCCAAATCACGAAAGTGGCCATTACAAGGCGTTACTTCCGACCACGTATTACAAATCCCAATAACAGGCTTCCCTTTAAATTGATGCGGCGCGTGGCCTTGGTTTTTCATCCAACTACGGTAAATAAAACCGTCTTTACCTTCTTTGCCAAACCAATCTTGGCTGCGTAGTTTCTGTTCCATTTAATTCTGAAAAGTGCGATTGCACCGTTTGTAGTGACACTGATAAGTAGCCAGGTAACAAGCCCTGTGTTCTTTTTTAAAAGGCAAAAAGGTGTAAAATCTAATAGTTGTAGTTTTAGGACAGAAGATGTATTTTTGAACAAATCAACTTACTAGCCATGCAAGCAGTAACCGAAAAACTATATACAGCTGAAGAGTATTTCGCTTTTTGCGAAAAAAATGAAGGTCGTTTTGAATACGTAAACGGAGAAATTATTGAAATGTCAGGCGAATCAGTAGCAGCTAATCAGATTGCGGGTAATATTCATCGCTGCAACCGAGCCTATTTTCATTGTTGAAGTATTATCAGAAAGCAGTATCAATACGGACCGTGTGACGAAATTAGCTGAATACACCCAACTCCCCACGTTGGAGTATTATCTAATTATTGAACAAGACGAATGCTTGGTCGAAGTATTCAACCGTGAGGGAAAGCGCTGGTACGTAGAGTTTTATAGTGATATCAACGAAAGCATTGATTTACCTACATTGAATATTCAATTGCCCCTGTCAGTTATCTACAAAAAAGTTCAACTCCCTCCCTCTGCCGACGAATCAAACCCAGTAACGGCCTAATTTTCACCTGCTATTCGTTTGGTTTTAAACAAACGCACCAACCAATACATCAGCAGTCCCACAGGCCCCAACATAAAACAGAATACAAGGGGTAGAATTATCCAAAAATGGGCAATATTCTTACGTTGGGCATCCTGCAGCACTACACTTCCCGCCACCAAATCAAACGCCAAATAGTGTATCCAACCTGCCAACAGCGCCGTATCTCCCCCTTTGGCAAATAGGTTTTTGATTCCTGCAAGCGTGCTAAAATCGTTAAAATCGAGCGAAGCCCCGCTGAAAATATAGTACGCATACAGGCAAGCCAATAAAGCGGGCACAAGATAACTCTTTACAAGCCACTGTGTTCCTTTCCATTGTGGGGCGAAAATCATGAGCATCCACTGCGGGAATACTAGCATATTGGCGACTTGAAAGGCGGTTTCCATTGTTGAACTGAGCTTTAGCGTTTGTACCTAAAACCCTTTTGTGGGTAAGTTTGTTGCTACTAATGAGTTTATTAATCGTTTTGATGGGCGAGACGCCCGTACCACTTATGAAAATTTACACAAAAACTGGAGATAAAGGGACGACTTCGCTCGTGGGCGGAACACGGGTAAGCAAAGCCGATTTGCGCATTGATACGTACGGTACTGTCGATGAGCTTAATTCGTACATCGGTTTGGTGCGCGACCAAGAAGTCAACGCTGCTCGACGCGATTTTTTAAAATACATCCAAGACCGCTTGTTTACGATTGGCTCGATTTTGGCTTCTGAGCCTGACAATAAAAAACACTTTATTCCCGACTTGCACGAAGAAGACATTACGGCGCTCGAACTTGCCATGGACGAAATGAATACCGAGCTTGAGCCCATGCGGGCATTTATTTTACCAGGCGGACATCCGTCGGTATCGTTTGCGCACGTGGCCCGTACGGTATGCCGCCGTGCAGAGCGTTTGGTGATTGCCCTTAACGAAGCCGAAACGGTAGAATCGGAGGTAATTCGGTACTTAAATCGCCTTTCTGACTATTTGTTTGTGCTTTCGCGTAAAATGGCACAAGAATTGGGGGTAGAAGAGATTAAATGGGCAGGGCGGAAGAAGTGAGACCGATAGTTTGATAAGTAAATCAAGATTTTCTTGGGTTTTCGAGGAAAAATAAAAATATTTGCATTGACAACTAATTTTTAGTCAACCACATAAAGTAAACCACCAATTACAATGACAACGGACACATTGGCCATGGAAATTCAACGCGTAGAAGCTTCGCGTATCCATGAAGTAGATTTCGACAATTTGGTATTTGGTCGCCATTATGCCGACCACATGTTTGTCGCCGATTACGTCAACGGCGAATGGACGAACCTTCAAATTGTACCCTACGCCAACCTCAGCCTCAGCCCTGCTACCGCTTCTCTCCACTACGGACAAGCGATTTTTGAAGGTATGAAAGCCTACAAAAACGACGCAGGTGAAGTGCTCATGTTCCGTCCATTGGACAACTGGGCGCGCTTCAACAAATCGGCGGCTCGTATGTGTATGCCCGAAATCCCAGAAGAAATTTTTATGGGCGGCCTCACAGAATTACTTCGTTTGGATTCGGCTTGGGTACCTACTGCCCCTGATACTTCGCTTTACATCCGCCCGTATATGTTTTCAACGGACGCGTACATAGGTGTAAAAGCTTCTGATACGTACAAGTTTATCATTTTCACTAGCCCCGTAGGAAAGTACTACTCAAAACCTCCACGCGTGAAAGTGGAACAACACTACATCCGTGCGGCAGAAGGTGGGGTTGGTTTCGCAAAATGCGCTGGTAACTACGCGGGTTCGTTGTACCCTGCACGTTTGGCCCAGCAACAAGGCTACGACCAAATCATCTGGACAGATGCCCGCGACCACGAGTACGTGGAAGAATCGGGTACGATGAACGTGATGTTTTTCATGGATGGAAAACTAATTACGCCTGCTACTTCCGACACTATCCTCAACGGCGTGACCCGCAAGAGCATTGTGGACATTGCGCGTCATTGGGGTATCCCTGTAGAAGAGCGTAAAGTGGCGGTCAAAGAAATCATCGACGCCCTCAAAGAAGGTCGTTTGGAAGCGGCGTTTGGTGCAGGAACGGCCGTAGTAGTTTCTCCTTTTGGCGTTATCGGCTACGAAGGCGTGGATTACGAACTTCCTACTCCAACGGATGAGTCATTTACAACGAAAGTAAAAGTATTTTTGAGCGACCTCCGCACGGGCAAAGTAGAAGACCCGTTTGGCTGGATTGTGAAAGCGTAAGCGTATATACATTTTAAAAAAAGCGCCAACTGATTCAGAATCGGTTGGCGCTTTTTTATTTGTATTTGTTTTTTTTATCTTTAATCATGTTTTAAATTTCATTGTATAAACCTACTAATATGTACACAGCAATTAAAGGTGTTTATGAAAATGGCTCATTAACATTTCTAGAGCCTATACCCAATGTAGAAAAATCAGAAGTTATCGTGATGTTTCTAAATGAAGACCCAATAAAACAGGTACGTCCAAGGGTGCCTGGCAGTTTAAAACGAATCGGTATGCTTGAAGGGAAAAAATACAGTATCCCTGAGGATTTTAATGAGCCATTAGATGATCTAAATGACTATATGTGATGGTTTATCTTGTAGATACTCAAATTGTTATCTGGTTTCTGTTATTCGATGATAACTTGACCCCTCCAATTTACGATCTCCTCATTGATACCAATAATTCTATTCTTGTAAGCCAAGTCAGTTTATTTGAAATAGCAATAAAACAAACCATTGGCAAGCTACCTGAGTTAGATAAATCAATTAGTGAACTAACTACAATTATTACCAACGATGGTTTTGACATTCTCCCTTTGCAAAATGAACACCTCGCCGAGTATAGTACTGTTCCATTATTACCTAATCACAAAGACCCTTTCGATAGACTTATTATTGCTACTGCCATTTCAGAAGGATTACCAATCATCTCCGCCGATGAGAAATTTAGTCTTTATCAAAACCTTGTCACGCTGATAAAAGCATAAACATACTACATTACCCCTCCCCCAATTTCTTATACTTCAAATACGTATAACGGGCGTTTTCTTTGGCAATAAATAAGCCGTAGTAGCCGTCTAAAAAGCCCAATTTAAACACGTACTCCACCAAAAACCGAAAGGCGGGGCTCAGGTATATTTTGATAAAATTTGCTCTTTTTCCCGCTTTTATTCCTTTTTCGGCAAATAACGTACTATAACGATCGGTTTTTTGGGCAAATTGCTTAGGGGTATCTACCGTGTAATGATACACATAGCCCGCGAGTTTTTGAACCGAATGCTCAGGGCGGATGGTGAGTCCCTCGTGTACGGCGTCGGTATTCCAGTGGATTTTTTTCTTATTGAAAATTCGGATGTGGGTTTCGGGATTCCAGCCTCCAAAACGAATGAGTTGGCCAGCAAAAACGGTTCGGAAAGGCAAGTTGTACGCGTCGGCCTTGGGTTGAGGCGTAAACGCAGCTCGAATACTTTTTGCAAGTTCGTCGCTCACAACCTCATCATCGTCCACCGACAAAATCCAGTCGTACTTAGCTTGCTCACTTCCAAAGTTTTTTTGTTCCGAATACCCAGGCCATGGCCGCTCAAAGACGCGCGCGCCAAGGGCTTGTGCCACAGTACGAGTGGCATCTTTGCTACCTGAGTCCACCACCACGATGTCGTCGGTCAGGGTTTTGAGGGCTTCAATCGTTTTAGCGATTTTTTTCTCTTGGTTTACGGTAATAATCACCGCCGAAAGGGGAAGTAACACAGGCTTCGTTTGGTTGAAATAGTTACGAAACGGTGATTAAGCCGCCAAGGGTAGCGTAAGTGCAATCACCGTTCCTTCATCAATGACCGAACGCACCAGTAAGTTCCCATCCAGTTCTTCTACTCGTTTTTCCATGTTAAACAAGCCATTGCCGCTGCCCCGCACTGCCTCTTTGTCAAAGCCTACGCCATCGTCTTTGATGCGCAGATGCAGGCGGTCGTTTTCTTTAAAAATTTGCACCCAAACGTGCTCTGCTTGAGCGTATTTGGCGACGTTATTAATGGCTTCTTTAAAAATCAAATAGAAATTGTACTGTTGGTTCGACGGGAGTTTATACTCTTCTAGGTCGTTCGCGACACAAAATTCGTATTTTATCCCTTTGGGGTCGAGCATTTCGGACGCAAAAATTTTCATTTTGTTCAACATGCTCTCCAAACTGTCGTTCATCGGGCGGGTCGTCCAAATAATATCGCGGATGGTAGCAACCGTCCGTTGGGAATTAACACTTATCAAATCCAATAGCTCCCGCAGTTGACTATCGGTTTCTCTCACTTGACGTTTAGCAGCCTGACTCAGCATCGCGACGCCACTCAGCGTAGCTCCCAGGTCATCGTGTAAATCGCGCGCAATTTGGGTACGAATTTTATCTGACAACTGCATTTGGCGGATGGTTTCGGCCTGAACTTTTTGAGCATCACGGATTTCTTTTAGCCGATTTTGGTAAAAGGCATAGCCAATGAAACCCATCAACAACACTACGATTAGCGCCAAGGCCACTATTAGCGCGGTTTTTTGGTGCAGTTGAGCCTCTTGTTCTGACTTGATTTGCTTCAAACGCTGGTTTTCTTTCTCCTTTTCAAACGCATTGTATTTCAATTCCACCAACTCCGCCCGCACGACGTTTTTCTTTTGTTCAATCGAATCGTTGAGGGATTTATATTTCTGAAAATAAGCCAGCGCATCGCGGTAATTTCCCTGCAATTCTTCCAAATCGGCCAATTCTTTGTTCAGCTTGGCTGTTTCAACCAGCGACCCAAATTCCTGCGCCGTCTCAAACGCCTTTTGTAAGTATGCTTTGGCTTCTCCAAAATTTTGTTGCAGTCGGTAGGTTTGGGCTATTTCTTGATAACACTGAATTTGGAGCAATTTTTCGCCGTGAATTTGGCTTCTTTCAATGGCTTGATTGAGGTAGTCAAGTGCCGTACTAAACTCTCGGCGGTGGTTGTAATTGCGGCCAATGCCGAGCAAGATTTGGGGTAAAATTTGGTAATTTTGGTCGGCCTCTTTGGCTAAAACCAGCCCTTTTTGCAAGTATTTCAACGATTCTTCGTAGCGCCCCATTCGCCGATACAAGTCTCCGATTTGTTCATGGTTGACGGCCATTCCTCGCTTTTCGGGCTTTTCCTGCTTCTGGTTCAATTCCAGTGCCTTAAAGGTATATTCCAAGGCTTTAGGAAGCTGATTCATCGACTTATAATTTTCGGCGATGTTATTCAAACAAATCGCTTGCCCCCGCTCCCAACCCGATTGTTCAAACAGTCGAAGCGCTTTTAAATAATACTCTTGGCCTTTGGCATAATTCCCTTCCAACGACTCCAAAATGGCGTAATTGATAAAGCTTTGACCCAAATTTACTTGATTATTAAGCTGTTTGGCCAACTGATTGGCCTCGTTGGCATAACGCCAAGCAGCAGCTTGGTCGATTTCTGACAACCGATACGAAAGGCGGTGCAAGGTCACTACCCGCACACTATCCAGTGTAGGATGCGTATCCAGCCAGTGCCGCAAGCTATCGACCATTTTATTCTGAGCGTACACCACCGTTCCCAACGCCCAGAGCACTATCCCAATATATCGCCTACATCTCATATAAGAATTTCCTCTTCTGATTTTATTAGGCGAATTTCCTAATTTTCTTGCATCAACACTAACACAATTTAGTTAGTGGTCAACTTGAAACACAAAAAGCGGTTGACATCACGCCAACCGCTTTTAAAGTTATTGTTCGTCCACTAAAATTAGGACATTATTTATTGGGTTTTTGAAACGATACCTCCTTTGCGGCTATCGACTTCTACTGTCCATTTGTCAGCTTTTCCTTTCACAATCCAGCGAACCTTCACGGCATTACCGCCAGCACCGCCACCGAAAGGCCCACCGCCGCCGCCAAAGCCACCACCAACTGTACCAGGAAGGTTCGGAACTTCAATCGTTTGTGGGTTGTATTTCTGCTCACGCGTAAGGCCCAAATCATCATTTTCCACAATCATACCCGCTACTACTTGCGCATTTTTCAAGGTAATGTAGTCAGGGCGTTCGATTTTGAAACGAAGGTCATGCGCTGAGTGCGTCGGGATGGCCCGTTGGTTTTGAATCGTAGCCGTTACTTCGCTAAGTCCATTGGCTAAAGCGCGTGACTTGATGTCCACAATCTCGATTTTAGGCATGTGGTAGGCGTGCAACATCGTGAAGGCCATGTTACGATGTCCTTCTTCTTCCAACAAGAAACCTGGGGTGTTACGGATGTAGTTCTTTTTCGTTCCACCAATCTCAATATCGCCGTATTGTGGGTGCTTGAATGGCTTCCATTTTACGTAGCTATCGCCCAACAACAAATACTTATCAAACTCCTCAAATTCAACGTTTTGATTTCTATTTTCGGTTGAATTTTTGTTAAATAAACGATACGACGTATTAATTTCGTTGGAGAACATAAATACCCCACGTCCAAGGCCAATCCAGTCGATTTCACCACCATAAACGGTGTATAAATCTTTCCAAAGTACAAAATAGCGGTACCCTGGAATCATCTTTTCTCCCGTTTTTCCGATGACGTCATACACAGCGATGTCCGACTGTGGAACGTACATCGCATCTTCTTCCGCGCCAGGAGGACGCAAGAACATTCCCCCAAAGTTGTGGTAACTTTGTGCGCCAGCGATGTTTGAGTGACTGTAGAAAAACTTCTTCACGTTTTGCGTTTCGGGCAAACTTCCAGGGTAGAACAATGCACCACCTTGGATGTAGTCTGGCTGCCAGCCCCAGCCCCAGTCGCGGTTCGGGTCGTATGCGCCAGGGTTATCTTCGTTGACACGTCCGTCACCGTCGTTATCAATCCCCTCAAAACCAAGCAATTCGTACTCGCCTTTTTCGTCAGGCTTTGCCAAAATCATGCGTTCAGGAAACTCAGGATCAATTTTATAGCGTCCCGTTGGTGACTTGCGGCGCATGTTCACAATGTGCCCGTCTCCGTCCAAATCATCGTAAGAATCTTCATCCACCGAGCCGTCACCGTCGTCATCCAACGGCATCATACCCGAACGCGACGAACTTGTCGTATTGGCTTTGTAAATAAAATTCTCGTGTGCATCAGGGTTCAATGAGGGCAAAATATAGAACGTACGGCCTTTGAGCATGTCCGTTACAAAATCCATTTTACCAAAGCTTTCGGCCAAATACCAAGCCGTGTACATTGCAAACTGCGTTCCTTGAAGCTCGTTGGCGTGGATGTTTCCATCAATCCAGAAGGCAGGTTTTGACTCAGGACGACCGCTTTTGAAGTCTGTAATGGTAATGACGTACATTTCGCGGCCTTGGTACGACTTTCCGATCGATTCGTATTTGACCAAGTCAGGGTACGCTTTGGCCAACTCTTGGGTGAGTTTGTTGAAACCAGCGTAATCCATGTAATAATTCCACGCCCATTTTACCTTCGGATTGGCAGGCGAACCAATCGCCCGCATTCCCGTCAGGTCAGCGTCGATATTTGGAGCTGTTTGCGCCATTACTCCCATGTACATAGGAGCACAAAGCGTAGCAGTTATGATTGATTTTATGTATTTTTTCATTGGAAATTTCGATTAACGATTTGCGGAACAAATTTACTTCAACGTCACCTCGGTCGATTGTACGCCTGCCGTTGGGCATCCAGCCTCAATCGTAAGTTTGCCAGTACCCGACACAAGCCACGTATATTCTTCTGACTCATCTACGCCCAACGCTCCTCTGAGGTTGAGACGTTTTCCTGAAACAATCGCTTGGCCACTGCCCAATTTAAGTTCTGTTTTTACTTTTTGAACAAAGCGAACGCGGTCACCAATTTCGGCATACGTTGGCAATAAACCTTTGTTGATAACCGTCGCAGTAACGCGCGTTAAGTTATTTCCAAGTGATTCGGTTTTTACATTTACCAACTGAATTTCTGGCATTTGCGCACCCAATCCTGACAAAAATTTGAGGTGTTTGTCAGCAACAGGCTCTAAATAAGAAAGTGGTGGGTTCAATTTTACAAATGGAGCTACGCCACCAACTTCTACTTTTTGGTTAGGGAAATCAGGATGTTGAATAGTTTTCCAATCCACAAAAACACCCGTCAACTTTTCTTTGTCCGCCCATTTCAAGAAACGAGTATCGTCTTCGCTTGCATTGGCAGCACTTGCCGAAGCCGCTGCGGCTGCCGCTGCGGCCGCACCACCACCGCCCATCATGCCACCCATTCGGCCACCGCCACCACCACCTGCTGCGGGAGCTGCGGCACCTGATGGAGCACCTGCACCTGAAGGAGCAGCAGTACCAGCACCAGTACCACGACGTGTAGAGTCGCGTGGGGCTTCTACTTTTGGTACCCACCAACCTGGGGTAGTAAAGCTGTAACGACCTGCGTGGAAATAAGCCGTTTGCGAGAAGTTTCCACGGGTTTGTGGCATCGCTGGCGCATCTTTCATGGCCGTACGACTGTTGTACAACTTCGACACTTGCTCCATGGCTTTGGCATCTTTAGAAAGTGGCCCCGTGATGATACGACGAGCTACTTTAGACGCATCGAAACGTGGCGCTTCGCTGAGGTTGTTATTAGGCCCGAAAGTCAATACCGCAAAAATATTTGGCGCACGGTACAAGAAGTCAAGCAAGGCGCGTACTTCAGGTTCAGAAGCGGCGTACTCACCTGAGCCTGTCACGAAAATTTGGTAGTCAAACGTAAAGTTACGCTCTGGGTTGATACCTCCTTGACCGTCTTCGTTATATACGCGGTCTTTGTCGTTGTCAATACCTTCACTGTGCAACAAATACTTACCCACTTCACCCTTCGTAGGGTCGGCTTTCACCATGATACGTGGGTCTTCTTTGCTCGCAACAAACGATCCCGTTGGGTCTTCTACGCGCATCCAAGTAACCATTCCGTCGCCGTTGAGGTCTTCAAACGGGTCTTCATCGATGCGGCCATCGCGGTCGTCATCGGCTTTGGTATCATTTCCAGTACGTTCAAATTTTAGCTTTGCCGCAAACTGCTCCTGCGCATCAGGGTTCATGCTTGGCAAAAAATAAAACGTTTTGGTATTCAACAATTTAGCAATACTATCAGCATTGGCCGAAGCAAGCATTTTTTCAGCCGTTTGAATGGCCAACTCAGTTCCAGCTAAGTGCGTACCGTTTAAACCTGCAACGACTAAGATGGCAGGTTTTTTGGTCGCATCTCCTTTTCCAAGCGTAAGCAACCACAGGTCGCGCCCGCCCGAGCTCTTGCCAATCGAGCTAACGGTAGCTTGGGCAGCGTATTTTGTGGAGAGAGTTTTGAGACGAGTGGAAAGTTGGGCGTGATTGTTGTAGGAAGTTTGCGCCTGGCTGACGGACGCCATTCCTACCAACGCCACCACTCCTCCGTAGAGTAATTGACGAATCATTTGGGTTTGGTTTTTAGTTTGACACGGCAATTTACTACAAGAATTGTGACTCTTCTACCCAATCAGGTAAAGAGAGCGATAAAAACCAAATTTGTATAGAGATAAAGCGAAGTTTTGGCTCCTTTTTTATTTTAACAATGCCCTAATTTCTTGCTCAATCTCCGCCGCTTTCTTCTGGGCTTCTTCCAAGGGCAGGCCTACTTTCATTTCTGGGCGCTTGTGTCCAGTTGCCGTTAGCCACGCGTCTTTCATCAGCGCTTGGCGTTGTTGAACCAACTTAAAAACAGCCTCCGATGAGGGACGGTCGGGCAAGGCACTTTTGGGCGTCCCCGCTTTAGCGACCTGTTTTTCACCCAAATACAGAAGCACTTGTTTGGCCATAATCCAATGCCCAACCTCGCCAGGATGCACGCCATCTTCAGCCAAGGCAAAGCCCGAAAGGCCAAATTGTTCGTCGATTTTTCGGTGGGCATCGAGATACGTTTTCATGGGGTAATGAATGTCAATAACTTCCCATTTTTTGGTTTTACGTAAACTCAGCAACCAGTCAGAATATCGATCGAGGACTGCGGCATAACCTGCATTTTTTCCCCGCAATTCGTCAAAAATAGGGGGAGTAAGATGAACAATTTTTACGCCCGTTTTTTCTACTTCTTCGTGCAGCCATTCGATTCCTTCCCGAAATTTTTGAAAACGGTCTTCTCCAAACGGCAGGTAAATCCCGTCGTTCATGCCGTAGCAGGCAAAGACCAAGTCGGGTTTTGTGGCTTTGAGCACACGGTCGAGGCGTTCGTGCAAATCGGGACGAGGAAAACGCCCACCCGCATGACCCTCTTCCGAAAGCCCCGAAACCGTTTCACTAGGTAGCCCTACGTTGATAAATTCAATCGAACGCTGCGGATAATTCGTCACAAAATAGGCTTCAATATCGGTGACGTAACTTCCTGCGTACGTAATGCTATTTCCCAAAAACAACACCCGACGTACCTGCGGCGGGATGCCTTGAGAGAAACTCATTTGAGCAACCAACAAAAAGAGAAGAATTCGTAGAAATGGCATTTTATCAACTTGTTTTGTGTTCACCAACAAAAGCAACTAAACGTCGGAATGTACTCTTTGTTAGAATTACGTCATCTTTCTAAAAACTACCCCCCTCAATCGGTTCTTTCCGACATTCAGTTGGAACTTCAAACGGGCGAAATTCTTGGCCTTTTGGGCGAAAGTGGTTCGGGGAAAAGTACGTTGTTGCGTTTGGCGGCAGGGCTGATTGACCCCGACGAGGGTGAGATTTGGCTCAACGGTGAAAAATTACGACTTGCCAGCGACCAGCTCATTCCTGGGCATCCTGACATTAAAATTGTTCACCAAGACTACAACCTGTCGTTGCCCATCAGTGTGCGGGAAAACATTGCTTACGCGCTTCGGTATTACCAAAAAGCCTATCGCGACGAGCGGGTGGATGAGCTCATCGAGCTTTGTCACTTAGAAACGGTCGCCGACAAACCTGCCAAATCGCTATCGGGTGGGGAGAAACAGCGCACCGCTATTGCCCGCGCCTTGGCCGAAGAAGCCAAAGTGTTGCTCCTCGACGAACCGTTTGCGCATTTGGATTTTGCCAACCGCCGTCGCCTCGCCCAAACCATCCACACACTGGCCGAAGAAACGGGCACTGCTTGCATTTTTGTCACCCACGATGCCCCCGATGCCCTGAGCCTTTCGGATCGAATGGGAATTTTATACCAAGGGAAACTATTACAAGTGGGCACACCCCAAGAAGTATATCAACAACCCGTCAGTGAATACGTAGCGGAGTTGACGGGAGAAATCAATGTTGTGCATCGTAGCACGTTTGAGCAGTTTTTTGGAACTCCTCCCCAACCGTCTGACACCTTGCTGATTCGCCCAGAGCAACTGACCATCACCGAAACTGAAGGCGCACAAGGCATTTGGGCGACAGCACAACGCAGTATGTTTGAAGGTAGTCGTTACCGAATTCAGTTAATCGCTGAACAACAATCGTTTATCGTCTATTCCCCCATTGCATATCCCAAAGAGAAAAGTGTATTTTTGACCTATAATTTTCCAACAACCTACTAACCACTTTCATATGAAACTAACGTCTTTACTCTCCCTTGCGGCGGGGGTTTTGTGCAGCGTGTCGGCCATCGGGCAAGGCACACGGCTTTTGCGCCAGCCTACCGTCAGCGACCGCTCGGTGGTATTTGTGTATGCCGATGATTTGTGGATCGCCGACCGCGACGGTGGCTCTGCCCGCCGCCTCACCTCGCATGAAGGCACCGAATCGCTCCCGCATTTTTCGCCCGATGGCAGCATGATTGCCTTTTCGGCCCAGTACGCAGGCAACACCGACGTGTATGTGATGCCTGCCACGGGCGGTGAACCCAAGCGCCTTACGTGGCACCCAGGCGAAGATGCCGTGCAAGGTTGGACACCCGACGGCGCCAGCATTATCTTTCGTTCGGGACGCAGTGGCTACCCTACTGCCCTGACCAAATTATTAAAAGTAAGCTTTAAAGGAGGCTTCCAAGAAGAACTTCCCATGCCACAAGCCTACGCGGGAGAAGTATCGCCCGATGGCCAAATGGCGGCTTACCAAACCATTGGTTTTTGGGACCCCGAGTGGCGCAACTATCGAGGAGGACAAGCCCAGCCGATTTGGATTGTGGATTTAAAAACACTATCGCTCAAAACCACTCCCCAAACCGACCGCGAACGCCATACCGATCCTGTTTGGTACAAAAACATCGTTTACTTCTTGTCGGAACGCGATTATGCCAACAACGTATGGTCGTTTAACCCCAAAACCAACGAACTCAAACAGGTAACGTTTCACAAAGATTTTGACGTAAAAAGCTTAGACGCCTCCAACGACCGCATTGTGTATGAGCAAGGCGGCTACTTGCATTTGCTCGACCCCCAAACGGGGCAAGCCAAGCAGCTCGTTATCAACGTACAAGGAGATTTTACGTGGGCGAGTCCGCGTTGGCAGGATGTACGTTCGGGAGGTTTACTCAATGCTTCGCTTTCTCCTACGGGCAAGCGTGCGTTATTTGAATACCGTGGCGACATTTTTACCGTACCCAAAGAAAACGGCGATTGGCGTAACATCAGCCACAGTTCAGGCGTGGCCGACCGCTACCCTACTTGGTCGCCCGACGGGCAAAAAATAGCATGGTTTTCGGATGCAAGCGGTGAGTATCAACTGATGGTTTCGGACCAAGAAGGGCTTCAAAAACCAAAAGCGATTTCGTTGCCTTCGCCTACATTTTACTTCCGCCCCGCATGGTCGTCGGATAACAAACACCTTGCTTACACCGATACCGACTATAATTTATGGGTGATAAATACCGAAACGGGACAGCCCAAAAAAATAGACACCGAGCGCTACGCCCACCCCAACCGCAGCCTCAACCCTGTGTGGTCGCCCGATGGCAAATGGATTGCCTACGCCCGTCTTTTGGACAATCAGTACAAGGCCATAAAGGTGTATAACATTGAGACAGGCGCTAGCCACCAATTGACCGACGGGATGTCGGATGCGATGTCGCCCGTGTGGGATGCAAACGGAAAGTATTTGTATTTTTTGGCCAGTACCAACTTTGCTCTCAATACGGGTTGGCTTGATATGAGCTCGTACGAACGTCCCGTTACGCGCGGGGTGTATATGGTCATTCTTGCCAAAGGTGAACCATCGCCTTTTTTGCCCAAAAGTGACGAAGAAGAAGCACCCAAAGTAGAAAAGAAAGAAGCTGCCCCCGCTAAAACAGACGAGAAAGCCAAAACCGAGCCTAAAAAAGACGAAAAACCCGCTGAGGCCAAAAAGGAAGTTTTGGTAAAAATTGACCTAGAAGGCATCGACCAACGGATTTTGGCACTTCCCAAAGTAGCACTGAAAGAATACGACGAAATCATTGCGGGACCTGAAGGCAGTTTATTTTTTACCGAAAATGTCGCTGACCAATCGGGCGTTACGCTGCACAAATACACGTTGAAAGACCAAAAACGAGAAGAGTTTTTGAAAGGGATTCAGGGGGCAATCACCTCACACGACCGCAAAAACTTACTCTACCGCAGTGGGGGCACGTGGGGAATTGCCAATGCAACCGCAGCCACGGCCAAAATGGGTGACGGTCGCCTCAACACCAGCGAAATGAAAATATGGGTAGATCCCAAAGCTGAATACAAACAGATTTTCCGCGAAGGCTGGCGTTATCAACGTGATTTTTTGTACGTCAGCAATGTACACGGAGCGCCTTGGAACGACATCTATAAGTGGTATTCACCCTGGGTAGAACACGTACGCCACCGCACCGACCTTAACTACGTGGTGGATATTTTGGGCGGCGAAGTGGCCGTGGGACACTCCTACACCTCAGGAGGTGATTTTCCAACCCTCGACAACAACAACCCTGCGGGGCTTTTAGGGGCTGATTTTACGATAGTGAACGGCTTTTACCGTATCAAGCGCATTCTAACGGGCGAAAACTGGAACCCAGATTTGCGAGCGCCCTTGTCTAGCCCTGGCATCGACGTAAAAGAAGGCGATTATTTATTGGAAATCAACGGCATTCCTCTGACGGCTGACGTGGATATTTACAGTTTACTGGAAGGCACGGCCAACCGACAAATCAAAATTAAGATCAACGCTACGCCTGATTTGGCCACGGCCAAGTCGGTTACGGTGGTGCCCGTCGCCAACGAAACCCAGCTTCGCACGCGCGCTTGGGTGGAAGGTAATCGCCGTAAAGTGGATGAACTTTCAAAGGGACAACTGGCCTACGTTTGGATTCCGAACACGGGCAACGGTGGTTACGAATATTTTAACCGTTATTATTTTGCCCAACAAGATAAAAAAGGTGCGGTGATCGACGAACGCAACAACGGCGGGGGCTCAGCCGCCGACTACATCGTGGACGTATTGGCCCGAAAACTGCAAGGATATTTCAACAGCCGCGCCAACGACCACAAACCTTTCACGACGCCGATGGCAGGCTTGTGGGGGCCTAAAGTAATGATTGTCAACGAACGCGCGGGTTCGGGCGGCGACTTGATGCCGTTTTTGTTCCGCCAAGCCAAAGTAGGCCCGCTTGTCGGAACGCGCACTTGGGGCGGATTGGTCGGAACGTGGGACACGCCACCGTTTATCGACGGGGGGCGCATGGTGGCTCCACGCGGTGGTTTTTATGACGTGGACGGAAAATGGGCGGTAGAAGGCGAAGGCATTGCCCCCGACATTGAGGTACACCAAGACCCCGCCAAAGTAGCCAAAGGCGAAGACCCTCAACTCGAAAAATCGGTGCAAGTAGCACTAGACTTGCTAAAAACCCAAGGGGTAACGCTCAAACCTGAGCCAGCAGCCCCTATTCGCTACCGCCGACCTTAGAAGTAGTATCATACCTTGGAAAGGTTTTTCAACCTTTCCAAGGTATTTTTTGCTTAAAGCAAATGGGCATCTATTATTTTTAAACCTGAAATTCCCTCAAAATCAGATAGGTTGTGCGTGATTAAGGTTAAATCATAGACTAACGCCGTAGCAGCTATGATAGCATCAGGAATTTTGATTCGGCGAGATTTACGAATAGCAATTACCTTTAGGATTACACTTTCTGTCAATTCTACAACAATGCAGGAAACTACTAAAATTTTAAATTTTTCAATTCCTGCCTGATTATGTCCAAGTAATTCAATACGGTTTATTATGGAAATAATAGGAGCATCGTTAACTATTGTATCCATAAACTGAAGCCCACCTACTGGTAGCCTTCCTCCTAAATAGTCTGAGGCAGCATTGGTATCTATTAGAAATTTCTATCCCATTCCTTCCTTGATTCTTGTATGTACTCGTTAAATTTTTCGGCTTCTTCGGCAGAGATACTTCCTCTCAAAAGCTCAGAAAGTTTCTGAGGGGGTTTAGGGGCTTCTTCCTGTTTCAATATTTTTATAATATCCATTTCCTCAAGGTCTCGAAGCAAATTTATTCCTTTCGGATTACGGATTTCAATAAGTAATGTTTCCATGTCAGTTGATTTTTAACAAATATAGCAAAAACAGATACTTTCTCCTTGCTGAGGGTTGCTCACAACCCGAATACCTTGTCGATATTTTCAGAGGGCGTCGGAGACGCTGTGCCTTTGTTGCCCCAAATCACAGTTTGGGGCAAGTTGCTTTATTTCATTCCAATAACCTGCGATTTTCGATTCTTTCTTTGGCTTCCAACAATGCTTGATGAAGTTTGGCCTCCAATTCATGTTTAGGCGGAAGTTCTGTCCAGTATTCAGCTACTACAATCCCATCTTTGTGCATTTCGAGGAGTTCAATCTGTTCGTGACTGGCTTCGGCGCATAGAATAAGACCAATAGGAGCTTCTTCCCCTTCTTGTCGCTCGTATCGGTTGAGCCATTTCAGATACAGCTCCATTTGCCCTTTAAACTTTGCCTGAAATTTCCCAATTTTGAGCTCAATGGCGACTAATCGTTTGAGTTTACGATGATAAAAAAGTAAATCTAGGTAAAAATCCTCGCCATCAATAATCATTCTTTTTTGGCGCTCTACAAACGCAAAACCCCGCCCTAACTCTAAGATAAACTGTTCGAGTTCTCTGAGTATAGCATTTTCAAGGTCGTTTTCGAGGTAGTCATTTTTCAGCCCCAAAAATTCCAGAAAATAGGGGTCTTTGAAGATATTGGGCGCAATCAACGTCTCTGTAATCGGCAGTTGGCTATTGGCAATGGTAGTGCGTTCAAAAACCTTTTGATTGATTTGACTTCGCAGTTCTCTTTTGCCCCAAGCTTCCTGTACAGCTTTTTGAGCATAAAACAGTTGAGCTTCTCGGTTTTTGAGAGGTAACAAAATAAGGAAGTGCGACCAACTTAATTGTCGTGCCAGTGGCACGACAATTTTATAATCACCAAATTGCTCGGCAAATTGTGACATTCTTCGTAAGTTTTTTTCCTCGAAGTTTCGCCCGTACTTTTCCTGCAATTTTGTTGAGAGTGTAGGAAAAATACGCTTACCATAATCGGCTCTTTGATTTTGAAGAATGTATTCATTGATATGTTTTCCTACTTCCCAAAATAGCAATGTCAATTCACTATTTACCTGAATAGCTACTTGTTTTTTGCTATGCTCAATTAGGTTTAAAAGCTGTTCAAGCAGCTTTTGTTCATGAATTTCAATGGCCATCTCTATAATTCCTCTTTTACGACATCTTATCCACCAAATCCCGCACAATTTCCTGAAAATACGCGCCGTTGTACGGGCCAAACCAGTTCATGGTGAGGGTTTCGTAGGTATCTCGGCCGTAGTATTTGTCGGGAGTAATGTAGCCGATATATCCTCCGTTAAAGCTTGTTACCATCAATTTAAGCCCCTTTTTTTCGGCGTAGGCGCTCATTTCTGCCACCAATTCCCCCGAAAAATCGCAGGGAAAACCGACCATCAGGACATTACCAATACGTAGGGCTTTGACGTAATTGGGAAAATTGCCAAACGCCCAATGGAATACCCACGGACGTAGTCGCCACCCCAACGTAACGCGGGGATTAGGCTCGCGGAGCGGAATGGTGAGCGTTTCGATGCGCAGGGCAGGGTTTTCGATAGGCTTTAGTTGTGCCAATTGTTTCTGCACATCCGACTCCAAACTGTCGGCTTCCGTTCCTACTTTTACCCAATCAGAATCTGATTCCACACCCACTTTTGGCCCCATACTCCCAACCGCACCCGAAAGAAATACCGCAAAATTAGCTTCGCCTTTTTCCAACGAATCGACCAGTACGCCTGGGTAGTCGCGCGATAAAACGATATTGTCCGAACTGGTAATGGTAGAGTGTGCCGCGTACGAACAAATCAGGGCTTTTTGCCCATCGTTGCGTACGAGTTGGATGGTGCGGACAAACGGGTCAATCGTTCCTTCATCAAACGCCCGATTGCGTACCTTTGAGGTATCGGCCAATTGATGATACGCTACGGTAGCAGGTTTAAGATCTTTTTGTGCCAAAGTCACGGCTTTTACGATGGCATCAGCCACCCATGTCACATTGTCGGGATTAAATTTCCCGCCAAATAGCTCGCCCACAATGCCACCACTCCATCCTCCCATGCTGTTGTGGGTATGAGTAGCGCCAAAATACACTTGTTCAAACGGAATGCCAGTGGCAGAAAGCTTGGTTTTTACTTGTTCGGTCACGGCGGGGGGAAGAATTAATAAATCGGCCACCACCATTGCAGCCTTGGTATTTCCATTGTCAAACACCACTGCCCGAACGTAAATAGAATCATGCACCGATTTGTACAAAGCTCCCCGACGTACTCCGTAACCCGCCGTAGGGGTCGGAGATTTGGGCGTGAAATTTACTTTGGCCCAACCAACCTTTAATGAATTAGGAGTTAAGAGTGAGGCATTACGAGTGGTGTCGGTGGTTGCTAAGCCATTCACTGACTTTTTCCAGTCTTGGTAGTAGCTGGTTTGTTGGTAGGGCGTCTCATCGACAGGAGCGAGCATACAGGCCAACAAGGCGACAATTAGCAATAAAAAAACGCCAAGTACTTTGAGAAGAATCTTTAGGAATCGCATACAAATGAAGAATTGCTTGTATAAAAAACTTCCCGAAAGTTAATGCACTTTCGGGAAGCCACTTTTAGCAAAGTTTCACCTTTTTTTCAATCTATCAAAAAGGCGACCATCGACTTGGGGCCGTGCGCGCCCAAGACCAGCGATTGTTCAATGTCGGCGGTTTTGGAAGGCCCTGCGATGAAAGCCCCAAAACCGTATTCGGACGCGCCAATTTGGGCGTAAGCGTGGTGCATTTTGGGTAAAATCGCCGATTTTTTTATTACCAATGCCAGTGTTTCGGCAATGAAAGGCGTCACCCGCTGCCCCATTTCGGCTTCTGTGACCCACACCGCCGAATTTTCAGCAACAGCAAACTGTCCTTGTAAAATGGCCAACCCTACGTCGTCCAACGAATGGGGATCAGACGTTAGCCAGCTTTGCTGAGCCATATCCGCCAATGGTGCAAGGTTAGTGACCATACGCCGCCCCGCAAAATGCGTTTGAACGTACTGCTGGATTTCTTCCCAACTGCCCACTTCCACCACCGTACCGCCGATGGTCGTCAGTACCGAAGTAAACTGCGCGGCCAAATCGCTGTATGGATTTCCAAAATCTTGAATATCTGGTAGCGGTGTCAACGTGGGTTTGTTTTTCGCCACGGCCGCTAGTATTTTTTCACGACTCATTTTGTACTTGTTTTGGGTTGCCCGTTTCGGGTTGCCTGTTTAGATAAAGTGGTGTTTTGATTCTGAACTCGTCGGGTTGTGAGCAACCCTCCACACCCGAAACAAGAAACCAAGTAACTACTTCCGATTCTTCTTATACCATTCACCAAACGACTCTTTGGGAGGTTCGGGCATTTCGCGTTGTTTGTACCACGGATTCAAAGAGTTATTGACTACAAACGGCGTATTTGATAACGTCAAACGGCCTATTTTTCCCGAAAAACGATACACCGATGGGCTCGATAATACCGCTGCCATGGCTTTCATTCCTATCGTTTTGGCAGTAGGTGAATGTCCGCTTTTGGTAAGTACTTGTCGCCAGCTGTAAAGCTGTTCGTGGATGTTGATTTTGACGGGACAAACGTTTGAGCAACTTCCACAAAGCGTACTTGCAAACGGCAAATCAGCGTTTTTGGTCATGTCCAAATTGGGAGCTAAAATCGACCCAATCGGCCCCGCTACGGCATTGTGGTAACTGTGTCCACCGCTGCGACGATATACGGGACAGGTATTCATACAAGCCCCACAACGGATACATTTGAGCGAGTTACGAAACTCCTCTCGTCCTAGCTGTCGAGAGCGGCCATTGTCCACCAATACGATGTGCATTTGCTGACCTTCGCGGGGTTTGGCAAAGTGACTCGAATAAGTTGTGATAGGCTGTCCCGTAGCAGAACGCGCCAACAGACGCAAGAAAACCCCCAAATGCTTGCGTTTAGGGACGATTTTTTCGATGCCCATGCAGGCAATGTGGACGTCGGCCAAGTGCGTACCCATGTCGGCGTTGCCTTCGTTGGTACACACCACAAATTCTCCCGTTTCGGCCACCGCAAAGTTAACACCCGTTATGGCCACGCGACGCGTCATAAACTTTTCGCGTAGGTTTTCGCGGGCGGCGTGGGTGAGTAGTACGGGATCAGCGCAACCCTCGGGCGTACCCAAATGTTTATGAAACAGCACCCCAATTTCTTCTTTTTTCCAATGAATACAAGGCAATACAATGTGGCTCGGCGACTCGTCGGCCAACTGAACGATGCGTTCACCCAAATCGGTATCAACTACTTCAATGCCATTTTTTTCTAAAAAAGGATTGAGGTGGCACTCTTCGGTGAGCATAGATTTGCTCTTGACGAGTTGCTGCACTCCTTGCTGTTGGAGAATCGAAAGAACGATTTGGTTGTGTTCGTGCGCATCGGCAGCCCAGTGAACGGTGATGCCGTTGGCTTTAGCATTTTTTTCAAACTCCATCAAGTACGTATCTAAATTAGACAGTACGTTGTGTTTAATCTGCGACGCCATGTTGCGCAGGTCTTCCCATTCGGGAATGGCAAACGCCGCTCGGTCGCGTTTTTGGCGCACCCACCACAGCGTTTCATCGTGCCAGGTAGTGCGGTCAAAATCTTTATTAAATTTATCAGCAGCCTCAGAATGATTCATAACCGACTATTTTCTAGGAGAATGTAAAAGTCCTTCTCCTATCAGGAGAGGGATATAAGATGAGGTTAATTCGCCGTTAAGATTTCGGCGATGTGCATTACTTTGATGGGCAGCTCACGGCGGCGAATGATGCCTTCTAAGTGCATCAAACACGACATATCGCCTCCCGTCAGGACTTGGGTACCGTTCTTGATGTGGTCGTCAATGCGGTCAACACCCATACGCGCCGAAACTGCTTCTTCTGCAACGCAAAACGTTCCACCAAATCCACAGCATTCGTCTCTACGTGTGAGTTGAACCAATTCTATTCCATCAACCATTCTCAAGAGTTTTTCAGGCTTTGAGAACGCAGGCGCTACCAACTCCGACATCTGCGAAAGGTGCAATCCGCGCTGCCCGTGGCAACTTTGGTGTAGCCCAACCCGATACGGAAAATGCGCAGATAGGTTTTCGACTTTGAGCACATCGGTCAAAAACTCCGTCAGTTCATACACCCGTTGGCGGATATGAGTCGCTTTCGCTTCACCCTCACCTTCGGTGTGCAAGTGTTCTTTGATGTGCAAAACACAACTACCCGACGGCCCAACGATGTAGTCAAAATCGGCAAAGTTTTGTACAAAAAGGCGGTTGCAATCATGCGTCAGGTGTTCATAACCAGAATTGGCCATGGGCTGACCACAGCAGGTTTGGTTGGCAGGATAACCCACCTCACAACCAAATTTCTCTAACAATTGGAGTGTAGCAATACCCACTTTGGGGTAAAACTGATCTACATAACACGGGATGAATAAACCAACTTTCATACGACAAACTTACGACACCTTCTTTCAAAATTCTGTCCTGTACGCACCTGTTTTATTTATTTCTGTTGAAGAAACACGTGAGCGCCTTTTTTGTTTGCGGTGATGATGTCCAGCAGCCCGTCGCGGTTCATGTCTTCGACCACCAAATGAAGCCCTACGCCTGAGTTATCGTCAATCTGGTGGGGAGTCCACGTAGGCGTAGCACCTGGTTTAAACTCAAACCAGTACAATACCGCTGGCTCGAACGCCCCTGGGTCTTTGCCGTTATGGGCAAAAAAGCGTTTGCCCGTCACCAAATCGGGGTTTCCATCTTTGTTGATGTCGGCCAGGGCCAAACCATGGGTTTGTGAAAATAGCTTCCCAATTTCGTATTTTTCCCAAGTCGGATTTCCTTGCGCATCTTTGCCTTGCTGATGCCACCACATGCCGTATTTGTGCGCCGACATACTAATGACGTCCTTCAAACCGTCTTTATTGACATCGAGTAAGTACATCTGCGAGCATTCTTCCCCCAAATTGGCTCGGTGAAACGTCCAATTAGGCTGCGTGCGATCAGCAGGGGCTTCCCACCAACCTTCGCGCATCAGCACATCCAAGCGCCCATCGCCGTTCATGTCCACCACGCCCAAGCCGTGGGTATATTTGTGTATTCCAATATTATCGGTACTAATCACGTATCGTTTCCACTCGATATCACCTTTTTTGGAAGGTGCTTTGAGCCAAATCATTTGCTTGGCTTCGGGGTCGTTTCCGATGATGTCGAGACGTCCGTCGCCGTCGAGGTCCGTAAAAGCAGGCGACTCATTTCCAATGGATTTGTGAATGGTGTAAGCCTTCCAATGTCCCGCTTTATTTTTAGGATTTTCGTACCAAACTACCGATTCGCCTGGGGTATCGACCCGAATAAAATCTATCCAACCGTCTTGGTTAACGTCCATGCTAAAGTTCAAAAACGAATTACTGTAGCCACCGTTGACCGTAAATGTATCGCCTTTGGCAATTTCGTGCTGTTTCCAGTTGGGGGCTTCGTACCAAAATGCGCCCGACAGCACATCTTTTTTTCCGTCGCGGTTGACGTCGCCCACGGCTACGCCTTCCGAGAAAAACATGTTGGTCAGCATCTCTTTTTTAAATTTAATGGGGCGATTGGTTTGTGCAGAAGCAGGCAAGCCCATCCACGCGATAAGCAGCCCAAGGGCTAGAGGCAAAGAATACGTTTTCATTTTTGGGGAGAAAAAGGAGTTTAGAAAAGGGGTGAAAATTTTTAATTAAAGTGTCCCTCCCCTCCTTTTTTACCCACAGTTGGTTTGTTTTTTCATCGACGATTTGAGCACACGGACGATATGGATTAGACACGGATTTTATGGATTAAAAAAATACTCGGGCGGAGTATATCAATTTTTACTACCCAAAGAGGAACTACAGACCTTAGTATTGAACGAAATGAGTACAATTGAAAAAGAACAATAAAAATTCAAACTATTCACTTCCCGCAGAACGCTTTGACTAACACCACCAATTCGTAAACTTCCTCTAAATTTTTTCAAGATAAACTTTGCGAAACCGAAAAGTTGCATATAAATTTACAACCGTTTAGTTTCTCAACTTAAAACAACGAGAGCGCCTATTATCAACCATTTAAACATACTAAACATGAACCATTTATTGTTTGACTTTACCGTTGACAAAGCCGCTAAAACGGTTTTTATAACCCGCGAATTTGCCGCTGACCTTTCGCTGGTTTGGGATGCCTTCACAAAACAAGAAATTCTCGACCAATGGTGGGCACCCAAACCTTGGACCTCAAAAACCAAAGTTATGGACTTTACGGTTGGTGGCAGAAGGTTTTATGCCATGGTAAGTCCCGAAGGACACATGACGTGGTCGGTCCAGAAATATACTTCCATCACGCCTAAAACCAATTTTAAGTACTTGAGCGCATTTGCGGATGCCGACGAAAACCCCAACCTACCAGGTTCTGATTGGGATTATAGCTTCGGTGAGGAAAACGGCAAGACAAAAGTTAGCATTATCATTTACAATGACTCGCTCGAACGGATGGAGAAAATGATTGAAATGGGATTCAAAGAAGGATTTACAGCGATCTTGGATGAACTCAATCACCTATTGCCATCCCTGAAAAAGTAACCTACGCCTATCTTCAATCAAGTAGCACCACCACCTACTTCGTTTTCAACAAGAATCCCAAAAGCGCGTAGAAATCCTTTTCTGGAATGGTATTTCTGAATTGGTCGGGCATGAGTGTATATTTAGAGGCTTTGTAGTCTTTGATGTCATTTTTCGCCACCGAAAACTCCTGTCCAGCATTGTTGGCAAAAATCATCGTTTGCCCTTCCGTGCGGCGGTAAAGTCCCGTCATGGTTTGGCCGTTGTTGAGCGTAATGTTATAATTTCGAAACGCCTCCGAGATGTTCCGATTGGGGTCTAATATCTTTTCAGCCAGTGCTTTTTTACCCCAATTACCGATGCCGTCTAGCTGCGGGCCAATCAACCCACCCGCACCTTTGATTTGGTGACACGAACTGCAATTTTGTACAAACACATTTCTACCCGCCTCGGCCGTTACCTTCGACGACTCAAACCCCGCCAAACGCGCCTGAATCAGCTGTTGTCGCTCTTCAAATTCATTGGCACTGCCAGCCGTCAATTCGTTGAGCAAAGCTTGTTGCTTAGGCGTCATCTTAGAGGCCAGACGCTCTTTCACCGCCCCTTCCCTGACCACGTCCACGTTGATTTCTTCTTCTTTTAACGCATTGAGCAATTGGTCAATGCCCGACTCGGAGTTGGCCAATGCCGCCGCAATCACCCCTTGTAAGCTACGTGCTCCCCCGTTCAGTCCTTTTCGCAGCCATCCGTTTACTTCGAGCGTATGGGTACGAGTCAGTACCCCCACCAGTTTTTCCCGCAACGCTACCTTTTCCGAACGTTCCAAAAACACCCCACCAATCAGCGGCGTGTACGCGGAAGCATCGGTACTCATGAGCGCACTGGCAGCCGCTACCCGCACTCGGTCGTCGGCTTGGGTATTTTTGAACAAACGAAGCACCGACGGCTCCAAAGATTTGCTCTTAAACTCACCCGCGACCTCAGCCGCTTGCACCCGACGCGCCAATTGCTGCGCCGTTTCTTTTTCCACCAACGGTTGTTCCAAATACTGCTTTGCCAATGTTGTCCCCCACTCTTGCATACGGCTAGTCACCGTTTTTCCTCCCTGCGCCAGCCCTCTTCGCAGTGCGTTATAAAACGCAAATTTCCCCTCGTGGTTGTCTGCGTAACGTTTTTCCAAAGAGCCAATGGTTTCGTTGAGCGCAGGGGCATCCGTGTAACGAGCGGTGTATTCCAGGTATTTTGCCAACTCCTCGGTAGGTAATGAGCGTTGGGTAGCATATTCCAACACAAAGGATGCCACTTCGGGCGAGGGAATGTCCACCGCAGCTTTGCTTAAAATAGTCCGTTGGGCCTCGCTCCAAGTGGCACTTGCCACCTGACGAATCATGCCTTTTGCGGCCAAATTTGTACGTATAGCTAGCAGGGTTGTATATTTCAAATGCGAATCTTCGTCGCTGGTTTGTTGGTACAAGTCCGCCAAAGGAGCGATATTTTTCAAAGCAGGAAAATGAGTCAAAACCTCGGCCGCTACTCGGCGCACAAAAGGGTCTTTATCGGCCAATGCCCCCACTGCCAACACCTGATGGGCATCGCTAATGGCCGCCGACTCCGCCAACACGCGGTATCCGTGTACTTGCACCAGCGGGTCGGGATGGTGCAAGGCTTTTTCCAAGGCCGAAACGGGCAGGGCGTTCAAGCGATGAAGTATCCAAAGTCCCTGCACAAACACCTTCGCATCGGTCGTGGCTGAGGCCATCAACTGCGACACAGGCGGGATAGCCTTTTCTTTCCAGCCATCCACCAAACGATCCGCTATTTTTAGACGGACGTTCAGTTGGGGATGGCTCAACCCCGCCACCAACTCGTCGATAGAGGCTTTTGACCAATCTTTAAAAGGGGGTTGGACAGAGCTGCCTTTGTAAGTAATCCGCCAAATACGCCCGCTGGTGCGGTCACGGCCTGGGTGATTGAGCGGTACTTCGTAGTGCCCAATGATTCGATTGTAGAAATCAGCAATATAGAGCGCTCCGTCGGGGCCTACTTTCACATCCACGGGGCGGAACCATGGGTCGTCGCTGACCAAAAAATCAGCTTCTTTGTGCGCCACGGGTGTCGAACCATTGTAGGTAATGGTATTGCGGTTGATGCGGCACGTAACCACATCGCCGTTGTAAAAGCTGTTACGGTATTCGGCAGGAAACTGCTCGCCAATGTAATACGCCAGGCCCGAAAGTGCCGTTGAGCCTAGTTCGTAGCTCATCATTTCGGGGCCAAAACCAATTCCCGTTGGCTTCTTGCCAAAATGCGGATAATCAGCACCTTTGATGAGTTGGTAAATGGGTTTTGAGTGACAATCGACGGAATACAAAAACCCGCGTTCGTCGTAGGCGTATCCAAACGGATTGACACGCCCATAGGTAGTTTGTTCTACGCGACTGCCGTCGGTGCGAAAACGGAAGGTATTTCCCGACACCATCGTCACCGAATCTCCGTCCGTTCCCGCAATTTTAGAGGTGTTGGTAAACCCGTGGCACGAGTGCATCCAACCGTCAAACCCCCGCACAAAATTGCTCACCATGCCGTGGGTATCTTTGTAGCCAAACTCCCCCAAAACCACTTTGCGGCGGTCGGCTTTGCCGTCGTTGTTGGTATCCGTAAAATGATACACGTTAGGAATGCTGTACGCAATCGCACCGTCAGTTACGGGCATGATGCCGATAGGGATATTGAGGCCATCCTGAAAATCGGTAAATTTATCGGCTTTGCCATCGCCGTTGGTATCTTCCAAAATGGTGATTTTATCTTTCCCGCCCCCCGAAACCGCAGGCATGGGGTAATCGAGCGAGTGCGAAACCCACAGCCGCCCACGGTCGTCGAACTCCATATTGATGGGCTTGGCAATCTGCGGCTCGGAGGCAAAAAGCGTTATTTCAAAACCTGGCGGCAACCTAAAGCCTCGCCGCTCTTGCTCGGGCGTTCTGAAATCGGTGGTACGTACGTGGTCGGCAAATTTGTCTTTAGAGATTACTTGTTTCTGGGGAACGTTGCACCCTTGGGCGTACAACAACAGGGCGGTGCAGACCAAGAAGGAGCTACGCTGAAACGGAACCGTGTTTTTCATTTGGCAGGAAGAAGGAATTTAGAAAAGAGTGGAGCAGATTTGTTATTAAAATGAAAAACCTGCTCTTTTTTACCCAAAATCCTTTTGTTTTTTCAGGGAATAGTTAAAATTGTTGCAGCAAAGGGGATAGGAAGTACCTTATAAATTTTTGTATATTTGGCTTCGGGGAAAGATGCCACCCCCATGGGGCTTTGGGATGGCCTTTATCCCTTTTTTTCTACTAAGATTTAGCCTCGCTGAGGCTACTTTTTTAATGCGTTTAACCTGACCAGACCAAGAGTAAAAATTTTGGGTTTGGCACATGCCAAATGACCCAGGCATTATTGGCGTTGACCTTTGCAGTAGCGTGAGAACCAACGGAAAACTCGACAAACAAAAACTTGAAGATTTTTTTAACGCCATCGGGTAAAAAAATAGTATTCGTAAGGCGCTTTTAAAGTCCCGTAGCCTCAATAACATCTGTTAAAAAGAATCAGCTCGTGTTGAACTTTTGGGAAACTCGAAGGAAAACATGTAATTAAAAACTTATCAAAGGGATAGGCGTTTATTTACCAGCAATGGATAAGATCACTATAGAGAATAACTTTCGAGTATTATGATAAAAAAGCTATTTTTCATTTTATCAGTAGGAATTTGGGACTTGCCTGCCAACGGACAAGACTTTGCTAGCTACATAAGAAACAACGCCGTGAGAACAGATTCACTAGCCACATCCAACAATCAAGTATATAACCTTTTAAGTGGTTTTAAGCTTATCATGATTGGTGAAATGCACGGCACAAACGAACCTGCAAAGTTGGTCACTCAATTAGCCGATATTTTTACAAGCCATAATGATAGTGTTCAAATTGGGCTTGAAATTCCAGCCCAATTAATGAACCAATACCTTAATAATCAAACGGATGAAAATATTTACACCTCTGAGTTTTTTGCAAAAAGTTCTCAAGATGGTAGAGCATCCCACGCTTGGGCGGAGATAATTTCTAAGCTGAATCAAGATTCAAAAATTAAAATCTTCTTCTACGACATAGATTCCAATGAAAGTGTAGTATCAGCGGACAGCTTAATGTATTTGAAAATCAAGAAGCAAATCAAGTTATTTCCTCATTGGAAAACCATCACGTTAAGCGGCAATATCCATAATATGATTTTACCCTATAGAGATACTCCTAAGATGGCTCTGTATCTTATGAAAGACGAAGAGTTAAATATTTCTAAGAAAATATGTTCGCTAAACCATTTCTACCAGAGCGGCACAATGCTAAACAACACAGGTAATAGACTAAAAATGAGGGAGATAAACAATGAGCCATCCATTTATTCACAATCAGTAGACTTTTATAGCTATTTGTTACTATTTCCAGAAAACCATACAGAAAGATACAATGGAATTTACTTCACACGGACAGTATCTGCGGCTAAAATAGTGAATCATTAATTCTAATGTCATGAAAATAAGACTTCAAGAAATTGAGCTGGGCACTAACGACCCCACCAAAAGTAAATCATTTTATCGCTCCATTTTGGGACTTGAGGCATCAGTAGAACAAGCAGAGCTCAACGTTTTTAACTCGGGAGTGGCAGGAATCGACTTTAATACATCAACACATTTCTCTGCCCAAACTACCGTAACGAGTTTTTTGACTGATAATTTACAAGAGTTGATGGAAAGGCTCTCTAGTCATAAAATTGTTTTTAGCGAGCCAAAAAAATCGCATTTGGGGATGCTTTCGATTGAATTTAATGACCCAGACGGTTATTTAATTCGAGTGAATCAGCCGACCGCAGAGTCCCCTGATTGGTTAAAAGTTTAGCAACAAATAAACTAAGAAATGATACACATCACTCAACTTATTTACGTCATTGAAGGCCAAGAGGCTGTTTTTGATGAGTTTGAAAGCGTGGCCATCCCTACCATTGCTAAGTACAATGGTCGCCTTTTGTTTAGGGTACGCCCTCCCAAAGAAAGCTTTATTGAGGTGCAAATCGACCCTCCTTACGAAATCCATTTGGTGGAGTTTGACGCCCACGAAGACTTCCAAAATTTCATGAAAGACGAAGACCGTAAAAAGATTTTGCACCTCAAAGAGCAATCCATCAAGGCATCTGTGCTCTATTTGGGACAAAAATTGTAACAAAAACGGGTCAAGCAACATGTATTCTGCTTGACCCGTTTCAAGGCATCGAAGTCTTAATTTAACAATGAACCCATGCCAAATGCGGTAATTGTTTTTTCATATTCTACCTGTACCGCTTCGTTGGCTGCCTCTACAATGTAACCCGTTGATGGATCAACGACCGTTCTGAGGGGGCGTTCGCCTTTGGGTAAGTTTATTAGCGTTACTACGGCATCGGCTACTTCTTGCGGATTTGGTTTGGTGGTTTCAAATAATTGGGCCAAACCACTCCCCATCTGGTTCGGAATTTCGGCCAATGCGCCGTATCCTGCCACGACCGACTCATCCGAACCCGTTCTGACTTTGTGCAAAATGTCCGTCGGGAAGGCACCAGGCTGAATAATCGCTACGTCCACGCCCAACTGTTTTACTTCGTAGTGTAGTCCTTCGCTCAACCCTTCTAAGCCAAATTTGGCAGCGCTATAGACTGTCATAAACGGAAACGCAAATCGTCCCGCACCGCTTGAGATATTCACGATGAGTCCGTCGGCTTGTTGACGCATGACGGGCAAAACGGCTTTCATCAATCGCCAGTATGCCACCACATGCAAGCCAAACATTTCTTCTACGTCGGTCGTCGTAAAGCTTTCGGCCACACCCGCAGCTCCAAAACCTGCATTGTTGACCAACACATCAATGCGTCCCTCGGCCGCAATAATTGAATCTACCGCCTTTTTTACGCTGACATCGTCCGTCAGCGTAACATCTAGCACCGTAATGTTTTCAACCTGTGAAAGTGCTTTTGCCTTTTCGGCATTCTTTGATGCGGTATCTCGCATCGTAGCATATACCTTGTGACCTAGTCCTGCTAACGTGTTGGCTGTCAACCAACCAAATCCACTGTTTGTGCCAGTGATTAATACAACTTTGTTGCTCATTTGAAGTAATAATTTTAAAAAGTACGCTGCAAATGTGGTGACATTTTGTAACTTTGTGTCATAAGGTAATAGTTTATTTTAATCTACCAATTTACCAATGAGTCAGCTTGTGACAATTAAGAAACCAGCCACTTGTGTGTCGGACAACGACACTTGCACCGCCTCTATGAGGGCTATTCAAGACATTATGGACGTATTGGGCGGAAAATGGAAAATCTCCATCGTTACCTGCCTCTGTTTTAGTCCAAGAAGGTTTAGCGAGTTATTAAAACTGGTGGACGGTATCTCTGGGAAGGTATTGAGCCGCGAGTTGAAAGACCTAGAAATGAACAAATTGATTTCGAGAACAGTCAAAGATACCCAGCCCATTTCAGTAGAATACGCTATTACCGAATACGGCAATTCCTTCAAAGAACTCATTCAGATTATGTCTGAATGGGGCGTAAAACACCGAAAAGAAATTATCGGAAAATAATCGCCTCGGCGCTGCTACCGCTGCGAGCCTCCGCAACTTCTATGGTGCGTAGCAGCTCTTTTCTTTCTGGCTACAACAATGTGCCTTTTGGCTACATCTTTCTCATTATTTTTTTTGAACCTTGCAGTGATAGAAAAATGACTTCTCAATTGAATCACTATGCAACTTTCACTAACCATCAATAACAAGCCTACGGTTTTGGATGTCGAGCCCGACATGCCTTTACTTTGGCTCATTCGCGATGAAGCCCAGCTTAAAGGCACAAAGTTTGGCTGTGGCAAAGCCCTGTGCGGCGCTTGCTCCCTGTACGTTGACGGCGACCTAATTCGCTCGTGTTCGTATCCTGCCCAACTGGCCAATGGCAAAAAAATAACCACCATTGAGGGGCTTTCGGAAGACGAAACCCACTTGCACCCCGTACAGCAGGCATGGCTGGAGGTTCAAGTTCCCCAATGCGGCTACTGCCAATCGGGTTTTATGATGGCGGCAGCTAAGCTTTTGGAGGAAAACCCCAACCCCACAGTTGATGACATCAAAAACGGTATCTCCAACATCTGTCGGTGTGGTACTCATCCTCGCATTATTAAAGCAATTCTTTTGGCGGCAAAACTGAAAACCGATGGAAAACAAGGATAAAAAACCTAAAAAAGGATTTTCGAGAAGAAAATTTTTGGCCATTTCTGGTTCGGGCGTAGCAGGAACGTTGGCCTTGCTCTATTTCGGACGAGGAGCCATTAGAAGAAAAATAAGTGACGTCACTTCAGAAATGGACATTCCAGCAGATGTCTCAGATTTTGACCCCAAGTTGTGGTTTGAAGTCAATGCCGACAATACCATTACCCTAAAATCGCCCAAAGCCGAGATGGGACAGGGAATCTTTACGGGCTTTGCCATGCTTGCCGCCGAGGAACTGGACATTGCAGTGGAGAAAATTAAGGTTGTTCATGCCAACTCCTTAAACGGACTTCTCTCAAACACGGGGGGAAGCAATAGCACCTCTTCTTTTTATGTCACCATCCGAGAAGTGGCCGCTACCCTGCGAGAAACCCTTAAACTTCAGGCGTCGAAATTGTGGAATATTCCCGTTGCTTCCATCACAACCAACGACGGAGTGTTGACGGCTGGTGATAAGCAATTATCGTATGCCGACTTGGCCAAACAAATTACCACATGGGAAACGACCGAAACACCCGCGTTACGACCGTCTTCACAGTTCAAATACGTTGGGAAACAACAAAAACGAATTGATTTACCCGATAAAGTCCTTGCCAAACCGATTTACGGCATTGATACTACCTTGCCCAATATGGTCTATGGCGCGGTGCTTTATTCTCCCTATGTTAAAGGAACGCTCAAAAGTGCCGATACCAGTGGTGCAAAAAATTCGGCGGGTGTACTAAAGATTGTAGAAGAAACAAACTGGATTGGCGTGGTGGCCACGTCTCGCTACGCCGCACAAACGGCGGTGGAGAGAATCAAGGCGGAGTGGGACTACAACCCCAACGTTTCTACCAAAGACCTGGACAAATTGATAACAGTTGGAAACGGCAAAAAGGTCAATATCCAAAACGATGGCGACACAAACAGCGTACCCGATGAGGTGCTAACGGCCGAATTTCGTACGCCAATTGGTTTTCACGGCAATTTAGAGCCTTCCATTGTCGTCGCTGATTATAAAGACAACAAAATAACGCTTTACGCCTCTTTTCAAAATCCTGCCTATTTACAAACTTCCGTTGCGGAGGCTTTAGACCTTAAAACCGAGGACGTTACCATTATGCCAACGTACATGGGAGGAGGATTTGGCCGAAAGGCATTTAAGAGCAACGCCGTAGAGGCCGCCAAACTATCAAAGGCCGTCGGGAAGCCCGTTCACTTGCTTGCTACCCGTCAGCAAGAGTTTCAAAACGGGTACGTAAGGCCCAATACCCACCACGTTTTAAAAGGGAAAGTGAGTAAAGACGGCAAAATTTTGGCCTTTGAACACCACCTTGCCACGGGTCCAATGATATTTAACTCCGTCCCTGCTATAGCCGAAACAATCTTAGGTGCTGACTTTATCGTGGCAGGACACGGCGCGCGGTGTGCGTACCATGTTCCCAACGTCAAAACCACGGTATGGCACAACAACCTACCCTTTGAAACCAGTATATGGCGGGGGGTGGGAATGTTTGCTAACACGTTTGCCATCGAAAGTTTTATGGATGAATTGGCGCATAAAGCAGGAGTTAATCCTCTGAAGTTGAGAATCGATCACTGCGACGACACGCCGCAATTGGTTCGTCGGAAAAAGTTGCTCGAAATCATTGGCGAAAAATCAGGCTGGCACTTACCAAAGTCGGAAGGGATTGGCCGTGGCTTGGCAGTATGCGATGACCGCAAAACGGTTTCAGCGGCGGTGGTAGAAGTAAAAATAGTCGATGGTGCCATTAAGATTGTGAAAGTGATACAAGCCATTGACCCTGGCAAAATCATTAACCCCGACGGCATCAATCAGCAAGTAGAAGGTGCTACCATGATGGCCATCAGTGCCAGCCTCTACGAACAAGGCACGGTAGAAAATGGGCAATTTGTGCAAACCAATTTCCACAATTACCAAGTAGTCAGGCTCAGCGATACGCCCGAAATAGAGGTTATCTTACACGAAGGTTCTGAGGTACCTTCTGGGGTTGGAGAGCCTCCGCTTTCCCCCATTGCCCCCGCCATTGCCAATGCGGTTTTTGACTTGACAGGTAAGCGTTTGAGATCACTGCCCTTGCAATTGGCGCTCCAAAACGCATCAAATCAATAAAGTTTTTCATTTTTCCAAAGCTATAAGGTTTCTAAAACCTTATAGCTTTTTTTATTAAAAATACTTCTTCCTTTTTGACTACAACAAACCGACTTTTAGCTACATCCATTTGCGGGTTAGTGCTGACCTTTGCATTAACAAAACACGCAAACAAATGGACTTAAAAAACAGCACAATTCTTATCACAGGAGGCACAAGTGGAATCGGTTTGGAATTTGTAAAACAATTGACTGAGATAGGGTCAACTATCATTGTTACAGGCAGAAAACTGGATGCTCTTAACGAAACAAAAAAACAATTTCCCAACGTACATACTTTCCAAAGTGATGTAAGTAATCCGAAGGATATTGAGAAATTATACAAAGAAGTTACGCTCCAATTTCCCGATTTGAATATCCTCATCAATAACGCAGGTTTGATGCGTTTAATCAATGTACGAGACCAATCATTAGACTTGGAAAATATCAACCGCGAAATCGCTACTAATCTTTCGGGAATGGTTCAGATGGTGCATCAATTTTTACCCCATTTATTGAAACAAAAATCCGCAGCCATTGTCAACGTTTCATCGGGGATAGCCTTTATGAGCTACTCGGCAGCACCCATTTATAGCGCAACCAAAGCAGGGGTTCGCGCCTACACCCAATCCTTACGATTACAATTAGAAGATACCCATGTAAAGGTATTTGAAATGATTCCGCCAGGGGTAAAAACAAAATTGCAAGACGATTGGGTAAAACAGCCTAACGAAAGCATGATGATGAACGCAGACGACATGGTAAAAGTGGCGATTAACGGTATGCTAAAAGACAAAAAGGAATTGAAACCCTTTGCAATCAACATTATCAAATTAGCCAGCAGACTAATGCCCAATGTGTTGTTAAACTTTGGACACCGCGAATTTAAAGAGATTAAAAAGCTTAAAAACAACCAAAAACTACAGGTTGAACGCATTAAAATATAGGGTCGCTATTGATTGCTCCAGAGGAGCTACCTCTTAGTAGAAAAATGAATCAAATCCACCACAAAGCCCCATCGGGGCGGCCGACGCTCGGAAAAGATGTCACCCCGATGGGGCTTTTGGGTGACCTTTATCCCTTTTTTTCTACTAAGATTTCGCCTCGCTGAGGCTGCTTTTTTTAATGCGTTTAACCTGCAACAACTATGAAAAAGATGTTTTTGGGCAGTTTACTATTGGCTTTCGTTCGTCAGCCGTTTTAAAATAACCGACCGTAAATGATCTTCATTGGTGTCGCCCCATTGACCCAAAGCTGAAATCACGGGGATGATCGTTTGACCCAACTCTGTAAGTCGGTATTCCACTTTGGGCGGAAGAACTGGAAAAATTTCTTTAGTGACCAACCCGTGGTCTTCCAGTTCTTTCAACTGAATATTCAATACCCGTCTGGTTGCATCGGGGATTTTGCGTTGCAGTTCGCTTGGTCGTTGATGCCCTTCACTGATAAACCATAACAAACGGATTTTCCATTTGCCATACAGCACTTCGCCAATCAAGTCTAAACCGCAGTTTAGGCTTGGTAAAATTTTTCTTTCATACATACTACAAAATTAGACCTATGCTCCAAATCGTACAATAGGGGAAAAATTTATCCCTATCCGAATCGTATTTCCGTAATTGCTTCACCTGAATGTATGTCTGAAATTTGCACAAAAAAGAATCAATGAAACAGGATTTTGATTTCAATAATGAGCTATCAGGCAGAATTGCATTGGTAACAGGTGGAACAAAAGGAGCTGGAAAGGCCATCGCTGAACGCCTCTCGAAGGCAGGTGCCACCGTAATAATCACGGCACGAAATGCCCCCGAAGTACCCAACGAAGCACTGGATTTTATCTCGGCGGATTTAAGCCAACCCTTAGGAACCCAAAAAGTAGTGAATGAAGTATTGGCAAGATATGGCCGATTAGACATCTTGGTCAACAACCTAGGTGGCTCCGACACCTCAGGAGGTGGCTTTGCGGCTTTGAGTGACGACGACTGGGAGCAAACGCTCCAAAGCAATTTGCTTGCCCCCGTGAGGTTAGATAGAGGATTTTTACCACAAATGATCACACGCGGAAACGGAGTAATTATTCACATTGCTTCCATTCAAGGCAAATTACCTTTATACGATTCGACCTTGCCTTATGCCGCCGCCAAAGCAGGACTAATCAATTACAGTAAAAGCCTATCCAATGAAGTTTCCCCAAAAGGTGTTAGGGTACTGACAGTTTCACCTGGCTGGATCATGACAAGCGCTTCCACCAGAATGATGGAACGCATCGCCGCAAGTTCAAACAGCACCATTGAGCAAGCCACCCAAAGCGTCATGGATGCCTTAGGTGGAATCCCCTTCGGCAGGCCTGCCCAACCCGAAGAAGTAGCCGAACTCGTTGGCTTTTTGGTCTCACCCAGAGCTAATTATCTCACTGGCACCGAATTTGTCATCGACGGCGGCACCATCCCAACGATTTAATATTTATCCACTATAATCAATTAAAAGTATGAGTAATTTACCAGAAGTAGTAGCCCATTTAATAAAAGCACAAAACAATTTTGACAGCGTTGCGTATGCCAATTGTTTTGCCGAAACGGCCGTCGTTTTTGACGAAGGAAGAACACACAAAGGAAAAACAGAAATTAGGAATTGGATAAAAAAAGCCAATGATACCTATAAAGCAGTCATGCGACCACGTGAGTATTCAGCAAACACCCAGACGTTAAAGGCAGAGATTTCGGGTACTTTCCCTGGCAGCCCGCTTGTATTGACCTATCGGTTCGATATTAAAAATGACCAGATTCATTCCTTAAAAATCGGCTGAGATTAGAACAGCTATGCTACAACGCGTGGCAAGAGAGCAAAAGTATGCTTAAATTGCCACGCAGTAGCAGCCGAAAACTATCATCTACAACCCAATCAAAAGAACGAAAAACGTTACAAGCAATGCTCAAAGAATTTTCATTAAAGCAATTTGGCAACCTTCGTTCTTTGGATAGCGAAATCAGCGAAAGTGTGCTACAATCCATCGAAGAGCACATAAAAATTCTTTTTTTGCCCAAAAACACGGCGATTCAAGTTGACTTCCAACACTTCCTCTTGGACTCGGATGCACTGCTCTTTATTAACCCTAAAGTAGTGATACAATTCTCTCAAAATGAGTACAATAAAGAAGTATTATTGCACTTTAACCGAGATTTTTATTGCGTCGAAATTCACGACCAAGAAGTGGCCTGCGACGGGATTTTGTACAATAATGTGTTTGAAGTTCCTTTCATTAAGCTAAGTGACGACCAATCGTCGGCCATGCAGGCAATCATTAGAGAGATACAACATGAGATGGAAAACGACGATGCCAGCACCGAAGAAATGTTACGGATTTTGCTCAAACTTATTATTCTCAAGTCCACAAGAACTTGGAAAGAACAACATCAATTGGCTGAAAATGAACAACATGCTGATGTGCAATTTTTGAGGAAATTTAGCAAACTGGTAGAGCAGCATTACAAAACCCACCATACGGTTGCAGATTATGCCGATATACTTTCTATTACGCCCAAAAATCTCAGCAAAAAAATAGGATTACTTAGCAAAGACACCCCCAACGACATCATCAAAAACCGAATCATCCTCGAAAGCAAGCGCCTTTTGGCCCACACGTCATTATCGGTCAAGGAGATTGCGTACAGCCTAAATTACGAGGACGACGCTTATTTTGTTCGGTTCTTCACCAAACACACGGGAATTTCCCCTACATCGTTCCGAAAACAGTTCTGATTTTGTCATTTTTTAATGATTGAGGCAAAATGTGCAATTCAAGGCGAAGTTTGTCCATTGATGGCCATCGCTTTTTGAAAGACCTTTGCATCATCAAATCAATCATTAACCATTTGACAATCAAAACAATGAACAAGCTAACAGTAAAAGACGGAACTGAAATTTATTTCAAAGATTTAGGCCAAGGACAACCCATTTTTTTCCACCACGGATGGCCATTATCTTCTGACGATTGGGATGCCCAAATGATGTTTTTCTTAGAAAAAGGGTTTAGAGTAATCGCTCACGACCGCCGTGGCCACGGGCGCTCTACCCAAACCTACCAAGGCAACGATATGGACACCTATGCAGCCGACGTAGCAGAACTTACCGAATTTTTAGACCTTAAAAACGCCATTCACATTGGGCATTCTACGGGAGGTGGCGAGGCCATACGATATGCCGCCAAATACGGCAAAGACCGAGTAGCTAAAGTGGTATTGATCAGCGCAATTACTCCCTACATGATTGCCGACGAAAGAAATCCTGACGGTGTACCTTTGGAAGTATTTGATAACATTCGCCACAATACCCAACACAACCGCGCTCAGTTTTACCAAGACATTACTTTTCCCTTTTTTGGATATAACCGCGAAGGCGCAGTAGTGAAAAAAGGCATCCAAGACAATTGGTGGAGACAAGGAATGATGGGGGGAATCAAAGCGCAGTACGATTGTGTCAAGGTATTCTCTGAAACAGATTTCACCGAAGATTTAAAAAGTGTGGACATCCCAGTTTTGGTACTCCACGGCGACGACGACCAGATTGTTCCCTATGCTACCACTGCCGTAAAAGCCCACGAACTTTTGAAAAACGGAACCCTGATTATCTATCCAGGCTTTTCGCACGGTATGCCTACCACCGAAGCCGAAACCATCAACAACGACATTTTAAAGTTCATCAATTCTTAACGAAAAGATGCCTACAACGCCAAAAGCTCATCCACGGATGGGCTTTTGGCGTTGTAGGGCCTAAAAAAGAAAAAACTGGGTGCGAAGAACCATCTAAATTTAACAATGGCTATCGGCAACATCACAGAATACATTGCTATCTTCGTGAATTGGAAAAATCCAAACTATCATTCACCTTACACCCCATGAAGACACGCCAGAAAACCACGTTTCAACGCTACTTTCTACTATTTCTACTAGCTAATCTTACGTTTGTAAGCTATGCAGGCGGCAATCAAGCCTCTACTTACACTACCTGGAACGGCTTTGAAATGCTGGAGTTTCAATTTGAGGGCGTCGAGGCCAAAGTGGTTTTCCCCCGTCAACCCAACCAAAACAAAAACTGGATTTGGCGTACTCAGTTTTGGGCGCACGAACCACAAGTGGACATTGCCTTGTTACAAACAGGGTTTCATGTGGTGTATGTCGATGTGGTGGACTTGTACGGTGGGCCAAAATCGGTGAGCCGATTCGACGGCTTTTACAATCATTTGATTCAACGCTTCGGGCTAAATCGTAAAACGGTCTTGGAGGGGTTGAGTCGAGGTGGTTTGGATGCCTACAATTGGGCTTCGCGGAACGTGGACAAAGTATATTGTATTTACGCCGATGCCCCTGTGTGCGACATAAAAAGTTGGCCAGGCGGCTTAGGCAAGGGAAAAGGCTCAAAAAACGATTGGGAAAAATGCCTCAAAGCATACGGTTTGACAGAAACGACGGTCAATGAGTTGAAAGACAGCCCCATCAACAATTGTGTACAACTTGCGGCAGCAAAAATCCCACTCATACACGTCTGCGGCGACGCGGATGATGTCGTCCCCATTGAGGAAAATACGTATCGACTAGCCGAAACGTACCGAAACGCAGGAGGAACGATTGAACTCATCGTAAAAAAAGGCGTGGGCCATCACCCACACAGCCTAAAAGACCCCCAACCGATTGTTGATTTTATTTTAAAAAGCACTGGAAATCAAGAATAAACGGCCAACATACCTAAAAATTTTAAGCGCTTTTTGTAGAAAAACGATTTTTTACAATTACGGGGGAATGCGGTAGTGCAACTTTGCATCGTTATTTATTTCATCCTTTAAACGTACGAAACAATGTTTACCGCAGAGCAAATCAAAGCAGCCCACAGCAAAGTAAAATCAGGTGCCGACTTTCCCGCTTACATCAAAGAAATTAAGGCATTGGGCGTGACCCACTATGAAGCCTACGTCAGCGACGGGCACATTGATTACCACGGTGCCAACAACCACACCGCCAAAGTTCCTGAGAAATACGCCCCATTGGCCATTGCCGATACCGCACAAGTAGAGACGTTCAAAGCAGAACTGCTTGCGCACCAACAAGGCAAAACCGATTACCTCACTTTCATTGCGATGTGCGCCGAAACGGGAATCGAGAAATGGGAAATCTGCCTTGACAAAATGACCTGTACTTATTTTGACAAAGCAGGTGTCGAAGTTTTGGTAGAGCAAATACCACAGCTTTAGTTTCTGGAAAAAACAATTTGATAACGCGAGGCAGGGCTTCGCGTTATTTATATATAGATACGCTAGTGGATGTTGTTGTATTTTTAACTAACTTGCATATACAATATTCATACATAATAATCACTAAACCTATTTACTCCCATGAAATCTTTACCATTAGCTCTTCTGCTCCTAACTCCAATATTCCTTTGGTCGCAAAGCAACTATCGAATTGAAGGGGAAGTAAAAACGTATAAACCCACCGATAAAGCCTATGTAGGGTATTTTTTTGACAATAAAGGTCATACAGATTCCGTCCAAGTTCAAAACGGAAAATTTGTTGTTACAGGAACGATTGATCGACCACATTATGGGTGGCTTTCAGTGGGAGAAGAAACAATCCGCTTCTACTTAGAACCTGGCACTACTTTAGTAACAAGTCCTGCTTCAATCAAAGAAGCAGTGCTGATTTCGCCCATGAACATCGACCATAAGAGGCTTAAAATGGCACTTCAACCCACCGCAGACCAGTTGGAGCTCATAGAGAAACAATACGAGGCAGCTACCCCCGAACAGAAAAAGCATAAAGAGTTTACCAAGGCGTATGAAACCCAAAAGAAAGCTGTTTACAGTAAGCAGCAACATATTAAAGCACAGTTTATTAAGGAAAATACAGCCTCTATGCTAAGTCTGTGTATTTTGGATCAATATACCGATTGGTATGCCCCAGATTATGCTGAAATACAACCATTATACAACGGCCTATCAGACGAAATTAAAACCAGCATTCCAGGAAGAGATTACGAAAAAAAATTAGCGGCTATTCAAGCAATCTCTGTGGGGGCATTGGCCCCTGATTTTACCCAACCTGATACTTCAGGGAACGCTGTGACTCTGCGTAGTTTTCGAGGCAAATATGTATTGGTCGATTTTTGGGCGAGCTGGTGCGGGCCTTGCCGCGCCGAAAACCCGAATCTTGTCAAGAATTATCGTCGATACAAAAACCAGAAGTTTACCATTTTAGGCATTTCATTGGATAAACCCGACGGGAAAAATGCTTGGTTAAAAGCTATCCACAAAGACCAACTTGACTGGACGCATGTATCGGAACTAAAACAATGGAAGGCCGAAATAGTGAAACAATATGCCGTTCAAGTTATTCCACAAAATTTCCTCATCGACCCTAATGGTAAAATCATTGGAAAAAACTTACGGGGAGAACAATTAGACCAAAAACTCGCCGAAATTTTTCGACAATAAACCTTGAAAAAGGCTGTTTTCTAGGAAAGATAACACGACGCTTGGCCTTCTGTTATTTGTTCTAAGCCTTCTGGCTTGGCTTTAGGGCAGCTAGAAGGCATTCCTGTTTGTTAGAGCACCAAGTAAATGAGCACGAACAAAAAAGGCTTTATTGTGACTCTACCCAAAATATCCTCAAACCCCACGCCTTTAGGCTGGGGCTAAAAAATAGGGTAATACCAAAAGGGCTTTAGCCCTGACTTTTTTAGTGTAATAGTTGAAAGTCAGGGCTAAAGCTCTTAACAGTAGCTTCGTAACAGGAAAAATTATTGTAAACGCCATTTGATAGCATGAGGCAGATGCTCTCTAAAGAAGAGTATTTTGTAATACCAAAACAAGCTATTGTACGTAAAATATCTGTACACAAGAAGTAATTTGTACAGGTATTTTAGCACATTTACAAAAAGATTTTATTTATGAACACAACAACCAAAGAACAGGCACGATTTAACGCAAGGCTTTCAAAAGAACAAAAACATTTTTTTGAGAAAGCCGCTTACTTAGGTGGTTTTAGAAGTCTGACAGATTTTGTTATTCTGACAGTACAAGAAAAAGCGAAAGAAATAATAAAGGAAAAGGAGCAAATAATCGCTTCTGAAAAGGACAGTCAACTCTTTTTTGATGCAATCACCAACCCAAAGGCCCCCTCAAAAACCCTGAAAAGCGCTCATGAGGATTATAACACCTTCATATCAAACTCAAAAAATGATTGAGCTTTTAGACAAAAAACATAACCGAGAAGATTTTGACTGTGGGAAGGAGTTTCTAAATAATTACTTAAAAACCCAAGCTGGTCAAGACATTAAAAGGAAACTATCGGCTTGCTTTGTACTATCAGATAGAGAAACAAATGATATCCAAGGATATCATACACTTTCAAACAATAGTATTCCCCTAAGTAGTTTTCCCGAGCAAATTCGGAAGAAACTCCCAAAAGCCTACACTTCCATCCCAACTACTTTACTCGGAAGATTGGCTATTGACAGCAAATATCAAGGAAAGGGGATTGGAAAAATATTATTGATTGATGCATTGAAAAGAAGTTACCAAATTTCACAAGAAATAGGTTCATTCGCGGTTGTTGTTGACCCAATAGATGAAGAAGCCGAAAACTTTTATACGAAATATGACTTCATAAAGCTTCCTGGCAGCCAAAAAATGTTCATCGCTGTTAAAACATTAGAACAACTGTTTACCTAGAAAGTTTATCACAAAGAAACTCTCCTCACTCCCCTCCCTTACTCACTACCATTTTCAAAAAATCTTCCCGAAAATTACTTCCGAGCGGCACTTCGCCTTTTTGGAGTAACAGCACTCGGTACGACTCTATAATACTGATTTTCTGAACATTGACCGCAAACGAACGGTGTACTCGCACAAACTGCGACGCAGGTAGCAGTTCCAACACCGAGCTAAACGTCTGCGTAATGTTGAACGTGCTGTGTTCGGTTACAAATTTCACCTGATTACCCTGTGCCTCCACGTAATACAGTTCATCAAAAAACAGTTTAATCAACTTACTGTCCGACTTTAGGAAAACAAAATTTTCGGGCGTGTTGGGTTGCTGTTTCAGGGCTGCTTTGGCCTTGTCAATGGCTTGGAGAAAACGTTCCATCGAAAACGGCTTGAGCAGGTAGTCAGTGGCGGCGAGGTCAAAAGCCTCGTAAGCGTGCTCTTTGTAGGCAGTCGTGAAAATCGTGATAGGCTTGGTATGTAGGCTTTTTAAGAAACTAATCCCACTCATCACGGGCATATTGATGTCCAAAAACAGCACATCCACCCTGCCCGTCTCCAAAATCGGCCTTGCCATAAACACATCCACCACCGAACCAACCACCTCTATGTCAGGCAAATGCTTACAATACCCCTCAATCAATTGGCGCGCCAGCGGTTCATCATCTACTATGAGTGCCTTCAGTGTCATGTGAGTCTTAATTTAACCATAAACGTATTGTTTTTCTGCTCAATACTTAAATCGTGACGGTTGGGGTACGCCAGCTCCAGCCGTTTTTTTACATTTTCCAAACCTAAGCCACTGTGTTGTTCCAACGCATTGGTGGTCACGTTGGGGTCAAAACTATTTTGTACCGAAAAAAGGATTGTTTTCCCCCAAATCTGCACATCTATGGCAATTTTTATCGTCGGATTTTGGGTGTTTTTTGAATGTTTGAACGCATTTTCCACAAACACAATCAACAGCATAGGAGCAATCGGAGGAGCTTCAGCCAACGATTCGGGCCAATTCGCGGCCAATTCTAAGCGCTCTCCAAGGCGTATTTTTTCAAAGTCAATGTAATTTTTGAGGTAGTTAATTTCGTCGTCGAGGGCTACCATCGTGGCTTTGGTATCATACACCGTATAGCGCAGCAAGTCCGACAATTTGAGCAGCAGCGGAGGCAGCTTAGTCGCATCGTGTATCGAAAGCGCATACAGGTTATTGAGCGTATTGAACAAAAAATGGGGACTCAACTGACTTTGCAGCAACTTCAACTCCGCATCGCTCACATTGGCCTTGGTTTCGGCGGTGGTAATCTTTCGTTCTATTTGGTGTTTGATAATAGTAACGCCCATCGTGGTCACAAACCCGAGCCCCATCAAGGCCAAATTAACGTATAACAATACCACAAAGCTCAAATTGAACCTCAAATAATTGATTGCCAACCCAAAGCCCAGCAAAAAACCTACAAACAATATCCCCAAAATTGTCACAGCGCGGTCTTCATTACGAGCGCTTTTGCTCAAATAATACTCCGCAATAAAACGCCCTGCCGCCGCGCAGCCTATCGTCAACACGCTACTTATCAAGGCTTGGTTCTTTTCACCGTCTAAATCAATGATGTGAAATGTGAAAAGCACCGCAAAAAATAGCCCTACCGAGCCCAAAGCCCACAAAAAAAGGGTGATAACAATCTGCTTTGGTTTGCCAAAAATGAGCCAAAGTACAACCACCGAAAGGGTAAAAACGAGAATATTTCCAGCCATTTTGTTTCAATTTTTGGTCAAAAATGGGGGTTCTGTTTCATTATTTTTCTCCTTGACTGACAGAAAGGCTTTTTTGACTGACGAAAACTGTAAAATACGAATTTATACTTTTCATATCTCCCCTCGTCAGTCGATTTTCCCTTTTTATCACAGCAGCTGCCCTTTCTGTCCGTCCCCTTCTCTAAAAGGCAGCTCCTTTCCGAGTTTTGCCCAAAAACCACAAAACACCATGAAAAAGTATCTCCTTTTCTTTCTATTCATTGCCTCAACGACTTGGGCTCAAAACTCCCTCCGAGGTGAAATCAAAGACCACCACAACGAGGCCGCCGTAGGAGCCAACGTCCTGCTGATGGCGTTGCCCGATAGTCAACAAGTGGCAGGTAACTCGGCAAATGCGCAAGGTAAATTTGAGTTTGCCAACCTCAAACAAGGCAGTTATTTTCTAAAAATTAGCTACCTAGGTTCAAAAAAATACCAAAGCCCCACGATTCGGTTGGGAACAGCGCCTATTTCGCTTCCCACCATTTTTTTACTCCCTGACAAAACGCAACAACTTGCGGAGGTCGTTGTCAAAACGACTCGTCCATTGGTGGTACAAGAAGATGACAAAACCGTGATTAATGTGGAAGCGATGAACGGCGCTGCCACGCTTTCCGCCCAAGAGGTGTTGGAAAGAACGCCCAATGTGCTGGTAGATCAAAACGGAAATGTCCAACTCAACGGGCGCGGCAACGTGCTGGTGCTCATCGACGGGCGGCCTACCTACATGAGTGGCAACGACTTATCGACCTACCTCAAATCGCTCCCCGCCCAAATGCTGGACAAGCTGGAACTCATGGATTCACCTCCTGCCAAATACGATGCCGCTGGTTCGGCTATTGTTAATATTGTGCTGAAAAAAAATAGACTGTATGGCCTGACGGGCAACGTAAGTACCAGCCAAAGCGTAGGACACACGTGGCGAAGCTATAACAACCTAAACCTCAACTATCGATTGGGAAAACTGAACTTGTTTGGGGGCGTCGGTTTACCTCGCGACGCCAATCGTACGGTTACGACTTCTACACGCACCACCACCGAAAACACTAACAATCAACAATATAGCAGCGAAAACATCGGAACCAATCAGAGTTTGGGAGGCACGCTTCGGCTTGGTTTTGATTACGATAAAAGTAAAAATATGGTCATCGGCGGTCAGCTATTTGTACAAAAGAGCCATCGAAACGACGGGGCGGTGTTTACTAATTTAATCAACAACGAACCCTATTTTGGCACCAATCGTGGACAATTTGATTGGAATAGCCTAAGTACCAGTCTCAATTTTACCCACAAACCCAAAAAGCCTGGCAGCGAGTGGAGCGGCGATGTCAGCTATCAACGATTTAAATCGGAAGGGGTGCGAAACTTTCAAAGCAGCCATGACGACAACACCCAGATTTTCAACAATATTTTCTTTACCCCCGCCACCATTTTCACCATTAAAACCGATTATCGACTCCCTATTTCCAAAAAAACAACGGTGGAAGCAGGATTAAAAACTGGTTTTGTCCAAAACACCAACGAAGCCGATGTGGAAAATAAGCTAGAGCAAAATTTTGTGATAGACCCCACCAAAAGCAATCATTTTGTTTACAACGAAAACATTAACGCTGCCTACCTGAGCTTACGTCATACCCTCAACAAAAAAACGAGCCTACAAATGGGGCTACGTGCCGAAAACACCAATATTGAGGGCAATCTGCTGCCTAATATCGCTACGACGGGCGAGCAGTTTTCGCAACATTTTACCAATCTCTTTCCTACCTTCTTTTTTCGGCGAGCGTTAGACAGTTTGGGAAAACACAACCTAAGTTTCAACTACGGCCGCCGCATCAATCGCCCTAGTTACCAGCAGTTTAATCCTTTCCTAAACTACATCGACGACTATACTTTTACCAGCGGCAATCCTTCCTTAAAACCTTTTTACCTACACAATCTCCAGCTTCGTTACCAAAACAGCAGCGGCATAAGTGTAGGTCTAGCGGTGGATTTTGCCGACGGGTTGAATGAATATTTGAACATTCGGGAGGGTGATGTATTTGTGCGTAAACCGTTCAATTTGGGGAAAGGCTATCGGTTTGGAATTGTGAGTAATTACAACAAAAAAATCAACAAGTATTGGACAACCAACGTGAGTTTTCAGGGGTTTCGTTTCAACATTCAAGGCACCGTCAATGGCGACCTAGCCGTGACCCGCTACGTTTCGTTTCGTTTCAACACGAACCAGCAGTTTAGTTTTGGCAAAGGGTGGTCGGCAGAATTGTACACCCAAATTGCAGCCCGAGACCAGGTGTTTACCATGACGATGAGTAGTTTTTACTCAATTTATGTGAGCGTAGGCAAGAAAATCTTGAAGGACAAAGGCAGCCTTCGTTTGCTAATTGACGACCCGACTTTTACCAACTACCGCACCGAAACCATCAACAATTACCAAAATACGACCCAATACCGCCAAAGTCAGAACGATACTCGCCGCATTGGGCTGAATTTTAGCTATCGTTTTGGCAACGAAAAATACACCCGTCGCCGCCAAACCGAAGACGCCGCCGAAGAAGAACGCCGAAGAGTGCAGTAGTGAATTAAAAATTCTGTTCTTTGGGTATTGTTTACGAACTTTGCTACTGTTATTTCTATTTGTCGTCAACTTCATCTAAGAAAACAGTACTAAGCAAATGACTTTCAAGTTGCTATGCCGTTGGGCTCACATTGGGTTGCTTTTTTTCACTACCACCGTTTTTGCCCAGCAAGCCCCCATCGACGTCACCGAACAAACCATCAAACTTGGCCCCATGCAGGAGCAAGAGTTACAGTTTGGATTTGCGGCGGGCGATAAAATTTTGTTTCAATTCAAAGAAATCAACGACAAAGAACTCAAAGAAATTGAGGTCATTGAATACCCCAACACGCCAAAGTTTTCGGACTACAAAACCACCCAAATAGACACCAAAACCATTCAGGTGGTGAAGCAGGGCGTGTATTTGTTTAAGTTTAAAAACGGGGCCATTTTGGGGCGTATTTGTAAAATAAAAATCCAGCGCGTACCCGCCAGCGAGGCTACGATTAACTTCAATACCGCCGTGTCGTGGGAAGATAAGCAAGAGACCACCTACAATACCTATACCAAAGAGGTATTGGCAGGCTACGACACTACTTACACCCGAAAAACCCAAAAAGTAGTGGTAAAATCGGAGCAGCGCGAGGAATTGGTTTTTGACAAACCACAGCGGGTACATTCGTCGGCCAACACCAACGGCAACAAAGCATCGTTGTCGTTTACCCTTCCCAAAAACGTCATTACCCCTTACAAAACGACCAAAGTGGCATCGTGGGCGTACTGGGTAGGTGTGGGCAGCGAGGCCAACGAAGCGTGGAAGCAAAATTCCAAAATCATCGTAAGTATTGCCAAAGGAGCTGCGGCGTATTTTACCACCCCGCTCGGGGCGTTGGCAGCGGGGGTTGTCACCGATTTGGCCATTCCTAAAATGGGAGAAGACGTATATTATGCCGTCGCCGACAAAACCAACCGTGACTTGTTTATGGCGGGCCAGCCCAACCGCGTCATTGATCAAGGGAAGGGCGTCGCAGGTTTTAGGAAATTTTCTGACCCTGCCCTGTGCCAAGGGGCGTACTACATTTTACTCTCCAACGACAATCTCGTTCAGGGCGTAGATGCGTCGGTAAAAGTGATTGCCATCGTAGAAACCACCACCTACGAAGACAAAGTTATCACCGAAACAAACCTCACACCTCGCTACGAAAAAAAGACATTCTCCGAGCCTGTGATCAAAACAGTGCGAATGCCTGTGACGGGGAAATGATTTCTATACCATTCCTATCCATGAAAGACCTCATCTTACAAGCCTACGAGCAATTGGCTTTCAAATACAGCGAACTCATTGAATACAAACCTCATAACGCGCATTACGACCGCCCTAATACACTTAGCTTGCTGCCCGATGTAGAAGGAAAGAAAATTTTAGATGCCGCTTGTGGGCCAGGCAAATACGCCCAAATCTTACTATCGCAAGGAGCGCAGGTAACAGGCTTTGACCTAAGCCCCACGATGGTTTCATTGGCCAAAGAGCGAAACCCTGAGCACCAAAACAACTTCTACGTTCATGACCTTTCGGCCCCTTTTGAACAACACTCGGATGGTACCTTCGACTTGGTGCTGTGCGCCCTCGCCCTGCATTACCTACCCGATTGGACATTAACAATACAAGAGTTTTGTCGGGTTCTCAAGCCTCAAGGTACGCTTATCGTGTCAATGGAACATCCGTTTTTTGAGTACAATTATTTCCAGTCAACGAAGTATTTTGAGGTCGAACACGTCAAGTGTGTTTGGAAAGGATTTGGCTCGCCCGTTGAAATCAACAGTTTCCGAAGGCCTCTGAGTGAGTGCATCACTCCGCTCACCGACAATGGTTTTTACATTGATAAACTCGTAGAACCCAAGCCCACACCTGAATTTGAGACCCTTGACCCGAAGCATTTTAAGGAGCTCAATGCGTTTCCTGCGTTTATGTGCATTCGGGCCGTAAAAAAATAGCCTACTGAAATTTGGGACAACTTTTAGATATTTGCAGTAAAATCAGATTCGCTACCATTTCCGCACATCGTAGCGCCCCCTTTAAGTTGTATTCCACAAATGGTCAAGTCAAAAATCAGAAGAGGCTATCGCATAGCCAAGTACATCGTGTACAAAGAAACGCTCGTCGATTCCGTTGAAAATTTCTGGTCGTTTACGGGTGCTTTTTTAGGCATTGGGCTAATCGCCTTTTTGCAAACTACCCTCTCCGAAGTTGACAATTTATTTTTAATTGGTTCATTTGGGGCATCTTCCGTATTGATTTTTGGAGCGATTCAAAGTCCACTGGCTCAACCGCGAAACTTGGTCGGCGGGCACCTCATTTCAGCCGTTTTGGGAGTAACTATCTACCAAGTCTTTCCCAATATCATCTGGTTTACAGCCCCTTTGGCAGTGTCTTTGTCCATTTTGTGTATGCAAATCACCAAGACGTTGCACCCACCTGGAGGTGCGACGGCGTTGATTGCCGTCATAGGTTCAGAAAAAATCAAGCACTTGGGCTATTGGTTTGTGCTTTCGCCCGTTGCTACTGGCGTGTTTATTTTGCTTATTGTAGCACTTATTTTTAACAACCTTACCCCTAACCGCAAATACCCTACCAACAGTCGTTTTTCGAGAACGTTCCAATGGGCCGCACTACCCACAAGAAGGCTACTAAAGAAAATCAAAAGAAAACACCGCTAACGGCTGGTTTTGAGAAACCAGCGGCACACTGCCACAAAACCAACATGTTATGAAAAACCTTATTCTTCTTTTACTCGTATCCCTCGTCCTTCAAAGTTGTTTTAGCAACTCCAACTCACCTGTCAATACACTAGGAGGCTGGTACACACTTACGTCTGTTTCCTCTGACACTCCCGTGGATTTAAACAACGACGGAGTACGCTCGCTTGATTTTTTGGGTGAATTAACAGCCCGCTATTACGACCATACGCAGCAGGCTACTATTCCCATGTTTGCTTCAACAGGTTCTATGTATAACGCCGAAATAAGACCCCATGCTGGTAATCAAAACAAGGCTGCAAGCATTGATTTTAACTTTCCGCACCAAGCCATTGATTCAACTTCTTTGTCGAACCGAGCCTATTTTCTACACTGGTACCAACCTGCTTTTGAAGGATTTACGTACGAAATACAAAAAGATCAGCAAATCAAACTCATTGATAAACTACCAATTAGCAACAAAAAGATAGGCACCATTACTCATTTAGAACCGATTAACTCTGACTCTTTTGAATTAACGATAGAAAAAAAAGTGTTTGACTTTGCCGATAAAAGGTGGAAAATAGTCCAATTAAAAGCAATCTATTTGCGCGCAGATTTCTAGGTATTGTAATGCGCTGGTTTTGAGAAACCAGCGGCACACCCTGTGCCTGAGGTTTCTCAAAACCCAATGCCGCACCAACTTCGCTACCAAAGAGCTGGTTTTGAGAAACCAGCAACACACAAGCTTGGTTTTGAGAAACCAGCAACACGCACTGTGCCTGAGGTTTCTCAAAACCGAAGAAAAGAAGATGTAGGGTTATGCCAAGTAACTACTAATACTCATGACGTCGGCAAATACTCCCGAAGCCGTCACTTCTGCGCCTGCCCCAGGGCCTTTGACCACCAACGGACGGCTGTTGTAACGTTCCGTTGTAAACGAAACAATATTATCAGCACCCGAAAGCGAATAGAAAGGATGATCGGCATCGACCGTACGAAGCTGGAGCGTAGCTTTGCCATTTTCGAGGGTAGCGATGTAGCGAAGTTTCTCACCTTTGGCTACGGCCTCGTTGAGCAAATTTGCAAAATACGCATCGGAACCTTCTACTTCCTTAAAAAACGCATCGACTGTAGGAGCTTGTAAACAATTTTCAGGCAAAATTGGCGCAATTTGAATATCACTCATTTCAAGTGCAATGCCCGTTTCACGCGCTAAAATCAAAATTTTACGCGCCACGTCCAAGCCACTCAAATCGTCGCGTGGGTCGGGTTCGGTATAGCCTTTTTCTTTGGCTTCACGTACGATGTCCACAAAGCGCGTTCCCTCCACAAAGCTGTTGAAGATGAACGACAACGTACCTGACAAAATCGCCTCAATTTTTACAAATTTATCCCCGCTGGCCATCAAGCCCTGAATCGTATTGATAATGGGCAAACCAGCCCCTACGTTGGTTTCATACAAGAATTTTACCCCTTTGCGAACGGCCGTTTGTTGCAAACGACGGTACTCCGCGTAGCTGCTAGAATTGGCTACTTTGTTGGGAGTCACCACCGACACGCTCGCATCGAGCAACGGGAAATAATACTGAATGATGTCTTTATCGGACGTGCAATCGATGAAGACACTATTGGGCAAATTGAACTCCCGAATACGCTGTACAAACGCCGAAAGACTGGTCGTTTTTCCGTTTTCGTCGAGTTCTTCTGTCCAATTTTGCAAACTTATTCCTTCTGGATTGAGCCACATTTTTTTACTACGTGCCAACCCTACTACGTTGATTTTCAATAATTTTTCTTGGGCTAAATAATCAGACTGCGCCGCAAGTTGTTTCAAGAACGTACTTCCAATCAAGCCCGTACCTACCACAAACAAGTTGAGTGTCCGTACTTCTGATTGGAAAAATACGCCGTGAATTGCATTCAATGCCTTCGAAAGGTCGTTTTTCTGAATCACTACCGAAATATTCAACTCGGATGAACCTTGAGCAGTTGCAATCACGTTGATACCGTTTTTCCCAAGGGCGGTAAACAATTTCCCCGACACCCCCGTACTCCGACGCATTCCTTCTCCCACAATCGCGATGATAGAGACGTTACGCTGAATCTGAATACCGTCGCGGTCGATGTCGCCTGCGGCAATTTCAACCGAAAACTCTTGGTCGAGAACATCTTTAGCCCGTTCGGCATTTTTTGGGTCAATCGCAAAGCAAATCGAGTGCTCCGACGAAGCTTGCGAAATCAAAATCACGCTGATTTTATTGCGCGACATGGCCGAAAACAAACGAGCCGATACCCCTGCCACCCCAATCATCCCACTTCCTTGGACGTTGACCAACGCAATGTCATCAATCGAACTAATTCCTGTGATGGCGTAGGGAGTTTCGAGGGCCGTGTTGTGCACGGTTGTTCCTTCCGAAGCCGTGTTGAAAGTATTGAGTACTTTGATGGGAATGTTCTTGGCAAAGGCAGGTTGCAAGCTCGGCGGGTAAATCACCTTTGCTCCAAAATGGCTTAACTCCATTGCTTCGGCGTACGTAATGGTCGGAATGGTAAAAGCATTCGACACCTTACGCGGATCGGCAGTCATCATTCCGTCCACGTCCGTCCAGATTTCAATCACCTCGGCGTCCAAGGCTGCCCCAAAAATCGACCCTGTATAGTCCGAGCCTCCGCGGCCAAGCGTCGTTGTGATTCCGTCTTCGGTAGAACCAATAAAGCCTGTGATGCACAACAAGGCGTCTGTTTTGGCAAAATGTGCGTTGATTTGGGCGTTTGTCACCTCAAAATCTACTTCGGCGTAGCTAAAGTGATTATTGGTACGAATGAGCGTGCGCGCGTCACAAAACTCCGCATTGACGCCGCGTGCTTTGAGGGCTTCAGTAATGATGGTCGTTGAAAGGCGTTCGCCAAACGACATCAACAAGTCGAGCGTGCGCGTCGATAATTCACGAATCAGCGAGATACCTTTCAACAAATCTTCTAATTCATTGACCAACCCACGTACTTTGGCAATCGAACTACTCTGACTTTTAATATCAATCAACCCGCGCACGGCCGTAAAGTGGCGTTCTTCGAGGGCTTTGAGCGCATCGTAGTAATCGGTATTACCCGTAGAAGCCATGCGGCCAATCTCAATCAGTTTATTCGTGACGCCCCCCATCGCCGAGTACACCACGGCAATGCGTTCGCCTTTTGCAATATTATCTTGTAAAATCTGAATGACTTGCTGGATACTTTCGACTGTGCCGCACGATGTGCCGCCAAACTTGAGGACTTTCATTCTAACTATAGCGTATCGTTAAACTGGAGCGGCGAACCGCCTCGGTGAGTGAATAATCGGGTGACTAGCACCGCTTTTACTTGTATAGCTGCAAATATAGTGCGGTGATGGGGGAATTATCGTATTTTTGTTGTAAACAATGCCTTAAAAGTTATGTCTGCTGTTAAAAAAACACTCTCGCCCGATGATTATTTGCAATGGGAACGCGCTGCTGAATTTAAAAGTGAGTACCATCGAGGTACAGTCACGTTGATGGCTGGTGCAAGCCATAACCATAATCGCATCCGTGATAATTTGGCGGGCGAGCTTTACATTTCACTCAAAAGAAAATCATGCCAATATTTTGGCAATGACTTTCGTCTTTGGATTCCTACCGAAGAATTTTACACCTACCCCGATTTAACGATTGTTTGTGGAAAGCTTGAGCTGCTCGATGACCAGTTTGACACCATGCTCAATCCAACGACCATTATTGAGGTCTTATCTAAAAGTACTGCTCCCTACGACCGTGGCGAAAAATTTGAATACTACCGCAGTATTCCTTCTTTTAAAGAATACGTTCTCATTGATTCAGAGCGAGTTAAAATAGAAGTGTGGCAAAAACTAGAATCACCTAATGTATGGGCATTGGTACACGAAACCAGTCGTTTGGACGATTCTATTCAATTAATGATGCTTCCATCAGCCATTTCGCTCCAAGATATTTATGCCCAAACGGTGGGGTTGTTGCACATCAACGACTAAAACTCGTCCCTAAAAATCTCCCTTTGTCCCGCTTTTTTTCCATTGGTGTGGGTGTTGTTGCAACTATTGGGTATTACATAGTACCTTTGATTCAACAATAACACAAAAACTATTTAACAGCCATGGAAACTAACAGATTGTATCGCATAAAAAATCAAGCCGCCATTGGTGGGGTAGCCGCAGGTTTAGCACATTATTTCGACATCGACCGTTCGATTGTTCGTATCTTGTTTGTCTTGGCATTTTTCTTCACTGCAGGCGTGCCTGTCGTCTTTATTTATGTGCTTTTATGGGCATTTTTACCCAAAGCCATTATGGAAGAAAAACCTATCCACGTGATTAGGTTACAGAATTAACGGCGATTTTAACAACCCGAAAGTTCTTAACTTTCGGGTTGTTTTGTTTTTTAAGAAAGCGCACGGCTTCGCCCTTCCGCCAATGATTCTACCCACCGAAAACCAACGTAACTTACCACCGATACAGCCACCAATACGCCCCAAAGCGTATAAAACCCAAAACGGGTAGCGATTTGTCCTCCCAAAACGGGAGCCGTAACTTGCGCTATTGAATAACACATCGAATACAAGGCCGAATACTGACCTCGGTTTTGGGGTGTCGAACGTTCAATCGTTAAGGAATTGAGAAACGGCATGGCCAACATTTCGCTAAATGTAATGGTGATTACCGCAATGGGCAAAATCCAGACCATTCCTTGGAAGATAACAAAAAACAAATAGGCCAAACCGCACAGCAGCACGCCCCATCCAATAAACGTTAGCTTGGAACGCAGGCGCTCAATGCGATAAATGAGGAGCATTTCTATCGCCGCCACCATCACTCCGTTCATTCCTAGCAGCAGTCCAATATAGACTTCTTTGATTTTCAGTTCGGAACGCCAAAAGACGGGTACAATGCTAAAAAATGTCATAAAACCAATGGCAAAAAGTACCGTAAAAACCAACATTCGCATAAAAATACCATCTCGAAAGGCGGATTGAGTCACTGGTACTGTCTCCTCCGTTGACGAACGGTCGGCTTTTTGGGCATTTCGATTTTTTACCAATAACAACAAAAACATTGCTGCGGCAATGTTAGTGATACCGTCGGCTATGAATAGGTATTTGTACCCAATGGTGGCAAAAATCCCACCCAAAGCAGGCCCTATTGCCCAGCCGACATTAATGGCCAAACGATTGAGGGCGTACGCACGCGTACGGTTTTCGGGAGTGCTATAATAAGCAATGGAAGTCGAATTGGCAGGCCGAAATCCTTCTCCTACGAGATTGAGAAAAAAGGCCGTTATGCACAACGTCGGTAGGGTTCGCATTTGCATTAGGACAAAAAATGTCATTCCACCCAAGGCCAAACTACACAATTGCACGTAATAATGGCCGAGTTTGTCGGTGAGTTTTCCACCCAAATAGACCCCCAAGATTCCTCCCGCTCCCGCACAGCTTACGACCAAACCCGCGTCCGACAGGGTGAAATGCAGCGATTGGGTCAAGTAAACGCTCATGAATGGGATTACCATGGTTCCCGAGCGGTTGATGAGCATCACGGCGGCAAGTAACCATATTTCGCGCGACATTCCGCCGTACGCATTTCGATAGAGAGTGGCTGTTTTCTGTATCATTGTTTTAGCTGTGATGATGGGCGTCGGAGACGCTGAACCGTATGTGTCCCGAAGTGGAGTTCGGGACAAGCTTGTGGCGTCGGAGACGCTGAACCGTGTGTGTCCCGAACCGGAGTTCGGGACAAGCTAGTAAAAGAAAAGGGCCAGTCGGTATAGTTCCGACTGACCCTTTTGAATCTATCGTACTGTTTACCTAGCTAGAGCGAGACTCCGCGTTTCCACGGGATAAAGTCATCTTGGCCAAGGCGCTGGGCGTGAGTTAGTTTACCACTTGCTACGGCGATGATTTCTTCGAGTAAGGCATCGGCGTTTTCGGCAATAGTCTCCTCTCCTGTCACGACCGTTCCGCAGTTAAAGTCAATCACATCCGCCATTTTTTCGGCTAATTTCGAATTGGTTGACACTTTCATCACGGGACAAATCGGGTTGCCTGTGGGTGTGCCTAAGCCCGTCGTAAACAAAATCACGGTTGCTCCTGCGGCGGTTTTTCCCGTGGTGGCTTCTACGTCGTTGCCTGGAGTACATACCAACTGCAAGCCTTTTTCGTGAGAAATTTCTGTGTAGTTGGTCACGTCCTGAATCGGTGCTGAACCGCCTTTTTTGGCTGCTCCTGCCGATTTAATGGCATCCGTGATAAGCCCGTCTTTGATGTTTCCTGGCGACGGATTAAACGCAAAAGCGGAACCTACGGCGTCGGCTTTGCCCGAATAATCACGCATGAGTTTTTCAAACTTAGCCGCTTTTTCTTCCGTTACGCAGCGGTTGAGGAGTTCTTGCTCTACCCCGTGTAGTTCTGGAAACTCAGCCAACAAAGTTTTTCCACCCAATGTCACCAAAATGTCCGATACCTGACCCAAAACGGGGTTTGCCGAAATTCCCGAGAAACCATCTGATCCGCCGCATTTTAAGCCAACAACCAGTTCGGTAATAGGCACGTCTTCGCGCTCGCATTCGTTGGCTTTAATTAAGCCCAAGAACGTTTGCTTAATCGCCGCCGACATCATCGCCGACTCCGTTCCTTGCTGTTGTTCGAAGATATACAACGGTTTATCAAACTTGGGGCTACGCTTGTGGATTTCGTCCATCAAGATTTTTTCTTCCGAGTTCTGACAACCCAAACTCAGCACCGTCACACCTGCCACGTTGGGGTGAACGGCATAAGCCGCAAATAACGAGCAAAGCGTGTGGGCGTCTTGGCGTGTTCCTCCGCAGCCACCTTCGTGGGTCAAAAACTTAATCCCATCAACATTTTTGAAAGGACGATTTAAGTCATTCGACCACGGGCGAGGCGTTGAAGCATCGGTGAAAGGCGCTAATTTTTGAACCGTTTCTAACTGACCATTTTGGTACAAGTGCAACATTTCGCGCACTTGGTCGCGGTACAGTTCAGGTTGTGCGTAGCCCAACTCACGCTCAAAAGCAGTTTTCAGGGTCAATACGTTGCGGTTTTCACAAAATACCAACGGAATCACCAACCAGTAGTTGTAGGTTCCTACTTTTCCGTCTGAACGGCGGTAGCCTTTAAACGTGCGTCCCACCCACTTACTTACGTCGGGCGGGGTCCAGCTATACGGCTGACGCTTGGCTGTGCTGTACGGCTCAGAGTCGTGCTTGAGGTTATAAGTGGTAATGGGTTCGCCGCGCTTGATGGGCTGAGAGGCTCGGCCTACCAATACGCCATACATGGTCACGGCGTCACCCGTTTCCAAATCGTGGGTTACAAACTTATGCTTAGCATAAACGGTGTGGGGCAAGAGATAAGATTCTCCTTCAAACTCAACAACTTCACCCGCTGGTAGGTCGCGCAAAGCTACGATTACGTTATCGTTGGGGTTTACTTTTAATACTTTGTGAAGCATTTTAACAAATTGAGATGAGTGGCGTGGCCACAGTTATTAATTATTGGTTAATCTTGTAGGTTCTACAAAGGTTGTGTCTCTCCGAGACTTTTAACGCTTAATTTGCGCTAACAATCTTTTATCGCGGTTTTTAGCGCTCTGTTTATTTTTTTGGTAAAATTAGAGAGATTATGATTTCTATCAAAAGCGGGTAAGCGATTTGTGTTTACTTTTGCAAGATGGCTGAACAATTGTCCCAATTAACTCATCCATCGACTCAATCATTCATTCAAATTCACCGCGCGGGCGGCCCCGTCATTCATCCAATGGAATTCCGTATAGAAAAAGACACGATGGGAAAGGTAGAAGTACCAGCACACGTGTATTGGGGAGCACAAACACAACGCTCCATCATGAACTTCCCGATTGCCCAAGACATTAACAAGATGCCGAAGGAAATCATTCGGGCGTTTGCTTACTTGAAAAAAGCGGCTGCTATCACCAACTTTGAGGCAGGTATCCTTCCAGAAGACAAAAAGAATTTGATTGCACAAGTGTGCGACGAAATTTTGGCAGGTCAGCTCGATGACCAGTTTCCGTTGGTCGTTTGGCAAACGGGTTCAGGCACGCAGTCAAACATGAACTGCAACGAGGTGATCGCTTACCGCGCCCACGTAATCAACGGTGGTTCGTTGTTGGACGAGAAAAAATTCTTGAACCCCAACGACGACGTCAATAAATCGCAGTCTTCTAACGACACGTTCCCGACGGCGATGCACATTGCGGCCTATAAAATTTTGATCGAAGTTACTATCCCTGGCATCCAAAAACTCCGCGATACGCTCAAAGCAAAATCGGAGGCGTTTAAGGACGTGGTGAAAATTGGCCGTACGCACTTCATGGATGCTACGCCGTTGACCCTCGGGCAAGAATTTTCGGGCTATGTTTCACAACTTGACCATGGCTTGCGCGCCATCAACAATACCTTGGCACACTTGTCAGAGTTGGCGTTGGGTGGAACAGCCGTAGGAACAGGTATCAACACACCGAAAGGATATTCTGAAAACGTAGCAGGTCACATCGCGGCGTTGACAGGTCTTCCATTCATCACGGCCGAAAACAAGTTTGAAGCCTTGGCCGCGCACGATGCCATCGTAGAAGCGCACGGCGCCCTCAAAACGGTAGCCGTTAGCTTAATGAAAATCGCTAACGACATCCGTATGCTTTCGTCGGGACCACGCGCGGGCATCGGTGAAATCTTCATTCCTGACAACGAGCCAGGAAGTTCTATCATGCCAGGAAAAGTGAACCCAACGCAGTGCGAAGCCATGACCATGGTCGCTTGCCAAGTATTGGGCAACGACGTGGCTATCAACATCGGTGGCTCAAACGGTCACTTTGAGTTGAACGTATTTAAGCCTGTCATGATTTACAACTTCTTGCACTCGGCTCGTTTGATTGGTGACGTTTGCGTGGCGTTCAACGATAAGTGTGCCGTAGGTATCGAGCCATTGACGGATAACATCCGCAAGCATGTCAACAACTCATTGATGTTGGTAACGGCATTGAACCCGAAAATTGGTTACTACAACGCCGCCGCCATCGCCCAAGATGCCCACAAGCGTGGTATTACCCTCAAACAAGCCGCGCTTGAGTTTGAACTCAAAGGCTTGGATTTCACACACATGACTTCTGACCAATTTGACGAGTGGGTGCGCCCCGAAGACATGGTGGGAGGATTGAAATAAGTTTGTGGTTTTCAGGTTGCCTGTTGACAGGTGCATAACAAAAATAGTCGGCTGCGAAGGCAGCCGACTATTTTTGTTATGCACCTGGGGCGGGTTGTGAGCAACCCTCTCCACATCTACGCCACTGCAATCTCCTGTGCGGGTTTTGCTGACCCAGGCACAACAGGCAATGTCACTTGCAATACGCCGTTTTTGTACTCGGCTTTAATTCCCTCCGACTCAATGGTTTCGTCAATTACAAAGGTACGCTCAAACGAAGCCTTGGTAAATTCGTTGCGAATCCACTGTTGGTTTTCTTTGATGTCTTCTTTGGCCTGATACGCAATCGTCAACTCGTTGCCTTTGAGATTGATTTTAAAGTCTTCCTTGGCGCGGTCGGGAGCAATGACGAAGATTTCGTAACTACTTTCGGTTTTTAGTACATTGACAGGTACTCGGTATTGATTACCTGCGAAGGCACGACCGAACTGTTTTCCAAACGGGCCGAACCCCATTCCAGGGTGTCCGTGCCCACATTTTCTGTGATGATGATACATGGCTATTAAAATTGATTAAATTTTCGTGATAGGGTGTTGAAACGAATCGTTCAGGTTTTCTTTACGGTATTGCGCTGTTACATCCTCATAAGGTGTATAATACGCCTGATAGCGTTTCCATTGGCGACGGCGACGACCCATCATAAGTCGAAATGCCAAGCCAAAAAACAAGAAAAAGAAGAACGCTTTTAGCAATAAGAAAGGCAACATGAACAAAAATAATGCGCCAAAAAATACGGCTCCGATAACTCTCAAAATAGTAAACATAGCTGTTAAATAGTTATATGGTGATGTGTACAAACCCTGTACAAATAGGATGACGATTGAAATCAAAAATTACTTTAACGAATTTCGATTTTTTTTGAATTAATTTTTGCCGCAACGTTTGCGCCATTCTTCGCGCAAGCGAGCGCGTTCTTCGTCGTTCATGTGTAGCCACTTTTCCCGAAAAGCAGCTTTTTTTTGGGCGTGTTGTGCCCAAGGTGCGCCCTTGCCACGGCTAAAGTTCCCAAACAACAAACGGCACAAAATCAATAACCCCACGGCTTGCCAATAAGAGATAAAAGCCACTCCCAATAACGCAGGCAAAATAGCGTTCCAAAGCCACATGACGGCAGCGCCAAGTACCAAAACGGCCACCACCGCAAAAAGCGGAAATAAGAAAAAATAGGCCCGACGATTGTGTTTAGTAGTCATGCTTACGTTGGTCAAAAAATGGTTAATCAATCAATAAATCTTGGTACAAACCCGCCAAACGCTGCCGCAAATGTTGCACGGCATAGCGCTTGCGAGAAATCAGCGTTTTGATGTTCTCTCCCGTGCGGTCGGCAATCTCCTGAAACGTCTGATCTTCCAGTTCGTTCCACACAAAGACCTGGCGCTGGTTTTCGGGAAGCTCATCGAGGGCTTCCATGAGTTGTTGCCAAAACAACTCGCGGAGATAGTCACTTTCGGGCGTTCCGTCGTCGGCGAGCAATAAATCTTTGAACACGATTTCGCCGTCTTCATCCTCGTAGCCGTAATCTTCGAGGGTTTCGGGGCGCTGCTTGCGGTAACTATCCACAATGCGGTTCCGAGCCACGCGATACAGCCAACTTCCCACTTGTTCAATGGCTTCTACTTCGGGCTGACTGCTCAGTTGGTACCAAACGTCCTGCAAAATATCCTCAGCATCTTCGTCACTGCTTACGCGCTGACGAATGAAGCCAAAAAGTTGCTTGCTGTACTTTTTGATGGTCTGAACAATAGGTAGTCGTGCGGTTGCCAATGTTAATTTTAAGTGGTTAATTGGTTAGACGAACAACTTTGAAAATTACTTTAAACCGTGTAAAGTTTTTTTTGTAATAGACGTTTTTGCTCATTCTGTCGTACTGAATATAGTGGAAAAGACCTTAAAATCATTTTTTGTCATGAAAAGTCAGGGGTAAAACTTCTTCCCTCTAACTTCGTTTATATCTTTGTAGTGTACAATTTTTTCTAAACATCAACCTAAAATCTGAATGGCTGTAACTAGAGATACCTTTCCGTGGCTAAAGTTTTATCCAGCGGGAATGCCCTTTGAAATTAATCCAGATGTCTATTCGTCGTTGTTAGAAATGATTGACGAAGGCTTTACCAAATATGCTTCGCGTAAAGCTTACTCCTGCATGGGCAAAGAAATTACGTATGCTGAGTTAGATAAACAATCGCGCAATTTTGCGGCCTATCTGCAAAGCATTGGCCTCCAAAAAGGCGACCGCCTTGCGATTCAAATGCCCAACGTACTGCAATACCCCATTGCGATGTTTGGTGCATTGCGGGCAGGGCTCACAGTGGTCAATACCAATCCGCTTTATACGCCCCGCGAAATGGAGCACCAGTTTAAAGATTCGGGCGCAAAAGCCATTGTAATCTTGGCCAACTTTGCTTCTAACCTAGAAAAAGTACTTCCTCATACCAATATCGAGCACGTACTGGTCACCGAGATTGGTGATTTGTTGGGTTTTGGCAAAAAACAACTTGTCAATTTTGTCGTAAAGAATGTCAAGAAAATGGTTCCTGACTATGACCTTCCTACAGCAAAGTCGTTTACGGATGCGTTGAGCAAAGGTGCCGCCGCCGACTACCAAAAACCTGATTTGAGCAATTCAGACTTGGCATTTATTCAATATACGGGTGGGACAACGGGGGTATCCAAAGGAGCTATGCTGACGCACCGCAACATCATTGCTAACGTAGAAGCCAACTGCGTTTATTTGAGCCCAATGCTCAATACCATTCCTGAAGGACAAACCAACGTGATTGTGGCAGCTTTGCCGCTGTACCACGTGTACGCGCTTACGTGCAACGCCCTTTCGGCCCTTAAAAACGGCGGAATGAACCTGTTGATTACAAATCCACGCGACATGGAGGCGTTTATCAAAGACCTGAAAAAATACAAAGTGACCACCTTTACGGGTGTGAATACGCTGTACAACGGCTTGATGAACAACCCTAAAATTGGCGAAGTTGATTTTAGCGGCCTCAAAATAACCTCGGCGGGAGGAATGGCACTACAAAAAGTGGTGGCCGAACGATGGTATAAGCTCACAGGCAATTTGCCAACCGAGGGCTACGGCTTGTCTGAGACATCGCCCGTACTTTGTGCCAACCCATTGAAAACCACCGACAACCGCGTTGGCACCATCGGAATACCCTTCCCTAGTACCGAAATGCGCATCATGCGCGACGATAGCACGTGGGCAGATGTGGGCGAAGCGGGAGAAATCTGTGCATTAGGGCCACAGGTAATGCCAGGATACTACAACCGCCCCGACGAAACCGCCAAAGTGATGTTTACCGACCCTGCCGATGGCCGTCAGTGGTTTAAAACAGGAGATGTTGGGGTGATGGATGCCGATGGGTTTTTCAAAATCGTTGACCGTAAGAAAGACATGGTACTTGTGTCAGGTTTTAACGTGTATCCCAACGAAATAGAAGATGTGGTAGCCCAATGTCAGGGTGTTTTGGAGGTCGCTTGTATTGGCGTACCCGACGAAAAAACGACCGAGGCGGTGAAAATTTTTGTGGTAAAAAAAGACGAAAGCCTCACAAAAGAGCAAATTATGGCCTATTGCCGCGAAAATTTGACGGCCTACAAATGCCCTAAGCACATCGAATTCCGTACCGAATTGCCCAAGACCAACGTAGGCAAAATTCTACGGAAGGCTTTGCGGGATGAGGTCAAAAAATAATTGTATGTTTTTTTCAAAACGCGACCTTCAATTTAACCTGTACCAACTGCTTGACGTGGAGCAGTTGGTGCAGTACCCGTACTTCCAAGACCACAATCGGGAATCGTTTGACATGGTACTGGACGCTGCCGAGCAAATAGCCGACAAAATGCTGCGCCCTTTACTCACCGAAATGGACAGAAATGAGCCCCAATTTGTCGATGGCAAAATCCGCGTCCACGAAGGCATGAAAGCCATTACGCGGCGTTTTGGGGAAGATGGCTGGATAAATGCCACTTTTCGCTACGAAGAAGGTGGGCAGCAACTCCCCGCCACCGTTCACAATGCGGCAGCATTTATTTTTCAAGCCGCCAATTATTCGGCCAGTGTGTATCCGTTTTTGACCACAGGAGCAGCCAACTTGATTCGGAGTTTTGGTTCTCCCGAACTGATTGACACCTACACGCCCAACATGTACAACGGTCGTTGGCAAGGAACCATGGCACTGACTGAACCCAACGCAGGAAGCTCATTATCAGATATTTCTACCAGCGCCGAACCTACCCAAACTGCAGGTATTTACAAAATTCAAGGACAAAAAATTTTTATCTCTTGCGGCGACCACGACGCGTGCGAAAACGTAGTTCATTTGTTGTTGGCCAAAATCAAAGGCGGCCCCGTTGGCACCAAAGGAATTTCTTTGTTTGTAGTACCTCAGCAACGCGTTACCCCTGAAGGGTTGGTGCCAAACGGCGTCACCACGGCAGGAGTATATCATAAAATGGGCTACAAAGGAGCACCCATTGCGCACTTGATGTTTGGTTCTGATACCGACTGTTTGGGCTATTTGGTGGGAGAAGAACACAGAGGCTTGAGTTATATGTTCCAAATGATGAACGAAGCGCGGGTTGGAGTCGGCACCAACGCGGCGGCCATCGGTACGGCGGCTTACCACGCTTCTTTGGCCTACGCCAAAGAGCGTCCACAAGGCAGGCCCATCGCGGCCAAAGACCCCACCCAACCTCAGACGTTGATTATCCACCACGCCGATGTCAAACGAATGTTATTATTTCAAAAGTCGGTGGTGGAAGGCTCTTTGTCATTGTTGTTGCAGTGCGGACTTTGGGCCGATATTGCCCACGTAGCCCAAGGCGCCGATAAAGAAAGAGCCGAACTTTTACTCGATTTACTTACGCCCATTGCCAAATCATACCCGTCTGAAATGTGCTGCCAAACGACCAGCGCAGCCGTGCAGATTTTGGGAGGAGCAGGCTATACGACAGATTTTCCGCTTGAACAATACTACCGCGAAGCCCGCATTCACCCGATTCATGAAGGCACAACGGGGATTCATGGCCTCGATTTGTTGGGTCGAAAAATTACCCTCAAAGGTGGAAAAGCGGTACAATTGCTGGCCGAAGAAATGAGTCTAGCCATCGCGCAGGCCAAAGCCGCTGCCAACGAACCAAAGCTATCTATTTGGGCCGAGCAGTTAGAAAAGGCGTTGCTCAAAGTGCAACAAGTAACGGGACATCTGTTGGCGCTAGCTCCGCAAAATGTGGAGGCATTTTTGGCCGACGCCACGCTATACTTAGAAATGTTTGGAATTACGACCATCGCTTGGCAGTGGCTCAAACAAGCCACCGAAGCAAACAAAAAACTGGCCGATGCCCATGCTGATTCAGAACGCCATTTTTACCAGGGGAAAATAGCTACTGCTCATTATTTCTTTGAATACGAACTGGTAAAAACTACGGCGCTGGCTAAGCGTCTTCTTAGTCAGAGTCGAGCAACGGTGGAGATGCAGCCCGAGTGGTTCTAATTTTAAAAATCGTATAAAACAAAAAAGCCGTGCAGAAGATCCGCGCGGCTTTTTGACTTTACTCAACGTTATGAAAAACTCTTTATTTTGACTCTTCTTATAATAAGAAGTAACATCATTAGTAAATGTAGTAGCTTCTAGTTTACTTAAAGACAGCCTATTTGGGCGGCAGTCGTTTAAACAACTCTACAAAGTTAGTGACTTATTCTGGTAGAAAGAAATACATTTCATTGAAAAAAAGACAAAAATCATCAAAAAGCCCACGAAAAGGCTAAAAAAGGCTATGTTCTACCTTCTTTTTAACACAAATTTTTTTACTAAACTTACGATTAGCGCCCCTAAACCTTCCAAAAATAGCCCAAACTTATTTTACTGCCTCATAAATCAGCCTTGAAATATCCGCGAGTGCTTTTACTCCTTCTTTGGGGTTGGTTAATTTTTTTGACAATAAAACTAGCACATATTTTCGTCCATCGGGAAAAAATACGATGCCCGAGTCGTGCTGAACTCCCGTAATAGAACCCGTTTTGTGGGCTACTTTGACGTTGTTGGGAAGTTGGGCAGGAATAATTTCGTTGAATTTTTGGTCAAGCAAAATGCGAACCATGGCATCACAGGCTTTTTTATTGACCACTTTTTTCAACGCAATTTTTTCAAAAATAAGCATCAAATCATAAGCCGTGACGGAGTTGTTGAGCCCTTTCTGAAACGCTTTGGTGTCTTCCACACCTCGCAGAACCTGAATATCCTGTGCCCCAAGTTGACGCATGGTCGCATTGGCATTTTTGGCATCGACAAGGTCTATCAAAATATTCGTGGCAAGGTTACTACTCACAATAATCATTTGGTAGGTGAGGTCATAAATCGTCATTTTTTTGCCAATTTGGCGATACATATCGTCGGCGCTGTCGTCGCTAATGTCAAGCTTAAACGGGCTGCCATCGACAATGCTTCTGAACTCATTTTTGACCAAAATCGAATCCGTAAGTTTGAATTTCTTGGCTTTGGCTTGTTTAAAGACCTCAATCATCACGGGCGTTTTCATGGTACTAGCCGCGTGGAAATTTTCACGTTCGTTAAAAAAAAGGGTTTCTTGGGTCTGTAAGTCTTTAAAGGCCACGCCAAATTCACCTTCTACGGTTTTGAGATGGGCCTGAATCGTTTCTTTTAGGCTTGAAAGCGAGGGTTTTTGGGCAAAAGCGCAAAGCGATAGACTCAACAAAAAGGGCAGGTAAAGATGTTTCATGTTGATGATGTTTGAACACGAAACATAACGATTTTTCAGGAATTTAGCACCAAAAACAACAACGGCGCTGCCTAAAAATAGACAACGCCGTTGTTGTTTTTGGTGGAAACCTTATTGAGGACGGTAAATTTTGATAACGCCGTCGTTTTCACTGCTGACAATCAATAAGCTTTTCTTGAGTGGGCTTTGGTTTGCGGGGACAAACAAAACGCCTTCGGGTGCATCTCCTGTCTTTAGGAGTTGTAAAAATACGGGAGCAGTAGGGTTAGTAACGTCGTAAATAGCCACTGCATCAGCACGTTCCATGCCCACAAAAGCTACTTTGCGCGTCCCTACTTGGCCAATGGCAATGCCTTCAGGTTCGACACCTTTGTCGTCGCTACGGGCATCGTCATAAACTCCCGCAGCAATGCTGCGTACTTCAAGCTCATTTTTGCTGTCAAACACTTGGCTTCCTGTATTTCCGTTCCAAACGCTAAACGAGCGAGCTCCCAACGAATAAATTGCCTCATATTCAGTGTCACCGTCGGTGTTACCGAGGGTAGTCGTAATATTCAAGCGACCCATTTGAGTATTCGTTTTGAGGGTTGCGGCGTTCGGGAAAACTGCTGGATCAAGAACGACTGAACTGTGATTTACACGACGGATTTCAGAAAAACCAGTGTACTCGCGGGCGTCACCTTCGTTGGCGGTGAAAAGATAAGGCACACCACCCGACTCAAGAACGGCAATGGCATCGGGCTGATACATCCCAAAAGCAGGCCATTTTTTCAACGCAATGGCATTGTCTTGGTCGCTTACGTCAATGGCGTTTTCATCAAGGTTATAATTTTTGAAGCCCAACGGAAAAATAGTGCTAATCGTTTTTGACGTAAGGTCAATTTTGGCAATGGCGTTGTTTTCTTGCAACGTCACCCAAGCCGTTTTTGAATCTTCCGAGACGGTAATATATTCTGGCTCAATATCTTGGGCAAAACTGGCATTGAGCCCAAAAATACGAAACCCTTGGGCTCTAAGGGCTGCTTGTTGAGGAGCAAAACCTGAGAAATCAAGGGTTTTTACAGAATAATTGTCATCCACCGAAATGATAGAAACACTTCCGACGGGGTCGATGGTGTAGGCGTCGTTGGGTTCTCCTTCGTTGGCAGTAAGTATATAACGACCATCAGGAGAAAATGTAACCATGTCAGGCAAAGCACCTACTGGAATTACTTTGAGTTCTTTTTGGTCAATGGTGCTAAACACAACGACCTTCCCTGGATCAGTTTTAGTCGAAGATTCAATGGCGGCGGCAAGTTTGCCGTTGTAAATACTTAGGCTATTAACCGCTCCACCATAAGGAGCCATACTGATGTTTCCAATAACTTTCAGTTGGCTATTGGTGGATACTTCTAGGATGTCAATTTTATTAACGGTGCCGTTATTCACTACAAACAAACGTCCAGTAGTGGGATCATACGCGCTGATTTCGGCCGCACCTACATCACCGATGTCAATGCTCGCAATTTCAGAAAACGTAGCTGGATTTTCATTAAATGCTGGGTCGAGACGGTGGTCGGCACAAGCATATACAAACAACAATAGCGTGAGGGGTAAAAGTATCTTTTGCATAAGCGAAATGGATTAAGCCGCAAAAATACCTTCGTGGTATTACCCCAATTTCACGCAAAAGTTAAGCTCAAATGAAGTTTTGAATAGATTTATGGGTATTTTTTTACAATTCGTTTATAACCAGAGGCAAAATACTAGGTTTCGGTCTGACTGTCGTCTGAAATACTAGGTTTCGGTCTGACCGTCGTCTGAAATACTAGGTTTCGGTCTGACTGTCGTCTGACCTAGGTGTGGGGTCGGGGTGTGAGCACCCCTTTGCTCGGGTGAGTCGGGGTGCTCACACCCCGACCTGTATGTACACTGACAATCAGTGGGCTAGACCAGTGAAATCTTTTTGCCCCCCGCAGCGATGGATTTGTAAACGGCTTCAATCACTTTCATGTCTTTGAGTCCCTCTTCTCCCGTCATATTAGGATCGGGTTTACCGTTGAGAATACAATCAGCCAAGCCATCCATTTGCCACGTTTGGTGCATTTTGGTGGTGTCCCAACTCATTGCGCCTTGGTTGGTACGCCCTTTAATAGGTCCGTAACCAAACGCTGGCCCGAGTTCTACAAAGCCTTTTTCCCCAATAACATAAAGCCGTTCTAGGTTATTGAAATTATAAGTAGTCACGCACGATGCGATAGCACCACTAGGAAAGCCCATTTGCCAAGTGATGGTTTCGTCAACCTCCTTGAATTTAACGGGGTCGGTTTTGGTTTCTTCCGCCGATACCCAAATCGGTTCTTCGCCCGTGGCATAACGAGCGCCGTTGATGCAGTAAATCCCCACGTCCATCATAGCGCCGCCCCCTGCTAAAGCTTTTTTGAGGCGCCATTGGGTAGGATCACCTATTTTAAATCCATCATACGTATTTACGTGCAAAATTTTTCCTAGTTCGCCCGATTTGCGCAAGCGAATCAGCTCACGCGTGTAAGGTTCAAAATGTAATCGATAACCTATATATAGTTTTACGTTTGCTTTTTTACAGGCCGCAATCATTTCTTCGGCTTCTTTGACCGTCACCGACATAGGTTTTTCACAAATTACGTGTTTCCCCATTTTGGCCGCCCGAATCACGTATTCGTGGTGCATAGAGTTGGGGAGCGTAATATACACCGCGTCGATGGCAGGATTATTTTTCAGTTGTTCAAAATTCTGATAGCTGTAAAAGTTAGCTTTGTCCAATCCAAACTTGGCTGACCAAGTATCAATTTTGGCGGGGGTTCCTGTGACACCTCCTATGAGTTTTGCCAGTTTACAGTCTTTCATGGCCGTTGCCACGCGGTCGGCATAGCTTCCCAAACCCACCAAAGCCACCCCAAGCTGCTTACCATCGGCGGCGAGGGCGTGTTCGGGAAAAGTAGTAGTAGCCAAAGACAACGTAAGAGCAGACCCGCCCACTTGGCGAAGAAAATCACGACGAGAGTTCATAAAAAGTAGAAGGATTAGTTTCCATTAAAAGCAGCTACATCTCTTTTTCTTTCAGGCTTGTCCAATAATTTTATGGTATCTTTAAAGTTTGCGTATTTTTGGCCATTCATTTCTAATTGTTATATCAAACCAAGCATTCGGCACTATTCATCCCAACTAAAGACCTCTATGAGAAAACCCTTATTGTTTTTGACGGGCTTACTTTTGAGCTTACAATCGCTAGCCCAGCTTCAATCACCCACCCAATTTTTTGGCTTTGCTCCTGGCGAGCAAATGGTCCCTACCCACCGTCTGTATCAGTATGCGGTGCACGCTTCTCAGCAAGTTCCTTCTAAAGTGAAACTGATGTCTTACGGACAGACCTTCGAAAAACGCCCATTGATGATGATGGTGGTGAGTTCGGAAGAAAACATTAAAAATATTGACCAAATCCGTACCGACAACCTCAAAAGCATTGGCTTGATGGCTGGCCAACCGACCAGCAAAACACGTCCTGCCATTGTATGGATGAGCTACAACGTCCACGGAAACGAAGTAACCAATTCGGCCGCATTTCCCAAAGTATTACACGAATTGTTGGCAGGTGGAGCTGTAGCCGACAAGATTCTAAAAAATACTGTGGTTATCTTGGCTCCTTGCCTTAACCCCGACGGCCACGACCGCTACGTCAACTGGTACAATCAAAAAGTGGGTGTGACAGCCAATGCCAATACCTCAGCTTGGGAACATGGCGAACCTTGGCCAGGAGGTCGTTGGAATCACTATCTGTTTGACCCTAACCGCGACTGGGCTTGGCAGACCCAAGAGATTATGCAACAACTCGTGGCGGCTTTTCAACAATGGATGCCGCAAGTACACGGCGACTTCCACGAAATGGGTCCCAACAGCCCTTACTATTTTGCTCCATCGGCCAAACCTTACCACGAGGACATCACACCGTGGCAACGTGAAATGCAGGATGTTGTAGGTACCTACAACAAACGCTACTTTGACCGCAACAACTGGCTCTATTATACCCGCGAGCGTTTCGATTTGTTTTACCCAAGTTATGGTGATACTTGGCCTACTTACAACGGTGCGATTGCCATGACCTACGAGCAAGGCGGTGGCGGCATCGCTGGATTGGCCTACGAACGCCCCGAAGAAGGAGATACCCTTCGCTTGACCCACCGCGTAGCGCACGTATCGGCGGCAAGTATTGCCACCATGGAAGCCATCGCTGACCGTTCGGGGAAAGTAGTAGAAGAGTTTGTGAAATTCTACGACCGCAACCAAAATAGTCCCATTGGTCTTTATAAATCATACGTTGTAAAAACAGCAGGCGACGAAGGCCGCGTAAAAGCGTTGAAAACGTTGTTGGATAAAAACCAAATCCGCTATGGATACGCCAATGACAACCGTGCATTGACTGGCTACAACTATTTGACCCAGAAAGACGAGCCATTTAAAACTGAAGCAGGCGACTTGGTCATCAGTGCTTACCAACCCAAGTCAAACTTATTGAAGATTTTGTTTGAAATCAAGCCAATGCTTGAAGATTCTATTACATATGACATCACATCGTGGTGTGTACCATTGGCATACGGTGTAAAAACCTACGGCGTAAAAGAGCGCCTCACACCAAGCCAACAAGCGCCAGCCAGCAACCCACAACCCGCCATCAGCGGAAAGCCTTACGCTTATATTGTTTCGTGGAAATCGGCGGAAGATGCCAAGTTTTTAGCCGCTATTTCAAAACAAAAAGTACGGGTTCGAGCGGCCGAAAAAACGTTTGACATGGGAGGTAAAACCTACGCCGCAGGTACCCTCATTATTACCAGAGCAGGAAACGAAGGCTTAGGCGATTCGTTCGACAAGATTGTACAGGCCGAAGCCACTAAATTTGGCGTAGCACTCAGTGCCACCGAAAGTGGTGCGGCGTCAAAAGGCTCGGATTTTGGCTCTGATTATGTCTATAATCTCAAATCAACCCCACGGGTTGGACTACTTGCAGGTGAAGGAACAACCGCTACCAACGTAGGCGAAATCTGGCATTTCTTCGACCAAGAACTCAGCTATCCGCTGACGCTCATCGACCCCAACAGCCGTTTCGGCGCAGGTATTCCCTTTGCAAAATTGGACGTATTAATTGTTCCATCAGGCTTTGGCTCACTTATTCGTGAAAGTCAATTCCCAGCTTTGCGTGAATGGCTTCGCAGTGGTGGTCGTTTGATTTTGTTAGAAAACGCTACTTCTCTTTTGGCCGACAAAGAAGGTTTTGGCTTGAAAAACAAAAAAGATGATAGCAAAAAAACGGACAAAAAGAACGATGACGATCACCTAAAGGCGTTTGCCAACCGTGAGCGTGAGTCGGTGTCAGACGAGTCGCCAGGAAGTATCTATAAAATCAAATTGGACAACACGCATCCATTGGCATTTGGGTATCCCGACCACTATTTTGCCCTTGTCAACAACGTTTATAACTACGATTTCTTGAAAAACGGTTGGAACGTTGGCTATTTAAAAAGCGAAAAAGATGGCTACGTAGCTGGCTTTACGGGTAAAAACGTAAAAGAAAAGCTTCCTAATTCTCTTTTCTTAGGCGTGGAAGAAGTAGGACGTGGCAAAATCGTTTACATCGCCAACAACCCACTTTTCCGTGGTTTCTGGTACAACGGTAAGCTGCTGTTTTCTAATGCGGTGTTTATGTTGCCGTAGTAGTTTCCATACTTGAAGATAATCAAAAAGCGGCTGCCCTTATGAGAGCAGCCGCTTTTTGATTATCAAGAGGTCTTTATTGACTACAACAACCCTTCGCGGGTCATAATCGTCGTAAGCTGAACACCTAGCTCGTCCGAAGCTTTCACCAATGGTAAACGTACCTCGCTACTGCATATCCCTTTAATTTCAAGGCATTTTTTGATACCTACAGGATTTGATTCTGCATACAACGGGCCGTCCATATCTAAGAAACGGTACTGAATGGCGGCGGCTTCGTCAGGACGATTTTCGAGGGCGTGCCACGTCATCTCCGTAAATTCTTTCGGGAAAGCGTTGGCAATCACCGAAATAACACCTTTCCAGCCAATGCTAATCATGGGCGAAACGTGGTTATCGTCTCCCGAAATCAATAAAAAGTCGCTTGGGCACAGTTTGGCCAACTCCATATATTGATCAAAATTGGCGCACGCGTCTTTGATACCAATGATGTTGGGGTGTTTGGCGAGTTCTACAATGGTTTCGATTTTCATGTTTACCACCGTACGCCCAGGTACGTTATACAACAACACAGGTACGGGACTCGCGTCGGCAATGGCCGTAAAGTGAGCAATCAAACCACGCTGTGAGGGTTTATTGTAATAAGGACATACCGACAAAATAACATCTACCCCCGAAAGGTCGGTTTGTTTCAACGTTTCCAACACAGCACGGGTGTTGTTACCACCTAAACCATATACAATTGGGAGCTTTTTGGCATTATTATCTTGAACAAACTTCAACAAATCGAGCTTCTCTTGAGCAGTAGTGGTCGAGGTTTCGCCCGTTGTACCTTGAACAACAAGGTAGTTTACACCGCCATCGCTTACAAAATCAATGAGTTTTTTGAGCGCAGTGTAATCAATATCGTGGTTGGTGTCGAAGGGGGTAACTAAAGCCACACCCACTCCTAAAAATCGGGTATCCATTTGATTTGTGGTACGGACAACTTGCCCGTCAATATATACTGGTAGATGATTGGTAGATTGAGGCCACAAAGGTATTAAAATTTGTCAATCTATTGCTTCTAAAATGATATTACACGCTTCCCTAATTTGGTCATCTGTAATAACAAGCGGCGGTGCAATTCGCATCGAGTTATCGCAAAACAAAAACCAATCGGTTATCACTCCTGTTCCCTGTTTTGCCCGCAATATCGCTCGGTCGATGATGGGTTTTAGCACTTCAAACGACTCAAATTCGACCGCTAACATCAGTCCTTTTCCCCGAATTTCTTTGATGGAAGGATGCTGTAATAAGTCACGAATAAGCTGCCCTTTAGCGACGGCACTTTCAGCAAGCCCCTCTGAATGAATCACTTCTAGCGTAGCCAATGAAGAAGCACAACTCACAGAATGTCCACCAAAGGTAGTGATATGTCCTAAAATGGGATTATTTTTAAAAACCGACATAATGTCTTTGGACGAAATAAACGCTCCAATGGGCATTCCGCCCCCCATGCCTTTGGCGCACAGTAAAATATCGGGAGCTACTCCAAATTGCTCAAACGCCCAGAACGTTCCCGTTCGCCCAAATCCCGTCTGAATTTCATCATAAACCAACAAAGTACCCGTTTCCGTACAGCGCGCGCGCAAAGCTTGGTGGTACGCAGCGTCGGGAACCCGAACCCCCGCTTCGCCCGAAATCACTTCGATGATGATGGCAGCTGTTCGGTTAGTAATTAGGGCAAGGTCTTCCAACACGCCAAAGCGAATGTGACGAACATCGGGAAGCAACGGGCGAAAATTGCGTTTAAAAAACTCCGCCCCTGCCAAACTCAAAGCGCCTTGGGTGCTACCGTGATAGGCATTGAAACAAGAAATGATTTCGCTTCGCCCCGTAAATCGTTTGGCGAGTTTCATGGCACCTTCGACGGCTTCCGCGCCTGAGTTGGTGAAATAGACATTGTCTAACCCCTCCTCTACCCTCCCCTGTAAGGGAGGAAGATTCAATAGTTCCCCTCCCTCACAGGGGGGCATGGGGTGGGGTCGTAAAGTTCCAACCAACGCCTCCGCTAGTTTGACTTGGGGTGTTTCAATGTATTCGCCATACACCATGAGGTGCAGGTATTTGTCTAACTGCTGATGAATGGCTTTCAGCACATGCGGATGGCGGTGGCCGACATTGCTGACGCCAATCCCCGAGATCATATCAACGTATTTTTCGCCGTTGGCGCCATAAAGGTAGATGCCCTCCGCACGGTCGATGTCAAGTGCAAGCGGGAAATCAGACGTTTGGGCAAGGTAATTATAAAAAAGCTCGTGGCGATTCGTCATACTGTCTAAAACAATGGTATCAAAAGCGATTTACGAATAAAATAAACACGTCGCACAAATTAATATGCGACGTGTCTGAACTACTCTTCAAATTGTTGATAAAGAAACTCCCAAGTGATTAATAACCTGGGTTTTGTACTAATTTTTTGTTAGTATCAATCTCACGTTGTGGAATTGGGCAAACCAAGTTGTTGGCGCTGAAAACTGTTGTTCCAACCGTTCCTTTGGTACGCTTGATGTCATGGATTTGTTGACCTTCAAACGCTAATTCCAATTTACGCTCTTTCAAAACAGCCGCAATCGTCAACGATGTAAGTGGTTCTAAACCAGCCCGTTCGCGAATCAAGTTGATATCGGCCAAAGGCGCAGCTCCTACCGTTGTTCCTAAGCGGAAATTTGCTTCGGCGCGTGTAAGGTACATTTCCGCCAAACGAAGCACGGGAACGTCACCAAAACGGTCGTTGAATTTGCTAGTAAACGTACGTGATCCTCCGTTGCTAGTATCAAAAAACTTACCGCGCAAGTCACCTGCTTCGTAGAGTGCCAAGTGTTTTGTTTGAACACGAATATCACCACGCCCTTGGTTCAAGGCAGAAGCGTAATAAGTATTCATATCGTTGGCACCATCTTGGTCGGTCACGACGATGCTGAAGATGCTTTCGTTGTTATCATCAACAAAAGCATTCGCAAAATCAGGCTCAAGTTCAAATTGCCCCGATGCAATCACACGGTTGGCCGCATCACGCGCTGAAGCATAGTTTCCTTGCATCAAATACACGCGTGACAAAAGGGCAATGGCAGGTGGGTACTTCGACAATTGCTCCGCTTTTGTGAGGTCATCAATGATTTGAGCATACACTTCTGCAACGCTATTACGCGCTCTGTAATCTTCGTCAGTGACAGCACGAGTAGGTGTCAACACCAACGGTACGCCTGGGTTAGTGGCATTGTCACCATCACCCCATGCTTTGGCATACAAACGTACGAGTTCAAAATAAACCGCTGCACGAATAAACCGCGCTTGACCTTCAACAAGACCTCGGTTGGCAGTACTTACCTTATCGAGCGCACTCAAGACGTTGTTGGCACGGTTAATAGCCGCGTACGAGTTGTTCCAAGTGAGCGTAGTTTGGGCGTTTCCTGGCGTCATGGTTTTACGCCATAGTTCGTCCAACGTCGTAAATGTTCCTCCAAAAACCACCTCACGGTCATCTCCAAGAAGGTCGCCCATGTATTGGAAAGCACCACCATATACATTGATGCTACTCATGCCGTCGTAAGCACCTACGAGGGTTACGGTTACGTCTTGTTCGGTTGCCAACGCTGTCGATTCGTCGATACTTTGAGTTGGCTGTACATCGAGTCGGTTGGCACAAGCAGCGCTCAAGAGCATTACTGAGCCTGCAAGTACAAAAGATTTAATGGATGTATTCATTGTGTGAAAAATCAAAGTGTTGAAAAATTAGAAACCAATGTTGATACCCCCCGTGATGGTTTTCGCTTGAGGTGCCGTGTAGAAGTCATAGCCTTGCGCAATGTTGGTTACGATGTCGTCGGCATTTACTTCTGGATCCCAACCTGTGTATTTCGTGAAGGTCAACAAGTTTTGACCCGTCAAGAACAAACGCACACTGTTGATTTTGGCTTTGTTCAACAATGATTTTGGCAAACTGTATGAAAGTGTCACGTTACGCAAACGAACAAATGAACCATCTTGGATAAAACGGCTCGAAGGTTGCGCTCCGTTGTTGAAGAACAAACGCGCTTCTGGGAACTGAGCCCCTGGATTGTCTTGAGTCCAAGAATCCAACTGGTCAGCTGTTTGGTTGTCTTCAAAACGAGCGTTGGCCGACGAGAAACGTCCTACGCCGTAGAAATTGAGTTTGTTACCAAACACGCCATTGAAGAAGATACTCAAATCAAATCCTTTATAGCTAAAGGTGTTTGTCAAACCACCAATAAGTTTGGGCTGTGGATTACCCACCACTACGCGTTGTGCTTGGTTGTAGCTATTTGTTGTGCTACGGTCGATTGTACCATCTGCATTGGTCACGTTTTTATACCAAAGAGCGTCTCCGTTGGCACGATCTACACCTGCGTATTCTGCGGTAAAGAATGTACCGAGTGGTTGTCCTTCTACGGCACGGCTCATGTTGTTAAGACCCGCTTCGATAATCTGTCCTTGCAAATCGGTAATTTTGTTGCGGTTAGCGGCCAAGTTGATGCTTGTTTTCCACTTAAATGCGCCTACTAAGTTGTCGGTGTTTAACACAAACTCAACCCCTTTGTTTTCCAAACGACCTACGTTTTTCACTTGGGTCGTAAAACCAGTCGTACCAGGTACGTTTACGTTCAACAAAAGTCCTGAGGTTTGTTTGTTGTAGTAATCGATTTCCCCACTGATACGGTTGTTAAGGATACCAAAGTCGATACCAATATCAACTTGGTCTGAAGTTTCCCATTTCAAATCAGGGTTAGCCAACTGCGAAGGGCGCTGGCCTGGCAAACCTGCATAAGCGGCATCTCCTGTGTATAGTCCAAGTTGTGGGAAGTTTCCGATTTCGGCATTACCTGTACGTCCGTAACTAGCACGAAGTTTCAAGAAACTGATAACAGCATTGTTTTGCAAGAAGCTTTCTTCCGAAAGTACCCAACCCGCCGAAACCGCAGGGAAGAAACCGTAACGGCTGTCGCGTCCGAAACGTGACGAACCGTCGATACGTGCGCTCAATCCTAAGAGGTAACGGTCGTTGAATTTGTAGTTGGCACGGGCAAAATACGACAAGAAACGGAAGTTTGTTTCGGTAGAAGTACCAGCCGTTTTACGGGCCGCACTCGCAATCATACGGTACGCATCCGAAGGAAAATCTTGGCCTTGGGTAAGGGCAAATTTTTCTTGCGATTGCTGATAAGACATCCCCAACGTTCCGTCAATGGTATGTTTTCCGAAGCTATTATTGTACGTAAAATAGTTGTTGGTATTGTAGTTTTCAACCCGAGTAAAGGCATTTTCGCCCAGACCACTAGGCGCCCCAAAGTTACGTTGTGTTTTACTGTTATAGTAAGACTCTTCTTGCTGGTTCAGTACATCCACCCCTAGTTCAGAACGGAAATTCAATCCTTTTACAATCATCAATTGGCCATATATGCTGCTGATACTGCGGCTAACGGTTGTATTGTAGTAGGCATTACCAATGTTGATAAGTGGGTTATAATACACAGGAATCGAAATATCACCTGGAGGCGTTCCTACTGGAAGGCCCGTTTCTGGGTCGTTCTGTGGGGTCATCGGAGGCAAAGCTACCATCTGAATCGGGTTATCAAACTGGCGGTCGCCCGATAAACGATTGTTCAACGTACGGGCCATGCTCATGTTGATTCCCATGCGGAAACGATCAGATACTTTTTGGTCGAGGTTGATACGGCCCGACATACGGTTGAGGGCGTTTCCAATCAAAATCCCTTTTTGGTCAAGCAATTGTCCCGACACAAAGAACGAAGTTTTGTCATTTCCTCCACTGATATTTAAGTCATACTGGCTCATAGGTGCTTTTTGGTAAGCCAAACCACCCCAGTCGGTACTTGCTTGGTTGGCAGTACCAAATGTTCCTAAACTTTGCGTTTGGAAGAAGTCTTCCATGTAAGCCGTGTACGAATCAGCGGCTTTAGGATCAAGGCCATCGATACGGTCAGAGTTAGCAGCAGCTTGGCGGTATAATTTCAAATACTGTTCGGTATTCAAAAACTTCACTTGCTTCGTAGGCTTGCTTGAGCCAAACTGATAGCCAAAATTGATGTTTGTACGCCCTGATTTACCACGTTTGGTCGTAATAAGCACAACGCCATTGGCCGCGCGCGAGCCGTAAATGGCTGCCGCAGAAGCATCTTTCAACACTTCAATCGACTCAATGTCTTGCGGGTTAATATCCGCCAATGGGTTGGTCGCACCTCCGTTGTTACTCAAGTTTTGGGTAGTTACGGGGATTCCATCCAACACATACAAAGGCTGATTAGAAGCTGATACTGAGGAGTTACCACGTACCCGCACCTGAATCGCTTGACCTAGTTTCGACGAACCTGCCGTCACTTGTACCCCAGCAGCCTTACCTTGGATGGCTTGGTCGAAGGTATTGACAGGCATGTCTTGAATGTCAGAAGGACGAATTTTGGCAATGTTTCCCGTTAATTCACGCTTGATTTGTGAGCCATAACCCGTTACGACTACCTCAGACAAACTTCTTGTTTCAGGTTTTAGCTGAACGTTGATTTCTGAGCGGCCGTTTACTTTTTCTTCTAAAATAGTAAAGCCTACAAAACTAAAAACCAACGTTGCATTGTCAGGAACAGCCAACCGATAGTTGCCTTCAACGTCAGAGTTTGTTCCTTTGGTTGTGCCTTTAACGGCAACAGCGACACCAGGCATCCCTACCCCATCTTCTGCCGAGGTGACTTTCCCTGTCACCACCTTGTCTTGCGCTCTTGCCAGAAGAACCGACAAGCACGTAGCCACTAATAGGCTTACACGTAAAATGTGTCTCATACAGTTTAGTTTGTTAGAGTTAAAAAATAAAAAAAGTACCAAATTAGAACCTTGTCCAATCAAAGTCTTTAAGGAATACTTTGGATACGATAAAAGTTACACAAATGAGGAATTGTTAGGCCAAAATGGACTAAAAAAACGACGCGAAAATACGATGAGATTGTCTGAGAAGTTTTACTTAACAAATCATCCATTGGCAGGTGAAGACCCTGCTTGATTTTCTTGGCCAATTTCGGCATACAATACCCTTTTGTGTGGAAAACGACTATTTGGTAACACAAACATAACGCACAATTACCGAAAAGTCAAAGCCTTACCGTATCAAAAGTTAGCTATACTTAGGAGATATACTTAGTCAGGCTCGTAAAAACAAGTGCTCCCTCCTACCCACGTAAAGTCTTTGTTGAAGCGAACGCCAATCATTTCACCGCGACTCAAGCGACTCAAGCTTGTGAGTAACTGCGGGCGCGGGGCATTGTCGTCCCATACATAAAGCATCCGAATCTCACATTTCACCAACCCATCCAAGGCTTGAATGATAGGCTCGTAAGCCACTTTTCGTTGTAAAATCCAATTTTCAGGGTCAGCAACCGACGATAAGTCTTCGAGAGAAATGTGGATTTTTACGCCACTTCCCGCAAATGAAAACAAAGGCTTTAGGACATAATTCTCTAAATCAGCAGGAAATTGCCCATCGTATTCGCTCAAGAAGCGGGTATCGGGTACGTAGGGAGATTTGAGAAATGGAAGGGTGTATTTACTGATGCGAAAAAACCAGTTGGGGTGCCCTACCCAAGTCACGTCCACATCATCCGTAAGGTTAAATTCCGTTTGAAGGTCAGGGAAATTACCCAAATCGTCAAAAATCAAACGGTTATATATACGTTTTATTTGGATTTCTCGGCCGTCTTTTTCGTAGAACAATTCCCGTCCACGCTTTTTGATTTTTGTGTAACAAACTGCTTTTACCCCCAAAAATGCTTCTGTTACGGCAAAGTCGATGCGGGTTTTTTGTTGTTCTGGATAAATTTCCAACAAAATGACATTTTCGGGGTTTTCGTGCCCAACAATTACTTCTTTCAACTTGGCAATGTACTCGGCTTGCGTACTCACCCCGCTGAAATAATTACTAAAGTGGGCAGGAATAGGGAAATAATCGCGAAACTTCTCAGTGACGTAGCTTTGAAACCCAAAAACCGACGGAAAGCCCTGCAATTCTATCAGTTGAGGAACTAGCTCCCCTTGCGCATCTTTACAAATAGCAAAATCAATGGCCAGAAATGAGCTATGATTATTTTCGTTTGGTACGTTTTGGTCAGCAGGAATGGCGGGTTGGGTTTGGTTTTTAAACTCGCTTCCCACAATCACATCCACAAACGATTCACAGGCTTCAATGAGTTTATTTTTTAAGGATTTTGGCACAAAAACGGGCGTTTCTGCCACCCTAAATTCGAGTTGATTGGGCCAATCGGTATGAATGCCCGCAACAAATTCGTTGTATTTTTCCTCGCTAAAAGCTGCGTTGTACGTTTGTCGAAGTTGTGTAATCATAGGAACTAAAAGGTTTACCCCAATAAAGGTTGGTACATCAACCAAAAATAATCAACAAATCAATTCTTCCAAATAAAACTAGGTTAAACGCATTAAAAAAAGCAGCGTCAGCGAGGCGAAATCTTAGTAGCAAAAGGGGCAAAAGCAATCCAAAAGCCCCACCAGGGCGGCCAGCGCTCGGTGGCATCTTTTATCGAGCGTCGGTGTCACCCCGATGGGGCTTTGTGGTGGATTTGATTCATTTTTCTACTAAGATGTAGCTCCTCTGGAGCAATGAATAGCGACCCTATATTTTAATGCGTTAAATCTGAAATAAAACTTACTTTGGTCCAGGTTTAACGTATCGTATTTTATTCGACAATCTGCATTTGGACTTCGACATTCGTTACACTGAGTTGTTCGGCAGCTTTGCGCAGAAAAGTAGGAATAATAGACGCTTCGGTAAGCATAATTTTGTCGGGGTCTTGGAGGTGAGTTACCATGTCATTGTATTTTTCTTCCCCGTGGTTTTTAATGATTCCTTCACGTTTCTCGTCTTTTTGGAAGTGACGAAGCATCCCTTCTGCGTCGGCTTCGGGGTGGAATTGTGTACCGAATACTTCGCGAGAAAAGCGTACCGCCATCACTGCTCTTTCCAAATGCGCCACGTGCGGACGTTCTTTTTCGATACCCAAAATTTTTGCCCCAATCCGTTCTAAATGATGATGGTTAGGCTCAATCACCTGAAAATCGCGCGAGTCAACGGCATAAAATGGATCAGGCAAGTTTTTGAAAAACGGTTCTTTTTGGCCGAAGTGTGTTTTCGTCATTGGAAATATCCCAAAAGAAGTCGAGCCGCGCTTACAAACCAATCCAACGCCCCAGTGCAAACACGCCATTTGGAAGGAGTGACAAATCAAAAAGAGGTGTTTTTTGCGGGGATGATGCGGTTGGCGGTTGTATTGCCAAATCTGGTCAAGGAGCAAAAAGAAAGGTTTTTCCCACGGTTCGCCCACAGGTTGAGGATTGCCTGGGCCTCCCGAAGAAATAAAAATATCGAAACTCAAATCAGGCACTTCGCATTTTTGGCGCACATCAAATACCTCATAGGTTGCCTCTATTCCTTCTTGATTTACAAAACGCTCTGTGATGGCTTTGATACAACGCATTCCTTCGTTGGCATACCCATCGTACATGTCCAAAATGGCAATCTTTAGTGGCTCCATTGTGATGTCTCTCTGTATTTACTTAACAAAAAAATCGTACTGCCGCTGACTTCAAACTCCTGAAAGAGAGAGATAAAGGTCAGTGGCGGTACGATGTAAAAATACTATTTTCTCCGCAAAGTTACGGAAATATTATCAAACCTGTAAGGTTTAAGAGGTTTCTTACACTTGCACCCAGCGGCGCTCGCGGCTACTTTCTACGATTTTGTCGCAAAGGCGAAGTTCACGCAAACCGTCTGCAAACGTTGGATACGTTGGGTTGGCTGGTTTTCCGTTGCGGATCGCCGCATATACTTCTTTAAACAACTGCTTCGAAGTATCAGGGAAGCCTTCGTTGTGGCCTCCTGGGAAAGTCATCAACGCACGTGCTTCTTCGTGGGCCAGGGCAGGGTCACGCAACAACACTTGGTTGGCTACTTCACGACGCCCCATCCATACTTCGTTAGGAGTTTCTGAGCACCAATTGAAGGTTTGGTTTGCACCGCTGATTTCGAGTGAGCAGCGGTTTTTGCGACCTGCCGACACCTGACTCACGGTAGCTACGCCCGTGTTTCCGTTGTCGAAACGGTACAAAATCGAGGCAAAATCTTCCGTTGTGATAGGTACTTCTTCGTAATCAGAAGCTTGGAGCAATTTGCCTGAGTAGGTTGCGATGGCTTTTTTAGGCTTCATACGCGTTTTGTGAACCGTATTGAAATCTGCCATTACTTCGGTGATATGAAGCCCCGTGATGTATTCAATAAGGTCGAATAAGTGCGAACCGATATCGGCAACGGCACGTGAGTCACCCGATTGAGAAGGCTCCAAACGCCAGTTGTAATCGGTCGGTAAGAAAAGCCAGTCTTGCAAATAGCTACCTTGTACCGAATAAATATCGCCGAGTTCGCCTTTTTCACGCATCGTTTTCATCTGACGAATCAACGGGTAATAGCGAAGATTGAAGTGAACGGCGTTAACCAAGCCCAATTTATCGGCCAACTCTACCAATTCTTCTGCTTGAGCGGTGGTGGTGGCAAGTGGTTTTTCGCAAACCACATTTTTGCCCGCCAACAATGCTTTTTTGGCTTGCTCGTAGTGAAGGAAGTTAGGCGTACAAATGTGAACGCATTCGATAGAATCGTCGCGAAGAAGGTCGTCAAACGAATCGTAAGCCGCTGTGCCGAGTGATTGGGCACGGGCTTGGGCGATTTCGGCCGAAAAATCGGCGATACCTGCTACTTCAACGTCGGGCAAACGCCGTAGAGCTTCGATGTGGGCTGGCCCGATAAAGCCAAGACCTACTACGGCTACTTGAGTTTTGGACATAGTAATAGTGATTTGGGTTTGAACGTGGGTTTATAATTGAGGATAAATGACAATTCCACTACGTCGATAACCAATTCGCTGTGCAATCACGTACAGTGAATCGCCTTTGGATAGCTCTAAAGGGTGAGTATATACCTGCCAACTGGCATCTTTCCAATGCTTTTTGTACCCAATTGAGGCTCCTTTGGTGGCGCAAGTTAATGCAATTTTAGAAGAATTGACGGAGATAATCGGGATTTGCGTTTGCGGAGGGCTGTCGCTCCCACCCCACCACCGACCGACCATTTCCATTTCGGGTTCGGCGGCTTTATCACCTACTTGCTGAATCCAACGGTCATAGATGACCCGCATTTCTTTTAATTTTTGCTGATACTGAGCCACATCTGCAAGGTTGGCAAATTGGTGAGGGTCGTTTTGGCAGTCGTACAATTCTTCGGTAGGCTTGCTGGGACTGAACCACCGTAATTGCGTAGCATTAAGCTGACCTGCTTCTTTGAGTTTTAAAATGGATTGCATCGACGGTTGTTGCAATCGGTAGCGAATATGCTGATAGTACGACTTTTCGGGCATATAGTTGCGGAGGTACTGATAACGCCCGTCGTGGACACTCCGTACTCGGTCATACTCAGAATCCATGCGGTCGCGGGCGGCAAACACAAACTTTCGTGGGCTTTGGGCTTTTTGTTCTCCCAAAAATGCCTGCCCTTGCAAATGTTTAGGAATAGGAATGTGCGCCAACGACAACAACGTAGGAGCTAAATCGACAAAGCTAATCAGTTGGCTGTCCACTTTTCCTCTTTGTTTTTGGGGGATAAACGGATTTTTAACAATAAACGGAACCCGCAACCCTCGCTGTGTGATTTCCCGCTTGACAAAGGGGAGGCCGTCGCCGTGATCGGAAAAGAAAAATACGATGGTATTGTCGGCAAGACCGTCTTCGCGCAGTTGTTCCAATATTTTCCCTGCTTGTTGGTCCATCACCATGGCGTTCGACAAATGTCGCGCAATATCAAGGCGGACTTCTGGGGTATCAGGATAATACGGCGGGACTGTTATGTCTTCGGGTTTGACGAGCAAAGGCTCTTTCGACCGCGCCCATACCTGCGACTCGTGCGTGACCGTCAAATTAAAAACGGCAAAAAAAGGTTGATTTTTATCGGGGCGGTTACGCCAATGTGCCCGCGTGCTACTTTCGTCCCAAGCCGTCGGAGGAGCTTCAAACTGATAATCTTCTTTGGAATTGTTGGTACAATAATAGCCCGCCGCTCGTAAGTATTCAGGAAAACATTTGACATAGTCAGGAATGACGGCCGAATAACCCTTAAAACCAGGCGGATAGGCGTCGGAAGCCACCGCTGAAGCGGCCAAGGTACGCATGTGTTGGGTACCGATGGATTGTTGATACATCCCCGTAATAATCGCGGAACGGCTAGGAGCACATACGCCCGCAGTAGCAAACGCGTTGGTGTAGCGCGTACCCTCAGCCGCAAGTTGATCAAGCTGGGGCGTTTTGACGATTTTATTGCCGAAACTACCCAACTGATAACTCATGTCTTCGCACGTAATCCACAGGATATTAGGATGCTTTGGCGGCAGGGCTTCGAAAGTCGCTTGCTTGAAACTTGACAGTATAAAGGCGATGACTAGCACCCCCACAAAGACGTGTTTCATAAAAATACGAAGTTTAACAGTCTGACGTTTTAAGACTTGGCTAGTCTGATTTTACTGATGAGAGAAGCAAATTGAGATGCGACAAAAAAGGGCTTTAATAACTTTTAACAAACTTTCGTCCCTTCAAAACGCGGAATGCCGTACTTTTGCAAATAAAGTAGTTGTAAAGTTGTCTCCACGAACACAGAAGAGTATCGCAAGTGCCGCCCTTTGGCTGCTATGTTTGGCCCTAATCTTGATGGGCAACTTTGGGTTAATGGCCCAAAGGCTGCTCCCTCGTAAACCAACGAATCCCGTTGTGGCTCCCGATTCGCTCCAAAAGCGCTCGGCATCACTGCCTGGCGTTGGAGTCACGATGACCAGTGCCGATAGCACAAAAAAAGATACCCTCCAAGCCGAAAGCGACCTCAAAAGCACGGTGGTCTATAGCGCCAAAGATTCGACCATTATGGACCCTACCGCCCAAGAAGTGCATCTTTACGGGCAAGCCAAAGTAACCTACGGAGCCATTGTGCTACAGGCGGATTACATTCGATTAAACTGGACAACCAACGAGGTTTTTGCCAAAGGAACATACGATACAACCTCCAAAAAATGGGTTGGAGAACCTATTTTTGAGGACAACGGCGAAAAGTATGACACCAAAGAACTGCGGTATAATTTCAAGACAAGAAAAGGATTTATTAAAGGTATTGTTACCCAACAAGGCGATGGCAATATCCGTGGGACAACCGTAAAGAAAGACGCCGAGGACAATATGTACATTCGTGGGTCGATTTATACGACCTGCAACCTGACTCACCCGCACTTCCACATCGCGGCAAAAAAAATCAAAGTCATTCCCGAAAAACAGGTCATTTCAGGGCCGTTCAATTTAGTAATCGCCGATGTGCCTTTGCCTATTGGTTTACCTTTTGGTTTTTTCCCCATTCCTAAGAAAAAAGAAATCGGCACGTCGGGCCTCATCATGCCTACCTACGGCGAAGAACCCAATGGCCGTGGTTACTACCTCCGCGACGGGGGATACTACTGGGCCATTAGTGATAAAATCAACATGAGCATTACGGGGCAGATTTACTCCAGAGGAAGCTGGGGGGTAGGACTAGCCATGCCGTATGCGGTCAAATACCGTTTCAACGGTAACTTTAACCTGCGCTTCAACCGCAACGTTCAAGGAAACGAAATCAAGGTATTGAACAAACCACGTAACGATTTTAGCCTCAACTGGACGCACACACCCGTTACACGCGGGACATCAAGTTTTGGCGCTTCGGTCAACATCGGTAGCAATAGCTTTAACCAGTTCAACGAATTTAGCACCCAGCGTTACATCCAGAACGTGGCGGGGTCGTCGGTACAATACAACAAGCAGTTTGGGCAATTTGCGCGAATGGGAACCAGTGTGCGCGTCAACCAGCGTTTCCCCGATCGCTCCAAAGTAGATGCCGATGGCAACCAAATAGACCCAGGTTCGATTGATGCGGGCATTGATTTTAACTTCGGTATCAACCAAATCGCTCCTTTTGCCCTCAAAGGTGGAACAGGTGCGTGGTACGAAAGTTTTCGCTTGGGGATGGATTTCAGCGGAGGGCTGACGGCCAACAACAACATTGTGTATGCCGATACGTCAAGTGCACGCCTGGGATTTGTATGGGCGAACCCTCCTACCAACGTGGTTGGAAGCAGCACAAGTCCCATCACTACTTATGCGTTGAACGCCGAAACATTCAGCCAGTTTATCAAAAATTCGCAATTTACAGGGCGTTTTTCGATTCCTATTTCTTTGCCTAACATTAAACTATTCCGCTATATCAACATCACCCCAGGGATTTCGATGTCGGGCGATGCCTTTACGCAGAAGTTTCAATATAAATACATCAGCGGAAACAAAGTACAAGTCGATACCCTCAAAGGGTTCTATTTTGCCAACAACGTCTCGTTCAGTGCCAGTGTCAACACCCGACTCTACGGTACAATGTTTATCAAAGGCAAACGCTTGGAGGCCATTCGTCATACCGTGATTCCTTCGGCAAGTATTAGTTATGTTCCTGACCAGTCTAATTTGTACGAAAAAACGGTGGTTAATGAGCGGGGCGAAGTACGCTATTTGAACCGTTATCGTACCGTGGGTGGAAACTTAACGACCTCAGGTACCTCAGCCGCCGCAATTTCGTGGAGTTTGAACAACTTATTTGAAGCCAAACTCCGCCCTAAATCCGACTCGACGGGCAAGCAGTTTGAGAAAAAATCTATTTTGGACAACTTGAGCTTAAACGGTTCGTATAACCTCATGGCCGACTCACTCAATATGTCGGATATTAGTTTAGCGGCCAATGCGCAGTTGTTTAAAAACCTGAATTTCAACTTCTCAGCCAGTTTTGACCCTTACGCTTACGTGCAAGATGCCGCCTACGGTACGGTTGGACGTAAAATCAATAAGTATTCGGTGATGGCCAACCAAGGATTGGCAAAATTGTCGAATATGAACATTGCCTTTTCTACGCGGTTTGCGCCCAAAGGTGCCGATAAGCCTAAAAAAGCAAATACCCCTAATACCGAAGAACAGCAGCGGATGATTAATGCCAATCCTGCTGCATATGTTGACTTTAATATTCCGTGGACGATTAACTTTAGTTACAACTTCGGATACACAAAACAAGGCTTGGCCAAAGCAACGACCATTCAGTCCCTGACCATGCAGGGTGACTTTAGCTTGACCCCCAAGTGGAAATTTACGTATTCAACGGGCGTTGACGTGGTGGCCAAAGCACCTTCGATTACCAATGTCGGTATCATTCGCGACTTACACTGCTGGGAAATGTCGTTCAACTGGACGCCTTTTGCGGGGTCGGGCTTCCGTGCCAACAACTATAATTTTGAAATCCGCGCTAAATCCGCCCTCTTGCGAGACCTGAAACTTTCGCGCCGCCGTACATTCTACGATCAGGGTGGGTTTTAGTCAGTTTGGGGTTTTCAGTTTCCTGTTTGCATTTTTTCAGTTTAAAATTTTTCAGCTTCACTTTTACCTTTTTAAGCAGGTTGTGAAGCAACCTTAACACAAACCCCTGCCAATGTGTCAGTTTTTGCGAAAGTGGCAAAGAAATTTACACCTTCTTAATTATAAAAAGAGCAATAAAGGTATTCTTAAAAATATGACAACTGAGAACGAACCAATCCATAACGAAGAGATTGTTGCAGAAGAAACTACGCCAACCCCAGAGGCCGCAGAAATAGCCCAAGAAACGGAAGTAACCAAAACGGAAAAATTGGAAGCCGAAGTAGCGGAATTGAAAGATAAATACTTGCGTTTGTACGCTGACTTTGAGAACTTCCGCCGCCGTACTGCCAAAGAAAAACTCGACCTTATTTCAAACGCCAATGAGGAATTGATGAAGGCTGTATTGCCAATAGTTGACGACTTTGAACGTGCAATGGCATCGTTTGAAACGGTAAGTGAGATTGCCCCACTGAAAGAAGGCGTTGGATTGATTTACAACAAATTCTCAAAAACGCTGGAGGCCAAAGGCTTGAAGCCAATGACAGCAAAAGGTGAAGTGTTTGATGCCGACTTACACGAGTCGATTACGCAGTTTCCTGCCCCAACCGAAGATTTAAAAGGGAAGGTAATTGATGAGGTTGAAAAAGGGTATTTCTTGAACGAAAAAGTAATTCGCTACGCTAAAGTAGTGATAGGCAGTTAAGATAATGGCACAAAAAAGAGACTATTACGAAATTCTTGGCGTAAGCAAAGGGGCGTCTGAGGATGAAATCAAGAAAGCCTACCGTAAGTTGGCTATCAAGTACCACCCTGACAAAAATCCTGACGACCCGTCGGCAGAAGAAAAGTTTAAGGAAGCTGCCGAAGCCTACGGAGTCCTTAGTGATGCCGAAAAACGCAAACGTTATGACCAGTTTGGGCACGCAGGCATGGGCGGAAACGGTGGCTTTGGTGGTGGCCAAGGTTTTGACATTAATGATATTTTTTCTCAGTTTGGGGATATATTTGGCGATTCGTCGCCATTTGGGGATATGTTTGGCGGTGGTGGTGGCGGCGGTGGCCGTCGCGTCCGCCGTGGAACCGACCTCCGCATCAAACTTAAATTAGACCTTCGCGAAGTAGCCGAAGGAGCTGATAAAAAAATCAAAGTAAAACGCTACGTAAGTTGTAACACTTGCGGCGGCAACGGCGCTAAAAATGGTGGCTCGCTTAAAACCTGTCATACTTGTAACGGAAACGGCCAAGTACGAAAAGTAGTAAGCACGATGCTCGGCCAAATGGTATCGACCAGCACCTGCCCTACGTGTAACGGCGACGGCAAAATCGTTACTGAACGCTGCGAGGTATGCGCAGGCGAAGGGCGCGTGTTGGAAGAGGATTTGATTAGCATCAAAATTCCTGGAGGAGTAGCCGACGGAATGCAACTTTCCATGAGTGGCAAAGGAAACGTGCCTCCACGTGGCGGTATCGCAGGAGATTTGTTGATTGTCGTAGAGGAAGAAGAAGACGAACAGTTGAAGCGCGATGGCAACAACCTGGTCTATGACTTGCACCTCAGCTTTATTGATGCTGCATTGGGCACAGCCGTAGAAGTCCCTACCCTCGACGGTAAGGCACGCGTACCGATTGAAGCGGGTATTCAAGGCGGTAAAATTTTGCGTTTGAAAGGAAAAGGAATCAAAGAACTCAATGGCTACGGCCGTGGTGATCAGTTGATTCACATTAATATTTGGACGCCAAAACAAGTAAGCAGCGACGAACGTGCCCTGCTCGAAAAACTCCGTAATTCTCCCAATTTCCAGCCTAAACCTGGAAAAAATGAGAAAGGATTTTTTGAAAAAATGAAGGATTTCTTCCACTAGAAATAGCAAGGATAAACAAAAAACGGGCGCTGAAAGGTGCCCGTTTTTTGTTTATAGAGCAGAGGGGTAACTACACGCTATTCTTTAAAAAATGTATATTTGTAGAAAAAGCCCCGTGTAAGATGGCAAATTATGTTGAAAAAATATTAGCCTCCCCCGATGCGTTTGAGCAAATAGCAAAGCTCAATGAGGTGCTTTTAGAAGAAAAAAAACGTCGGCATGAGTTTCGGGAGTGGGTGTCGCCTGGGGTGAAAGCGGAGTTTATCAATGGCGAAATTGTACTTCATTCACCCGTCAAAAAGCGTCATTTTAGCGTGACAGACCTACTTTCGAGCTTGTTGAGTTTTTATGTGCGCATCAATAAATTAGGGCGGGTGGCGACCGAAAAAGCCATGATTGCCCTTACGCGCAACGACTACGAGCCCGACTTGGTGTTTTTCTCAAAAGAAAAATACGATACATTTACCGACGACCAAATGCTTTTTCCCGCGCCCGATTTTGTAGTAGAAATCTTATCTAAAAAAACGGCGGCTCGCGACCGTGGACTCAAAAAGCAAGACTACGCAGCTCATGGCATCAAAGAATACTGGGTTATTGACCCCAATCAGCGCTTTATTGAGCAGTACGTGCTGCTCGGAGACCACGATACACACTATTTGCCCGCCCGTACTTTTTACTTCAGCGACTACATCGAAAGTTGGGTAATCAAGGGCTTTGCCATTCCCGTAGCAGCTATCTTTGACGAAGCCGCCAACGTAGAGGCTTTGCAGGAGTTAATAAAACAAGGTTGATGAGTCTTAAAAGACCAAATAATAAACACTTAAAAAGACCCAGTAGGCATCAAAATCGCATAACGCCCTCCCATAAAAACATACAAAATCAGCATCGCAGTAAAAAAAGCCAGGGCCGCGATGACTAAAGCATGAAACGTAGCTTGCTTGTCGCTCACCATTCCAGCGATTTTTTTACGGTGCGTAGCTGCTACGTGGATGCCCAACGCCATGATTCCCAAGAAATAATAGGGGACAAAGTAATATTTAAAAGGTGCTTCTAACACTACCCTAGCTGCAAAATAGAAGTCAGTGTCGGTACCAAAGTAGAGACGCTGCCCAACTACTGCCCCAATATGCTGGACAATAAAAAAGGCAAAAGCCCAACCAGCAAACATTTGCAAACGGTCGTTTAAACTCAAATGAGGCACTTTTCTAAGGATCATCGCTTGCCTGATACCGCTATATACTTGAAACCCAAAGCATAACAGAAGTACTATCTCAACAACGGGCTGGCGGTATATGTTGCGCAGGGCTTCCATTATTTCGCGGTGCGTTTCGATGCCATACCACGCCATTGCATGATTAAAAAGGTGGGCTGCGGCAAAGAGCGCAATGATGATTCCCGAAATTCGGTGAAGGCTTTTTATCTTGTTCATTGTGGCGAGCGTTTATACTCCCAAAAGTCAGGAAAGCGCCAAACACTTCATTTGACAAAAATCAAAAAATCAATATTTGGCCCTGATACGGCTCAAGGTTTCGAGGGTAATTCCCAAATAAGAAGCAATATGCGTCAGTTGTAGGCGGTTGCTGAGGTCGGGAAAACGGCGAAGAAAGGTGTCGTACCGCTGTTGGGCATTTTGAAACTGAATCATGTCAATGCGTTCTTGTAAAATCAAGAATTGCTCCATTGTAACCAAACGGGCGATGCGCTCCACGACGTGAAACTGCCGACAGAGCGTTTCTAAATCATCATACCCAATGGAATACACCTGCGAATCTTCGAGAATTTCAATCGTATATCGACTGGGCTGCCGAGCATAAAAGCTGTCGATAGCCGTAAAAGGGTTTCCCTGTATCGCCAGCCAATCGACCACTTCTTTATCTTCTTTTCCGTGAAAAACACGCGCCAAGCCCGACACCATAAAAAACATATTGTGGCAGACTTGGCCTTGTTGGAAAATAATTTCTCCCTTGGTAAATCGGAAAAGCTTGGCTTTTTGGGCAATGAGCGCTTTTGCTTCCTCGGGAAGCCGTTCTATTTCATCAAAAAAGCGAATAATGGGCGACATCATTCAAAAAAACCTTCTTCGTAAGCTTCACAAAATGCGAAATAATCTTGATGAACTTTATTGGGATATTCACGGCAAAACGTGAGTAGGTCTTGCTGCCACTGCGATTGCTTCGCAAAGTCAATCAGCTCATCGGCAATCGACGAACCTTGACGCCCTGCACTTCGTAAATGCCCCGAGGCAACAATAACGGCTGTAGTTCGGATTAGGTCTTCAAGCGTTTCCAGCTCACCGTCCCACAAATGAAAATCTAGCTTGTCTTGCTCGGGTTGAAGTTCTTTCAACACAAACGATTTTCCCTGACCTACAATTTCACAAAACAAGGTTGGTAGTACATTATTGACCCGACTTTGGATACCCACAATCCGAGCGGCTTCAGTAGGCCAAATGGGCTGGGAAAGCGGCAAAAGCGGTGTTAGCGTGGACGTTCTTGCTTCTTTAAGATCAAGCAAATACTGTTTCTCTTTCGTATTTTCGACCAAAATCACGTAACGTTCTAAACCCAAACTGGCCGTACCCGTGAGCCGCACACCGATGTCACAAATACGGGTAAAAAACGGATTGGGGTGTTGTTGAAGCCAAGCCGTTAGCAATGTTTCGATTTCCGAACGCTTTTGCGCCGATATAGGCAACACCTTTCCATTTTCGAGGTTGAGTTTGCGTTCACCTTCTACTTTTACCGTACGTGCTTTGATAAAATCCTTGCGGCGGCGTTTTTCGAGTTGATCAAAAAACTCGGCCAACATACCTGTGGCAATGCGCCTCTCAATGTCGATGGGTTTTCCCGAAACCAGGGTTTTGGTATAACTGTCCAAAAACGCAAGTACCATTTGTTCGTTTTCTTCGGGTTCCAAATCCAACTCTTCGCCCGCAATGTAAATGCTCGTCAGCATTCGCGCTAGTTCCCAAGTAACGGGCAAGAGAGCGGCATCATCAAAATCGTTAATGTCAAAATAAACCAAGCGGTTTTCGGCTTTGTAGGTACCAAAATTCTGCAAATGCAAATCTCCACACCCCCAAACGCGGGTCGGGTCAGTGGTCGAAAAATGTTGCGTAAAGTCTTGAAAAAAGACCGAGGAAGTTGCCCGAAAAAATAGGAACGACCCTTCCGACATGCGCTCGTATTTTTGTTCCAACAACTGTGGGTTGCGCCCTTGATTCGACTGTTTTATGTGTTCGTTGACTGTCATAAGTGTAATTACGTCTAGTACTTTTCGTGAATTTCGGTCAAAATTTTCTCTACTTCCGCGCGAATTTCGGCCGTTTTTTTGATATATGCTCCGTTCATTAAGCTAAATATCAGCGTTTTGCCGCTTTTGGTACGAAGATAACCACTCAAGCAATACGTATTGGCCAACGAACCTGTTTTGGCAAAAACAAAAGGCGTTTTGCTTTTGTACTGATTCCGAATAGTTCCCGCTTTTCCACCAATGGCCATGAGCCCAAAGAGACGTTCTTGCTGAGGAACTTTCGCATGTATTTTTTGCAATAATTTCACCACCGAACGCGGCGTAAACAAATTGTAACGCGACAAGCCCGAACCATCTTCCCAAATGGGCTCATCGGGGAGATCGGCCAAAAACTGTTTTTTGACGTGTTCGATGGCTTTCGTAGCGTCGATGCCTTCGTTGTTAGGGTCGATTTGAGAAGCACACAAAAGTAAAATCTGTTCGGCAAACATGTTGTCGCTCACCTGCAACATACGGCGGTAAAGGGTATCAATAGGCAAGCTGTAAAGTGTTTTGAACTGTGGCCCGAGGGCTGTTTTGGGAAACAACCGAACTTCTTTTTTGAGCGTATCCGAAAGCAAGTACGTTATGGTAGAGTTAGCAACACGGAAGGGTAAGTCTTCGGTAAAAGATTTGGTAGGCCAACCCATTGAATAAAAATTGTTGGCAAATTCGTCGCGCGTTAGTTTGAATTTTTCTGACCAAGCCGCCGTGCGCAAGCTGTCTTTGAAGGTACGTGGGCTGACAGTATTATTGGTAAAGCGTACGACATTACCATACAAAGGCAACGCTGAAATTTCGGCTTGGTAGTAGTCGGCATAATCGGCCCACGACCAACCCGCCCCAAAGCGTTTGCCTGTATAATTATGCGGATAGTAAAACAAATGACCACGCCAGTTCTTCAAAAAGGAAAACACATTTGAAGCAGGCATATCGGGATGAAGTAAAGAGGGGTCGCCCGTTCCCAAAAAAATCAACGAATCGCCTTTGGTAGTGTAACGCAGAGCAGGAATAGAATCCCCGAGCAAGCACAGCCCTGCGTAGAGCGTAAAAAGCTTGGTGTTGGAGGCTGGCGTAAAATAGCGATCGGCTTGGTATTCGGCCACGGTTTCTTGTTTTTCGAGGTCATACAAGGCAAATCCCGTATGGTTTTGACGAAAAACCGCCGAATTACTCACCAGTTCTCCCCACTTGGAAGCAGGCGGTGCAGTGTTGGCTTTGGCCGTCGATTTGGTTTGGGAAGTAGCACAACTCGTCAATAAAAAACTGCCAATAAAGGCAAAAAAAAGGGTTTGTAGAGGACGTAGCATAAAATCAAGCTTGTGGGTGGTACGTTCGCGAACTTTGCCAAAGTTGGGGACTTTGCCAAAGGTTTTTACATAATTTCCTCAAAACTTTTTTGGCCAGCCACCGTTTATACGTATAAGTTCCCTTATTTTGGGCTTCAAAGCTTTTTATTCCTATTTATAGCATGACGTTTCAACCTTTCTTAGAGGCCATTGGCAAGCAAGTCGATAACACCACCTACGGAGCAAACCCCATCGAATTATACGAACCTATTCAGTACATCATGTCTTTGGGAGGCAAGCGTTTGCGCCCTCTTTTGACAACACTTTCGGCCAATCTTTTTACGGACGACTGGCAGAAGACCCTCAAACCCGCCGTGGCCGTCGAAGTGTTTCATAATTTTACCCTCATGCACGACGACATCATGGACTGTGCGCCTTTGCGCCGTGGCAAACCGACAGTCCACGAAAAATGGAACGCCAATACAGCAATTTTGTCGGGCGATGTGATGCTGGTCAATGCCTATGAACTTTTGTTGGATGTAGAACCCGCCTATTTACCCAAAGTCATCAAGCGCTTTAATCGGACGGCAGCGGAAGTGTGCGAAGGGCAGCAATTTGACATGAACTTTGAAACGCGTACCGACGTGTCGCAGGAAGAATACATCGAAATGATTCGCCTCAAGACCTCTGTTTTATTGGGTTTTGCTATGGAGTTAGGTGGAATTATTGCAGGCGCTGACGATGCGACCACCCAAGCCCTCTACGACGCAGGCGTAAGCATGGGGCTAGGTTTTCAGTTAAAAGATGACTTGCTGGACGTGTATGGCGACCCCGAAAAATTTGGAAAACAAGTCGGCGGCGACATCATTGCCAACAAAAAAACGTTTATGCTCATCGAGGCCCTTTTGTTGGCCGAAGGAGAGAGCAAAGAAAAACTTCACTACTGGCTGGCTCAGGAGCAAGGGACGTATGATACTGCTACCAAAGTAGCTGCTGTGACCGATATTTATACCCAACTGGGGATTGATAAAATTGCGGAAGCAAAAGCCAATGCGTATTTTGCCCATGGTTTTGAAGTTTTGCAAAACCTACCCGTTGCCGAAAACCGTAAGAAACCATTACTCGATTTTGCGGACTTTTTGGTAGGGCGCGAAAGCTAACTTATGTTCGTAGAAATCGCTCTATATGTCTCCCTTGCTTCAAGCACATATCAATAAATTTGTCCCTGTTAACGATGACGAAATGGCCGAAATTTTCGGCTATTTCAAGCATCAAACGGTCAAAAAAAAGGAAAATATATTGACCGAAGGACAAGTTTGCAAAGCAACTTATTTTGTAACCAAGGGAATCTTACGGAAGTATTTTATCAACGAAAAGGGCGTCGAACAAACCACCGAATTTGCCTTCGAAAACTGGTGGATGACTGATACTTTCTCGTTTATCAGTCAGACGCCTACGGAGTTTTATATTCAGGCAGTCGAAAATACGGAGGTATTAACACTCCCTCGGGATGCCCACGACAAGCTGCTGGACGCCCATCCTGCAATGGAAAAATATTTTAGGTGCGTTTATCAAAGGGCGTATGCAGCTACTCAAAAGCGCCTCAAATTTCGGCACGAGCACTCTAGCGAAGAGCTGTACCACTTTTTTCGGAAGAGCCAACCCGAATTCCTTCAGCGCGTTCCACAATACCTCATTGCTTCCTACCTCGGTTTTACCCCCGAATATTTAAGCGAAATCAGAAAAAAAAGCATTTCTTAAACCAGTTTATGTTTTTTTGACCGTTGTTGCCTCACCTTTGTACCATCATTTCACATATCATAAACAGAGGTAAAAAGGCTTGTTGGAGGCTACTTATCAAAATGCCCAAAAGTATTACGACGAAAAAAGCATCGCCCAACTCATCATGGTGTCGGTCGTTATCAATTCTTGGAATCGAATTGCCATCAGCACTCAGCTTCCTGTCGCCAAATAGCCAATAGTCGTTTTATTTGACAACGGCCTGACAGCAAATGGGTTGAAAGGTAATATTCTACTTTAGCAGTAATTTAGCAAGGAAAGACACTTTTGTAGGATGTAAATAAATGGACAGTCAACACTTACCATTGTATCAAATGAAATCAAACCTTTCTCGCCGCGATGCCCTCAAAACCTTAGGAGCTTCGGCGGCTACCATTCCTACTATTGTCGATTCTGCTGAAGCGCACGCCCCCCTTAAACTCAAAGGAAATATCAAGCACTCAGTAAGTCGCTGGTGCTACGCCTCTATCCCTTTCGAAGAACTCTGCCAAGCGAGCAAAGACATGGGCATTGAGTCGATTGAGTTAACAGGGCCAAAAGAGTGGGCAATTATGAAAAACTACGGCTTGACCTCTGCCTTGGGATGGGCCGACCCTTGGCCTGAAAAAACGGGCTTAGGTAGTTTTTTAAATGACCCTAAAAACCACGACATCATCGTCAAATGCTACGAAGAATTGTTGCCCCAAGCCCAAGAGTACGGAATCACCAACGTAATCTGTTTCTCAGGAAACCGCCGTGGTTTGGGCGATTATCAAGGCTTACTCAATTGCCAAAAAGGGCTTAAACGCCTGATTCCATTGGCCGAAAAATACAACGTAACCCTGACGATGGAGCTGTTGAGTTCGCGCGCTAGCCACCCTGATTATCAAGCCGATAATGTAGAATGGGGAGCGGTATTGTGCGAAATGGTAGGCTCAGAAAAATTCAAGCTCTTGTACGACATTTACCACATGCAGAGCATGAGTGGAGACCACATTCGCAATGTTCAGCGCTATGGTAAATACATCAGCCACTACCACACAGGCGGGCACCCTGGCCGTAACGAAATCGACGATACCCAAGAGATTTATTACCCTGCCATTGTGAAGGCGATAGTGGCCTCAGGTTATAAAGGATACATCGGACAAGAATTTGTACCAAAAGCCAAAGACAAAGCAGGAATGCTAGAAGCTTTGAAAAAGTGCGTGTTGATTTGCGACGTTTAGTATAACGCAATAACTAGAAAAGAGGCTGTCTCAAAAGTAACAGGTCACAAAATATTCTTTGGCTTCAACCTCATCCCAACCCTTCTCCTTTCTGGAGAAGGGCTTAAAAAGTCCCCCTCTCCTTTCAGTAGAGGGGGATTTAGGGGGTGAGGTTGAACAACATTGGGCAGCCTCTTTTTTATTGTTAATGGGTATATAAAGACAAGTTAAGCAGGGCAAAAAACTGGTTGAACAAGGTTTTTTTTCTCCAAAATCAACCCATTGGTATGTTTTGATAAAATAAAACCATGTTCGTACAAATACTCTAAGTTCCAGCGGCGTACCATTCCGTGCTGCATCAACAACGGGCTTTCGGCATGGTTGATAAAATGACCCAGTCCGTAGTAGTCATCCATTTCTTGGGCAGTAATGCTAAACGGTGCCGAATTAATCAGCGGGAAATATTCGAGTGTGATTACTAACGACTGAGTACCTACGTCGGTGAGGCGGTCGATGGCACGCAGGTATTCTTGGCGCATGTCGAGCGGCAATGCCACGAGCGAAGCACGGTCATACACCCAGTCGATGGGGCCGAGGTCTTCGGGAGTAAGCGCCATAAAATCTTTTCTAAGTAGGGTAATATTGCCTGCGACGTAAGTCTCTTCGTCTGGTTGGTGATACGATAATTTATTCTCTTCAAAAAACTCAATGATGGCTTTTTCAACAATCTCGACTCCGATTACTTTGTCGGCAAAAGCCGCAAGATAAACCATGTCAAGACTTTTGCCGCACAAAGGGACAAGGACCGTTTTACCGCGTAATTCGCTGGGGGTAAAGTATGTTAAAACAAACGGATGAATGTCGCGACGGTGAAAGCTCGTGTAAAAACCGCCCTTGTCCCATGAGTCGAACCAAAATTTTGCTTCCATAGCTGTAGTTGATTAAAGAGTGTTTAGGGGATAAAACTGATTGTTGGTTCAAAAGTAATGGAGAAAAATAGGGTACTCAAGTCTGCTTTTTTGAGGCGTAGGTTTATGCTTTTCAACCGTTATTTTTGGTCATTAAGGCGTAAGTTCCAACTCTTTCGTACGTCAATGCGTCGTATTAAAAACCCTTAATGATACGCCAATGAAATACTTATCTCTGTTATTGTTCGCAGTGCTGCTGCTCACAAATTGCCAGCGCGAAGCCATTACCCAAGACCCAAACGTGCTTGAAGGAGCATATCAAACCAACGCTTTCTTAGATCCATTGTGCATTGCCATTACCGACGTAAATCAGCTTCCTCGTCTTGATATTCTTAAAAATTCGGATGGAAGCTACCGTTTGGTACGCACCACATTTATTCCCAAGACCGCTACCACTACCCTCGAAAACATTTCGGCGGTGGCGGTGTCAGGCGGGTTTTCGCTGCGCTATCAAAACCAACAAATTGGGACGTACGAAGATGGAAAGTGGTTTGATGGCAAAAAAGAAGTAAGCTCAAAAGTACTGAGAGTAAGCTATACCGATACTTCCCAAGGAGCATTTTTCTACTACGCAGGTGTTAAAAAATAGCCCAAAAACAAAAAATAGCTTTAAGGGAAAAAGACCCTGAAAGCTATTTTTTTGTTATCGCATCCCATAAAAAGAATGCCTGAAGCCTAGATACAGTACGCTGAGGCGTGAGGATTACATAAACTCACTCAGTTCCAACCAGCGCATTTCTTTCTCTTCTAGTTCTTCGGTAATACGCTCCACGGCTTTGGCCCAAGTGGCAAAATCCTCGTGCGAGCCTACTCCAGCGTTCATTTTTTCGACAAAATCCGCTTTTTGACTTTCCAACTTCGCCATGTCGCTTTCCAACGTCTCAAATTCACGTTGTTCCTTAAACGACAGCTTACGCTTGGCGGGAGCCGAAACAGGCGTAGCAGAAGGAGCTTGCGGGCGGGCTACTACTGTCTGTTTGGCAGCAGCTGCTTGCTCTTTATTTTCGGCTAAGAAGTTGCGGTAATCTGTATAATTTCCTGGGAAATCGCGAATGTGACCGTTGTCTTCAAATACAAACAAGTGATCCACCAAACGGTCAAGGAAATAGCGGTCGTGGGAAACAATCACCAAACAGCCAGGAAAATTCATCAAAAACTCTTCCAATACGTTGAGCGTCGTAATGTCGAGGTCGTTGGTAGGCTCATCAAGAATCAAAAAATTAGGCTCGTGCATCATCACGCGCAAAAGCTGCAAACGACGTTTTTCTCCCCCGCTCAATTTTTCAATCATTGTTCCTTGCTTATTGGGCGGGAACAAAAACGCCTGCAAATACTGCGAAGCCGTCACGGTTTGCCCTGTCCCTAAGCGAATCACCTCGGCCACATCTTTGACCCAGTCCACGACCCGTTGTCCGTCTTTGTATTCCAAATCCGATTGGGTGTAGTAGCCAAACTGCACCGTATCTCCGCGCACGACTTGGCCATTATCGGGACGAAGTTCGCCCGTAATCATGTTCAGCAAAGTTGACTTTCCTGCGCCATTTTTTCCAACTATCCCAATGCGATCACCTTTTTTGAAGGTGTATAAAAAATTATTGATGATGGTTTTATCACCGTATTTTTTACCAACACTGTTGAGCTCTACAATCTTGCTTCCCAAGCGGGTGGACTTGATATTCAACTCGATTTGGTTGTCGTACTTGCGTTGCTGCGCCTTTTCTTTGGTATCTTCAAAGGCATCGACGCGGTACTTGGCTTTGGTTCCGCGCGCTTTGGGTTGACGACGAATCCAGTCGAGTTCTTTGCGGTATAAGTTACGCGCTTTGTCGATTTCGGATGCTTCTACGGCTTCTCGCTCGGCTTTTTTCTCCAAAAAATAGGCGTAATTGCCTTTGTAAGTATATAAATTCCCGTTGTCGAGTTCGACAATGACGTTGCAAACCGTATCCAAAAAGTAACGGTCGTGCGTTACCAAAAGGAGCGTTGTGTTTTGGGTATTGAGGTAATTTTCGAGCCACTCTACCATACTCAAGTCGAGGTGGTTGGTAGGCTCATCCAGAATCACCAAATCAGGACTTTCGATAAGTACTTTAGCCAATGCGACGCGCTTGCGCTGCCCGCCCGACAGTGTCCCGATTTTTGCCTCAACATCATAGATGCCTAGTTTTCCCAAAATTTCTTTGACCCTTGCCTCAAAATCCCAGGCTTCCAGCGAATCGACTTGCTCGATGGCGCGCGCCAACACGGCATCATCGCCTAGCACCAAAGCGCGTTCGTATTCTTTAACCGCCGCCGCCACGGGATTTTTGCCCGAAAAAATCACTTCAATGACAGGAAGTTGGGCATCAAAATCAGGCGCTTGGTCGAGGTACCCTACTCGGATGTCTTTGCGGACACTCACCACCCCTTCGTCGGGAGGAGTGAGCCCCGCCAAAATGGTCATCAACGTCGTTTTCCCCGTACCATTGGCCCCAATAAGCGCCACTTTATCTCCTCGGCTCAGGCCCAGCGTCATGCCCTTAAATAGCCACTTATCGCCAAAGGACTTCGATATATTTTCTGCAGATAGGTAATTCATACCGCAAAGGTAGCAAGCATTCAGTAACCAAACCGATTTTCTGACTTTATACTTTCGTCCAACATTCATTTTAACACCTATCACATCCCCCATGAACCGTCGCACCTTTATCCAAAATTCGGCCGCTGGCGCTACTGCCACGCTTTTTTCTCCCTATGGCATTGCTGCGCCCCGTGCTTCTAAGTACCGTACCGCCCTCATTGGCACAGGCTGGTGGGGAGGCAATATTCTCCGCGTGGCAATGGCCGCAGGTCAATCCAAAATTGTTGCCTTGTGCGACGTGGACCAAAGTCAGCTCACCAAAACTGCGGCGGAAGTAGAAAAACTGAGCGGTGACAAACCCAAACTTTACCGCGATTTTCGTGAGCTTTTGGCGACCGAAAAACCCGAAATTGTCATCGTCGCCACGCCCGACCATTGGCACCCGCTGATTTGCATCGCCGCCGTGCAAGCAGGGGCACACGTGTATGTGGAAAAACCCATTAGCCATACCATCAACGAAGGCAAAGCCATGGTAGCCGCTGCACGCAAGACTGGCAAAATTGTGCAAGTAGGAACTCACCGTCGGGTATCTCCCCACAACTTATCTGGTCGCGACTTCATCCGCTCGGGGAAAGTGGGCAAAATCGGAATGATTCGGACGTTTGTTCACTACGGCGGCGGCCCAGGCCAAGTGACGCCCGACTCCGAAACGCCCCAAGGGTTGGATTGGGATATGTGGTGTGGCCCCGCGCCGTTACGACCGTTTAACACGAAAATTCACCCGCGTGGATTTCGTCAATATTTAGATTATGCCAACGGAACGCTCGGCGATTGGGGCATTCACTGGCTCGACCAGTTACTTTGGATTATGGAAGAAAAATATCCCAGAAAGGTATTTTCGACGGGAGGACGCGCCATCAAAACCGACAATACTGATGCCCCTGACCACCAAGTGGCGGTGTATGAATTTGAAAACTTCACCGCGACGTGGGAACATCGTCAATTTGCGGGAAACAACGCCGAAAAAACCCACCCTCAACAGGCCGTAGGCTGTTATTTTTACGGAACAGAAGGTACTTTCCACATGGGCTGGCTCGACGGCTGGACGTTTTACCCGACCGATTCCAAAAAGCCCATCATCCACGAAGATGCCAAACTCGACATACCTGACCAGCAAAATATCGCCAATCTTTGGGCCGATTTTTTGATGTCGATTGAGAAAAATCAACCGTCGGTATGCGACATTGAAATTGGCTACCGCTCTTCTAACATGGCTTTGTTAGGAATGCTTTCGATGAAAGCGGGGCGAAGTATTGAGTGGGACGGAGAAAAAGGACTCATCAAAAACGACCCCGAAGCCAATAAACTCCTCGAACGCCCCTACCGCAAAGGCTGGGAATACCCGAAAGTGTAAAGGGAATGACAAAATGTCAAGTGCAGAATGTCGAATTTTAGGTGAGCGTGAGTTCATCCAAAATCCGTGAATATCCGTCCAATCTGTGTCATCCGTGTTCCAAAAAAACAGCAAATCTCAACAAAATCAGCGCTTTTTATCCAATGAAAAAAATCATATTTCTAGTACTTTTTCCTTTTCTTATCCACGCCCAAACGTTCAAAAACCCTTTGTTACCCGCAGGGGCTGACCCGTGGTCGATTTACAAAGATGGGTTTTACTATTACATGCACACCACGGGTAAAAACCTGAGTATCTGGAAAGTAAAAACCTTAACGGAGCTGGCTTCCGCTAGCCCAAAAATTGTGTGGACACCTCCTGCGACGGGGCCTTATTCCAAAGAAATTTGGGCACCTGAATTGCATTTTTTGCAAGGTAAATGGTACATCTACTTCGCTGCCGACGATGGCCAAAACCGCAATCACCGCTTGTTTGTACTTGAAAATGCATCGGCAGACCCTACCCAAGGAAGCTGGGAAATGAAAGGACAGCTAAAAACGCCTCAAGATAAATGGGCGATTGATGGCTCGGTGTTTGAGCACAAGGGACAATTTTACCTGACGTGGTCAGGATGGGAAGGCGACGAAAACGGGCAACAGTCGATTTATTTATGCAAAATGAGCAACCCATGGACGTGCGTGGGCGAACGAATCAAAATCTCTGAGCCTCAGTTTTCGTGGGAAAAACACGGCACCATCAGCCGCCCAGGCCCCGACGACAAACCGTTGGTGTTGGTCAACGAAGGCCCTCAGTTTTTGAAAAGTCCTAACGGCCGTGTTAACATTATTTTTTCAGCCAGTGGTTGCTGGACAGACTTCTATTCATTGGGGATGATTTACGCTTCTCCCAGCGATGATTTGATGAAAGTAGCTTCGTGGAAAAAGCACCCGAATCCTGTGTTTTGGGCCGAGAATACCAACGGAACGCACGCAGCGGGACACAACAGTTTTTTCAAATCACCTGATGGACGTCAGAACTGGATTCTTTACCACGCCAACAGCGAAGCAGGTCAGGGCTGCGGAGGCAAACGCTCGCCTCGTATTCAGTCGTTTACGTTTTTGAAAGACGGCACGCCTTCCTTTGACAAGCCCGTTTCAACCGACCAAGAGATGACTGCGCCACAAGGAAAATAACCTCCTAGCCATTGTACATAACTGCATTTTAAAGTTCAGCTAAAGTGACTTATTACTAGAGAAACCAGTCTCAAGACACCTAAAAATACGGCATAATTTTTGCTGTATTTTTAGGTAAACAACTCTACTCTAAAAAACATGAAGTCACTGATTATTTGCTTGTTCCTACTGTTGTCTAATAACATTTTGGGGCAGAATTTCGTCGGTTTAAAACCTTTAGTAGGCTCAGAAGTAGTTAAAAGTGCTGGGTTATATGACATAAATCCCAACTCTCCTGTTATCACTTCTATTCCTCAAGTAATTGATAACGACACAACTGACACTTTTACATTTTCTACTTCAACAGATAACAAAAAATTAAAAGTTATCACAAATACTATTTTCCCCAAAGGAACCATTGTAGGTTTTGTTTTTGAGTTAGATTCTCTCCAGCACTTTACTCGACCGAGTGACTCTTTCTTCTACCAACTCTGCACCGAGTGGAATAACACCCCTTCGGAATGTATAACCCTTGCTCCTTCAATGATTAAGCCCTTGGGGGGAAATAAATATCAGGTCAGTTTTCAAACAATTTATAATTTCAATAGCGTCTCTTTTCTGTCAGTCAGTAATCCTGCTCCACTTATACGACCTACGCTTCGTATCAATTATTTCTTCGTTGCCAAAGGCTTGAGTAACTGTGATGTGCAAATTACAAAATTGACTGTACAAGCCTCCTTGTGTTCACTTAGTGGTGTAAGCCGTGATGGTTCACTAATTATACAAACGAACAATGCTGACAAATCGAATAGGTACCAAAATGGTTATGGCTTTTTTGTCAACTATTTTACGTTTGAAACTCCATCTAGTTTTAATCAACCCCTTATAAACGATACGGTAACCGTTTATGGCACTCACATGAATTCTATGCGTTTTAGATTTGAAGGTAGTAATTCATGTTATAAAGATACCATCATTAGATCTTACGTACAACCATGTAGCGAATGTGTTACCCCCAGAATTCACAAGCTTACTAGTGCTTGTACTAGTGACTACCAATTGAATATCTCCTATCAAGGTACTATTAGTGCCTACATACTAACAGAAGAAGATTTCCCTGGCAATTGGGCTTTCGTAAATGAACTCCCCCAATTAACACTAAAAAAAGGTGTTAGGTATCGATTGGAGCTTTTTTATGGCTTATGCCCAATGTACAGTAATTATCAAATCTTTGAGCCAATAACTGAGAAGTGCCCTCCCATTACGGTTGTAAAAATCAAGCCATGAATTCCTAAATTATCCATCCATCTCCCCCTTCGTTTGGTAAGCCTTTTTCTACCGAACAAGTGCTTATGGCTCCGAAGTAATATTTTTACCACATAGTGCACTTTAGAATTTGTCACATAGTAAACATAGAAAGCTATGATTCCTGATGTGAAAAACTAATGTGTACTATGTGGTAAATAAATAGTCCCTACTTCATCACAGGAGGTACATAAAACTTCCACGAAGACTTGTAGTCAGGAGCAAGTTTTTTGTTGGTCATCACAGCGCGTACCATGTCCACGGGCAATGAATTTTGCTGCATGATGGTATCGTGAAACTGCTTGTAAGTCATCTTTTTGGAATCAACCAACTCTTTTTTGAGCGCATAAAACTGGAACGCTCCCGTCATATACGCCAACTGATAGAGTGGCTCGTATCCACCTACAAACGAGCGACGCACCTCTCCCTCCGCATTGGCACGCTCGTGCCCTACCCTATCCACCAAAAAGTCGATACACTGCTGCGGCGTCCATTTTCCTAAATGGTAATTGAGCGAAAAGATAATCCGAGCGCAACGGTGCATTCGCCAAAACAGCATCCCCACGCGGTCTTCGGGCGACTGCGGGAAGTTCATATCCCACAAAATCATTTCCCAATACAAGGCCCAGCCTTCGGTCCAAAACGGCGTACGAAAACGGCGGTACGTCTTGTAGCGATTGTTCATAAACCCTTGTAAGTGGTGTCCCGCAATCAGTTCGTGGTGAACGGTAGCGCGCGAAAAATGAGGGTTATTTCCCCGCATACTCATCAATTTATCTTCGTGCGACATTGCCGCCGTGGGGTACGAAATCAAGATAGTTTCACCTCCCAAGAAAAATGGGCTAAACTTCTGACGTTCTGCCGACATCATCGCCATCCGCCACGTTTCTTCCGCAATTGGTGGAATCGTAATCAAATCATTCTTTTTAAGAAAATCAACCGACTCGTTGTAAAGTCGCAAAATCATGGCAGGTTGTTCCCCCACGGGCACCATCGAATTTTTTACTTTTTCCTGTGCTTTTTTCCAATCGTCGCCAAAGCCCATCTCGCGAGATGCTTTGAGCAACTCACGGTCGCACCACGCAAATTCTTTGTTGGCTATGTCAATGAGTTCTTCGGGAGTGTAGGAAATAAATTCAAATTCGAGCTGTCGAATAAGTTCATCCCGCCCCACGGCCACGCCATTGATACCACTTCCGTCGTCTTTTGTAGGAGCAGCTAATTTGGCTTTTTTGGCAAAAAACGAGGCATACGACGTCAGCGCACTATCAAGTTTTTGGTACGGCTGCGGCACCCACCACGTAAAATCGGGGTCGTAGGCATTATAAAATTCAAACACACTTTTCATGGCCGATTTTAGCCCCGTGGCCGTTCCTGATGCTCGGTCGGCCAAAATTGGGTCAATCTTATCGAGTTTCTCAACCATTTTTCGGGCTTCTGCCACTTCACGCGCTAGAGTATTTAGCTCAACAGCTATTTTTTCTCCCTCCACCGACGTCCCACGGCGACGCGATTTTTCTAAAGCATAAATACGGTCGGCAAACGGAAACCACGCTTGGGTCTGCGAAACTTCGTTGGCTTCTTTGGCGAGTTCGCGTAAGTCCACCTGCAAATTGCGCTGAAACAACAGGTAATCAACCTGACTATCAACAGGTAGTTTATCAAAATCCAGTTTTTTCAGTTGCTGAAGGTAATCGGTCGAAAGCCGTTCGAGGCGTTGTCGGCGCTCGGGAGAGTTTTCGATGACGTAAAAACGGATTAGACTTCCACGGTCGGCGGCATAATTAGCCATCAAATGATGCACGTCGCTCGTTTGTTTGTACAAAGAAGAAAGCGGAGCAGGTTGTGCCAGTACGATTGCGCTGGTACTTAGCAACAACGACGCACTCAGCAACATAGGTCTAAGTTGGAGCATAGAAAAGGGAGAGTTTGTAAATGAATGTGTGAATTTAGGCCAAATTCTTCATACTATTGCACCTTCTCACAAAAAGCTTTTGGGATGCTATTTGACCAAATTACCATCATTGATTCCTGCCGCCTTACCGAAGAAGGCATTCAAGAAATTGCCACTTTTTCCCGCCAACCTCTGCTTCGTTACTACGACCTCCCGACCTCTGATGAAGAAACCTTAGCTCGAATTGGGCAAAGTGATTGTGTGCTTGTCAGCTGGCAAACGCCTGTTTCGGCCGATGTGATTGCCGCTGCGCCCTCGCTCAAGTACATCGGAATGTGTTGTAGTTTGTACAGTGAAGCTTCGGCCAACGTTGACATTGGTAAAGCGCGTGAGTTAGGAATTAAGGTATTGGGAGTGCGTGATTATGGGGACGAAGGCGTTGTTGAATACATTTTTGCGCAACTTATTCAACTTTTTAAAGGCTTTGGCTCGCACCAATGGAAACCACAGCCCGTAGAATTGGGAGGAAAAACCTTGGGGGTGATTGGACTGGGAACGTTAGGAATGATGGTCGCCAAAACAGCCCTGCACTTTGGCATGACGGTGTATTATTTTGGGCGACAACCGAAACCCGAAGCCGAACAAAACGGCATTCATTTTTTACCTCTTCATGAACTATTAGCTACCTGCGACGTGGTCACGACGCATTTACCTAAACACACGATTTTGTTGGGAGAACGGGAGTTTTTGGTCAAAAAACCTAACTCAATTCTCATCAATACTTCGCTAGGGCCTACGTTTGACGTAAATGCCTTTGCGGCTTGGCTTCAAAGCGACCCGACGTCTTTTGCCATCTTGGATTCCGATGGAGCAGGAAAACATTATAAAGCATTTTCGACAATGAAGAATGTCTTGCTGTACCCGCATTCTGCGGGTTTTACGGAGGAGTCAAAGGTACGTTTGACGCAGAAAGTAATTGCTAATTTAAGGGCTTATTTGGGGTAGTTGCGTCAGAGACGCTGAGCCTTGTTGCCCCCGAATCGTAGTTCGGGGGCGGCGCCCGTGACTGCGGTTACTCATAACCGCAGCAGGGTTTCTCAAAACCCAGTTGCTGCAAAAATGCGCGTCGGAGACGCTGGGCCTTGTTGCCCCCGAATCGTAGTTCGGGGGCAGTGGTGTTCGTTCTGAAGTTGTCTGTTTCAGGCTGGTTGTTTTGCTTTCGTTTTGACAACCAGCTTCTTAGCGTACTTCTCTTTATAATCTGCAATATGTTTACTGATATCTTGCCTGTCTTTCTCAGTCAAGGGTTTACTTTGAATAATAAAGTCAATACCCTTAGGTTCTTTTATAAATCCCATAGAATTATGATTTAAAATATTTTTCGACTAAAAATCTTGCTGCGTGGGTTTCAATAATCATTCGATGCCCCCCAATGTGATTAGCCCCCAAGGAAGCTTCATAATGGGCTATTAGTTTCGTCTTAGCAGTAAACGCCACGAACCCATCAAAACCGTATTGAAAAGAAAGTTTACAGGCATAAGCAACGAGGTTTCCTGCAACGCCCACATAGAGTTTATTTTGTCCAATGTTAAAAGGTGCGTTCTCAAGCAAGTTCATGAAAATATGGTCACTTTCTTTACGAACACTCAAAACTCCCTGAATAATATCAGGATTATGTACAATCGTAAGCTTATAAACTTCATTAATATCGTCCTTCAATTCTGCTTTCCAATTGAAGTTCCAACCATTTTTCTTGGCAGTTCGTTTACTGTCTTTGAGCGTAAAGCGAGAGACTTCAGTAGGGAAACTATCTCCTGATATAGTATTTTGGATGGAGTTTGTCAACCTATCCACAAAGAAGTCTAATAATATTTCTTTCCCTTTTTTCACTCTGTGAATTTACAAAAATTTTGAGGAACTACAAAGTCTTGAGGTGTCGTTACCTACGCCCCCATGCCTGCGATTTCTCAAACCCCAATTACTGCAAAAAGACGCGTCGGAGACGCTGGGCCTTGTTGCCCCCGAATCGTAGTTCGGGGGCAGCGCCCATGCCTGCGGTTTCTCATAACCGCAGTATATTCCCTATTTAATGTATCTAAAGTCCTCGTTTCCTTTGAGTTGAACGAGCACCTCATACATGAGATTAATTACATTTTGCACGTCATCTTTGTGGACGGTTTCCACCGTGGTGTGCATGTATTTCAATGGCAATGAAATCAATGCAGAAGCAACCCCTTCGGTCGCGTAAGCAAAAGCGTCGGTGTCCGTGCCCGTCGAGCGGCTTACGGCTTGGCGTTGGAACGGAATCTTTTTGTCTTCGGCTACTCCGATTAGCATGTCCAACACGTTGTTTTGCACCGCAGGGCCATAGCACAATACAGGGCCACCACCGCACTTCATGTCTCCTTGTTCTTTTTTCTTGTACATCGGCGACTGTGTGTCGTGCGTTACGTCGGTACAAATGGCCAAGTCGGGCTTCAGGCGACGTACAATCATCTCAGCTCCGCGTAAACCGATTTCTTCCTGTACCGCATTGACGATGTACAGCGTAAACGGAAGTTCAACATTGTTTTCTTTCAAACGACGCGCTACTTCTGCAATCATAAACCCACCCATACGGTTGTCCAACGCACGCCCTACGTAGTAGCGATTGTTCATTTCAAACAACCCGTCCGAAAACGTAGCGACCGTCCCCACGTGGATACCCATTTCTTCTACTTCTTTTTTGCTGCTCGCACCTACGTCGATGGTCAAATCAGCCACTTTGGGGGCCATCTCTTTGGCGAGGTCGCGAACGTGAATGGCAGGCCACCCAAAAACACCTTTGACAGTACCCTTTTTTGTATGAAGATTAACACGCATTGAAGGAGCAATCAGGGCATCAGAACCGCCATTGCGAATCACATAGATATAGCCATCTTCGGAGATGTAATTGACAAACCAAGAAATCTCGTCCGAGTGCGCTTCAATCACCACTTTGTAAGGCTGGTTGGGATTGATGATACCTACGGCGGTTCCGTACGTATCCACGAGATAATCGTCAATGTAAGGCTTCAAGTAATCAAGCCAAATTTGTTGTCCCGACGATTCAAAACCCGTCGGAGAGGCGTTGTTTAAGTAATTATAAAGGAATTCGGTGCTTTTGTCTGACATGATGTTTTATTTGCTATTTAACTCACTACTCATTTTTATAAATACAAATTTAATGAAGCGCCTGACACTCTCTCGCTGATAGGCTACTTAGATTCAAATTTCACTCTTTTTTTCGTCGGTAAAAGCGAGCGCCTTTCACTACATCTACCAACGTATAATGCTCCCTAACATATTTTGCAATGATTGGAAATTTTTCGTGGCGGTAATTCACATTGTCAGGAACATAAATGGTTGACACAGGGGCCACCATGGCATCCATAAATAACGCGGGTTTATTTTGGTCTAAATCATCAATCAATTCGCGTTGACGGTGGGTTTGCAAGGGGCTTTTGGTATAAATCCAGTATGAGTGTGGGAGGCGATTGCCTGCTGGCAAGTGTTCATACACAAAAAAACGGTCGGCATAGCCCCAAATCGTCATTGTTTCGTTGGGAAAAATATTCGCTTGTATTGCCCTGCGTATCATTGCATCTGACTTAGGCAGCTTAGGAATAGTTCCCAAAGGAAACGCAATCACATTTCTCACACCTTCTAAGGCGATTACCAAAAGGGCCACTGTCCACAAGCTAGAAAACGTTTTGGGCGAAAAGTACAGAGAGCAAAAACTCGCCAACACGACCGAAGGAACAAACAAAAACAATAAGTAATGGTCAAACGGATTTCCTGCTTGTAAAACGGCGTACAAACTTACCAAGGCCACTCCCACCGCAAGGCCGATCACGGAGCGGGAAACGACCACGCGCCGCGAAGGAAATCGTAAAAACTGAACAACCCCTATCGAAATTAATACAAGTTGAACTCCCCAAAAAACACGGGTAGCGGCAGGCTGAAACACAAATCGCCCGATGGTAAGTGGACTAAAACGGTTACTGGTTTCTAGTTTTGAATGAACGGTAGAAAATGAGTAGTAATAATAATTCCAGAAATAATCATTCCAGAATGTTTCCAGTTGGTCGTAATGATAATAATACCCATTTACTAACAACAGAGGCAAAATTCCGCCTCCTATCAACGCCAAAAGACGTTTCCATTGTTGGGTTTTGAGTAGAAAAAAAAGGAGAAAAAGCGCCAAAATCAACCCCATCGGAATGGTTTGAAACTTAGCAAACGGCAAAAGCCCCAGCCACAACCCCAGAAGAAAATAACACCACGAAGGATAAACGCTGTCTTTCAGTTTGATAACCGCCCAAAAACCCACTGTCAACATCAGAATACAAATGTGTTCTGAATTGTAGGTCATAAAACCAGGCCACAAATGAAACGCTTGGAAGAACAGCAGAGGAGCAGTAAACAAAAATGACCGTGCCGAAGAAAACCAATGTTTAAACATCAGAAAGACAAACGTCAGCGTGGCGACCCAGAGCATGACCCCAATCCCGTCGGCCAGCGCCCAATCGACTTTGATTCCTGCCATTTCGGCCACCGCCAAAGGAAATACCGTGAGTGGGCGGCTGTCGGAGTAATTGAGTAAGGTCCAAAGCGGGCGGTCAGCGTGCGCTGTACTGATGGCCGAACTGATCCACGTACTCGTATCCACATCCAGTTCGGTTGGAATTTGATAATACCACCTAATGATTATCAATACAAGTAAACTACTGACAAAGAGGATATTCCACCAAGCTTCAGCGCGTTTTATTATCATACTTTCTTAGGAGCCATTGTCACAAAAACCGAACTTCCGAAAGGGCCTTTACCAATGATACTTTCTTCAATTTTTACCAACCAATACAGCGTATTATTGATGAAAGACGGCGGAACTGCCACATCAGACGACTCTTTACTAAGATCAATCCATCCCCGTTTCATCTGAAACCGTTGCCATGCCCGTACTGCCATGATAAGCGGCGATAAAAAGAAACTCCAATAGGTGGCGTAGGTCACTTCCAAATCGGCGGCTTTTGCCAACCTTTGCATGTCCTCTTTGACAAATCTTTTTTGTCCTCCCACCACCACATCGTGTACTCCCGCAAAAGCAGCATGGGCATTGTTATTGGTAATAAAAATGCCGTTTGGGGCCAATTTAGCCTTAATAGCGGCCAAAACATCCACAATAACTGCATCCGAAAAATACGTAAAAACGTCATTGCAGATAATAACGTCAAACTTTTTTTCGGGTTTATAAGTCGCAATTTTTGTTAGGTCAAAATACGTCACGTCCAAGCCTCTCGACTGCGAAAACTTGACACCATCTTCCGAATAATCAAACCCTTCGATGGCCTTAAAACCTTGTTCTTTTAAATGAATCAACATTCCGCCCGTTCCGCATCCTGCGTCCAAAATAGTAAGGTTTGTTGGGTTCGTAAAATGTTGTTTGATACGCTCGGTTGCCTTCTGATGCAAAATTTTATACCACCACAATTGGCGTTCAGCGTTGAACATCCGTTCGTATTCATCCTGTTTACCTATCATCGCAATCGCGTTAAAGATTCTTATTTTTTTATTTGCGGTTCCTTTGTAATCACCATTTTTTCCACGTATTGTGGCAAGCCACTTTGGGCCATAAAAATGCGGCCAATGTATTCCCCCACAATCCCTAAGCAGGTCAAAATCAATCCACTAAAAAAAGTAAGCAGAATGAGTACCGAATTAAGAATGAAAAATTCAGAATGAATGGCGTACAACACCAAATCTATCAGCACTGCCAATAGTGAGAAACCCGAAAAGGCCAAACCCGTAGCCGTCAGCAACCGCAAAGGTTTGAGCGAATACCCAAACAGAATCGTCATAAAAAGCGAAGTAAGTTTGCGCAAAGTGTACCCCGATTCACCTTCTTCGCGGGCATTGTGCGACACCTGCACTCGTCCGACGTTGCGGGTGACTCTAAAAATCAGGCCGTCGAGGTACGGATACGGGCCTTTGTATTTGATAATTTCTTGAACGACAGCTTGATTAATCAACTTGAAACTCGACAAGTACAAATCGTTGGGTTTTTCGAGTAACCACGTAGTCACACGGTTGACCAACCAACTGCCAAAATTTCGGAACCACGAGTGTTTTTTTGTGGCATAAAATGAATATACCACGTCATAATCGCCTTGTTGGGCGGTCTCAACGAGTTTTAAAATTTCAGTAGGAGGATTCTGAAAATCGTCGTCAATCATCACACAATAATCGCCCGAAGCATGGTTCAAACCGCACATGACGGCATTGAACTCCCCTGAATTACGGCGTAATGAAATAAATTTCACCTCCGAAAAACGCTTTGCTAATTCAGTGCATACCTGCTCCGAACGGTCGCGACTGCCGTCGTTGACCAAAACGATTTCAAGGGTAGTTCGGTCTAGCGTTTCCAGTACATGCTCAACGAGTCGATTAATCGTCTGTTCGCTGTTATAGACGGGAATGATAACCGACAGCAGCATGGGGTTGATAGACAGATTGGTTGATAACTTGAACAATATGGCGCGCCTCTTCGTCGGTTAATGAAGGGTTCAGAGGAAGACTAATCACCTCATTGTGAATTTGTTCTGAAATAGGCAAACTCAAATGATTATATTCTGAATAGGCTTTTTGTTTGTGCGGAGGAACTGGATAGTGCACCGTTGCTTGAATGCCGTTGTCCATCAAATAATCAATGAATTGCTCCCGTTTGGGGTGACGAACCACAAACAAGTGCCATGCATCTTCGTAAAGCGTTTTGAGGCTCGGAAGCACCAAATCAGGATGCTTTATTTCAGACAAATAAAAGCGCGCTAGTTCGCGACGGCGCTGGTTTTCCGTTTCTAAATACTTCAATTTCACATTCAAAATCGCCGCTTGCAATTCATCCAAACGACTATTGGTTCCTACGTGGTCGTTGTAGTACTTGATAGTCGAACCATAATTGCGCAAGCTGGCAATTTTGCGGGCCAAGTCGGCATCGTTGGTCGTAATCGCTCCTGCATCGCCGAGTGCACCAAGATTTTTGGTAGGATAAAAACTAAAGGCCGCCGCATCCGACAAATTACCCGCTTTGTGACCCTGGTAAGTGGCGCCATGAGCCTGGGCTGCATCTTCAACAATCTTTAAGCTATATCGGCGCGCGATGTCCCAAATGGGTTTCATATCGCAACACTTTCCGTAGAGGTGTACGGCTAAAATGGCTTTGGTACGAGGCGTAATTTTTTCTTCAATCTTACGTGGGTCAATGTTGAACGTTTTGGGGTCTGGTTCTACCCAAATCGGAGTTAAACCTAAAGTAGTAACCGAAAGAATCGACGCGATGTAGGTATTGGCAGGAACGATGACTTCGCTTCCTGCGGGAAAATCAAAGGCTTTAAAAATCAGTTCGAGGGCATTTAGTCCGTTGGCAACTCCCAAACAATGAGAAGTACCACAATACTCCGCCCAATTTTCTTCAAACGACGCCACTTCTTTTCCCAACACATACCATCCTGACTCCGCCACGCGTTGCATCGCTTCCGCTATTTCAGCCTGATACGGCTGATTTGTACGTTTAAGATCGAGATGAAGTATCATGGTTTTTCAAAGAAATAGTCGCTCTTATCATAGTACTGATTTGACATCACCAACAGCACCGCATCTGCCGTAAACTGATCCATAATGTGCCAATCTCCTGGATGTAAAACAAGTGCTTGTGAAGGCGAATTAAGAATATACGTATCTTCTTGTCCACTATGACTAACCCGAACCCGACAACTCCCCGCGACCATCACTAAGGCATTTGTTGCCGTAAAATGACCGTGTTTTGCACGCTCTTGGTCATAAGGCACACCATAAATATAAAAAGCTCGTTTTATATCTCCTGGTAAAACTTTCTCAAAAACAGTCAATTTCCCTTCTTCTTCTCCGAAGGTACTTAAATCTATCAATTGGGGCATAATGGGGTAAAGTAATGCTGCTAGATTAAAAGGGCATTAAAAATCCCCTAAATAAACACAAAATTTTTGAATCTACCTTCCTGTTACCATCGTCTAAGGATATTTTTAACCTTGACGTAAAAAACAAAAAAGGAGCATTGCTGCTCCTAAAACCTACTTTTCGCCTAGTTTTCAGACACGATTGGGGTCTGGATGCACCCACGAGCCTCGGTAGGGTCGAGCTAATTTTTTTGTTGCTTCGGCATCACCTACGACCACCCGTTTGTTAGGATCATATACCAAAGGACGTCCTAATTCCATCGACATGTTGGCAAGAATACAACTAGCCGTCGAAATATGCCCCTCTTCAATATCTGCCACTGGGCGCGAATTATTTTCAATAGCCGCAATAAAGTCGAGCATGTGAAGGCGGGTTGCAGGAGCAGCATTTAGCTCAATGCGCTCTTCGGTCAAATCTTCGGGATATTTTTCTTTTTCATACACCACATCTTTATGGATTTTTTCGCCCTTCCCTTGTGGAATAAAATCATAGGCCATCGTACTGGCCCAAAGCGTCCCTTTTTCTCCGTAGAGCGTAAATGACCACGGATAATCGGGATTTGCGGGTGTTCCCCACGTACGATGTTGCCATACGCAGTTCAATTCATCATACTCAAAAATCGCCGACTGCGTATCTGAAATATTTGATTTACCCTCTTTTTGCACATAAATCCCTCCCGACGATGTAATGCGCTTGGGCCAGCCCAAATGCAACATCCAGCGCACGGTATCAAACATGTGAATACACATATCGCCCATGATGCCATTTCCGTATTCTTTAAACGTCCGCCACCAACGAATATGCGGCAAACCATCGTACGGACGCATTGGCGCGGGGCCTGTCCACATTTCATAGTCAAAGAAGTCGGGAACGGCTTGCACAGGTGGATTTCCATTGTTGCGCATGTGATAATAGCAACACATTTCTACGTGCGATATTTTTCCCAACAAACCTGCATCGACAATGTTCTTTTTGGCCTCAATCAAGTGCGGCGTACTTTTTCGCTGGGTACCTACTTGTACTACTTTCTTGTACTTACGGGCAGCCGCTACCATCGCTTCGCCTTCCATTACATCGACACTAATCGGCTTTTGTACATATACGTGCGCTCCTGCCTTAACGGCGTCAATCGCTTGCATGGCATGCCAGTGGTCAGGACTGCCAATCAGCACAATATCGAGTTTATTTTCGGCCAGCATTTTGCGGTAATCGCCGTACAGCAGAGGTACTTTGCCTGATTTCTGACGTTGACTTACCAGCTTTCCAGCGGCTTCAAGCATATTTTTGTCCACATCACAAAGGGCTACTACCTCTACCGAAGCCACTTGAATAAGGCGAAACAAATCACTTTTTCCGTACCAGCCAGTTCCAATCAAGGCCACACGATACGTTTTGGCAGGATTATTCACATTCAAACCACTAGCATCTAGGGTGGATAATGCTATAGAAGCAGAAGTCCCTTGAAGAAATCGACGACGATTGAGCGTAAAATTATTCATTTGTGGAAAAGGAGCGGTTGTTTCTTATTGGATTGCTTATTTTCTGAAATAAAGTACATCAGGTTTTGCAATTACTGCAATATGAGTCATTTATTTGTCTATTATACCCACAACCTCACCAAAATTGATGCCCACAACCTACATCCCAGCCCTCAAATATCACTTTCTAACACCCTTCTACGATTGGTTTATCCGATTGACCATGCCTGAGCTGAAAGTCAAAAATCGTTTGATTCACCAAGCACAACTTCGTCCGAATGAAAAAGTATTAGACTTTGGCTGCGGTACTGCCACCCTGACGCTACTCATCGAAGAGCAGTGTAACAGTGCTACAGTTATTGGCTTAGATACCGACCCGCAGATATTGGCCATCGCTCAAACGAAAATAAGTCAAAAAAAGTCAGCAATTACCTTGCTAGCATACGAAGGAACCGCCCTCCCTTTCCCCGATTGTGCCTTTGATAAGGTTTTATCTTCTTGGGTATTTCATCATTTGACTACTGCCCAGAAAATAACGGCTTTTAAAGAAATCAATCGGGTACTAAAACCACAAGGAGAGTTGCACATTGCGGATTGGGGGAAATCAGAAACCACACTGATGAGGTTTTTATTTTTTGTGTTACAGGTGTTTGATAATTTTTATACCACCAACGATAACGTCAAAGGAAAACTCCCCGATTTAATGCAAAAAGCAGGTTTTAAGGAGGTGGAAATTCTTGGGAATCAATCCACCCTCTTTGGGACATTATCTTATTTCAAAACAGTTAAATGTTCAAGCTAGCTCATTTTTCGATACGCCTCAAAAACATTTCCATTCGTCACGGGATCGGTAAAAATTTCTAACAGTTTGGCTTTGCCATCTTGAACCAAAAATTGCTTCCAGATGGATTCAAATGCGTCTTCTTTGACAGTCCCAGTCAAAACAGCCGCCATCATGTCTTGGTGATTATTCGTATTATTATCCAAAGCAAAATAGGCTACGCCTGCATCTTCTGCCGCATTACGTGCCGATGTATGGTGGCGCGTTTCAAAATATTGTTCTAATTCAGGTTGTGCCGATGGCCCATCAATCAGCCTAAAAATATTTCCACCGTTATTATTAAAAAGCACAATGCGCAGATTTTCAGGAATATGTGGATGCCAAAGCGCGTTGCGATCGTAAAAAAACGAGACATCGCCAGTCAGCAAAAACACCAACTTATCGGTCATCATCGCCGAACCGACGGCCGTACTTGTGCAACCATCAATCCCGCTTGTACCACGATTTGCAAACACTTCAACTTGGGTGCTTGTGCCCACTAAGTTTGCATAACGCACGGGCATACTGTTGGCTAAATGCAAGACGCAATTTTCGGGCAACAAACGCATGAGTGAATCAACCAACGTAAATTCATTCCAACGCTTTTCTTGACGGAAAAACTGTGCAAGTTTCCGTTGGGCATTACGGTCGGCTTGCAACCATTTTTCGCGGTATTGAGCACGCTCCTCACTGTCATCATCTTGATGCACAAACTGCTGATAATCAATATCCTCCAGCAATTTTTGAAAGAAATAAACTGGTTCCACAGGTACCTGCAACGACAGGGTTTGAAAGGTATCTACCAACTGCTCGGTGGGTTTGATGTGCCAGTGGCGCGCGGGAGCAAACTTGCGAAGGAACAGTTTCAGGTTTTTAGAAATAAACGAATCCCCCACGGTGATTAACAAATCAGGCTGTAAATCAGCCAATTGTTCGTGATTTTTTGGTCGTAAACACACATCATGGTGACGAACAAAAGCATCATCGGCAGGAATGTTTGAAATAATATCTCCCAACACAGGCACGCCCATTTCTTCGCTAAATTCTTTCAAAACCTTCCATAAAGCCGATTGGGGTGGAAGCTGTCCCACCGCAATCAATACGCGAGACGTATTTTCAAACTCCCCTTGCAAACGGTGCCACGTTTCGGGAGAAAGGGTCGGTTGTGTCGAAAGTCGCTCGACCAATCGAACGTTGCGGTCGTAGGTAATTTTTTCGTTGGCTGTGGGGTAAAACGGCTCCCGAATCGGCACATTGACGTGTACGGGGCCTTTGGGATACGCTTGGGAAAGGTTGATCGCTTCGTTGAGCACGCGTTCGATGTACCAATTTGCATCAGGATGAGCATAATCCGCGGGTAATTCAAACGATTTTTTGACGTGCTTGCCGTACAACTCATTTTGAAAAATTGTTTGCCCATCTTGTTGATGTATCCATTCTTTGGGGCGGTCGGCGGTCAAAACCAGCAATGGTATTTCTTGGAAAAACGCCTCCACTACCGCAGGGGCAAGGTTATAAGCTGCACTGCCAGAGGTACATACCAAGGCCACCGTCTGGCCGCTGTACTGTGCCATACCCATACCGACAAAACCCGCCACTCGTTCGTCGGGAATTACTTTTGTTTTTATGCCACGATGACGCGCAAACGCCAAGGTAAGCGCCGCACTCCGCGAGCCAGGTGAAATGACTACGTTTTGAACTCCTTTTCGGGCGCAGAGTTCGGCGATGTTATTGATGGATTGAAGTATCATATCGGTATGGCCGTCGTGCTTTTCACTTCCGACATCACAAAAAAACTGCTTATGTGCGAAATGGCTTTAAAACTGGCCAGTTTTTCTTGGTAAAAGGCGTGGTAACTCTCCACGTCGGTCGCTACGATTTTGATGAGGTAATCAAACGTCCCCGACACGACGCAGCATTCTACCACCTCAGGCATTTGGAGCATGGCTTCGTTGAACTCGCGAAAATTTTCGTGCTGTTGTTTATCGAGCGTTACGTTACAATAAACCACCAAACCTTTATTTAGTTTTTTACGGTTTAGCATCGTCACGTATTTTTCGATAATTCCTTCCCGTTCCAGTTTTTTGATACGGTCATGAACGGGCGTAATGGAGAGATTAATCTGCGTCGCAATCTCTTTGATTGTCAGCTGTGCATTGGTTTGTAGTAACCTCAAAATCTGCAAATCGGTATCGTCAAGATGAACCATAATAAAGGGGGCGAATATTTTTCGTCTTTCAATCAAAATTTAGCCCAATAATAGAAATTTTTCATCTTTTTTTTGATTAATAAGTTTTATTTTCTTATTTATTTTTCAATAACAGAAAATATTTTCGTTCCCCGTAATTTTGTATCGTATTCCAAAAATCAACATTCTGACACTTACTCTAAACCAATTACGACAATGATTATCGGCGTACCTAAGGAAATTAAAAACAACGAAAACCGCGTAGCGTTAACTCCCGCAGGAGTAGCAGAATTTCGTAAAAATGGCCATCCCGTTTATATACAGTCAACGGCAGGGGTAGGTAGCGGATTTGAAGATTCAGAATACGAAAAAGCAGGTGCGACTATCCTTCCAACCATTGAAGCGGTGTACGAAATCGCCGAAATGATTGTGAAAGTGAAAGAGCCGATTGCGTCGGAATACGCATTAATCAAAGAAAATCAATTGTTGTTTACGTACTTTCACTTTGCATCGTCAGAGCCTTTGACGCACGCAATGATTGAACGTAACGCCGTATGTTTGGCCTACGAAACCGTAGAAAAAGCGGATCGCTCGTTGCCACTTCTTGTACCTATGTCGGAAGTAGCAGGTCGGATGGCGATTCAGGAAGGTGCCAAATATTTGGAAAAACCAATGGGCGGACGCGGTATTTTGCTCGGCGGTGTAGCAGGCGTAAAACCTGCCAATGTGCTGATTTTGGGCGGTGGTATTGTAGGAACACAAGCCGCTAAAATGGCAACAGGCTTGGGCGCAAACGTGACGATTGTGGATGTAAACCTCAATCGCCTACGTTATTTGGAAGATGTACTTCCTGCCAATGCCGATACCGTCATGTCGAACGAGTACAACATTCGTCAATTGGTAAGTCAGTCTGACCTTATCGTAGGAGCGGTATTGATTCCTGGCGCGAAAGCACCACACCTTATCACACGCGATATGCTTTCATTGATGAAAAAAGGAACGGTGTTGGTGGACGTAGCCGTTGACCAAGGCGGATGCATCGAAACATGTACGCCGACTACGCACGAGAATCCAACGTACGAAATCGACGGTATTGTTCACTACTGCGTAGCTAACATGCCAGGTGCCGTACCTTATACTTCGACACTTGCATTGACCAACGCGACTTTGCCGTACGCAATCCAATTGGCAAACAAAGGTTGGCAACAAGCTTGTGCACAAAACGAAGAATTGAAAAAAGGTCTAAACGTCGTAAACGGTAAGATTGTTTACAAAGCCGTTGCCGATGCGTGGGGCCTCACATATACTCCCCTTGAGGAGGTCCTAAATTAAGAACTGGTGGGTTAATTTTTTATAAATTGAGATTGATGTCTGAAAAGGCCGAACTTTGGTTCGGCCTTTTTTATTAAATGCGACTCAATGAGTTACCCTTATAAAAAAACATGGCCCCGCTCCAATGGAACGGGGCTAATGCCAAATTACCCTACTCTATTATTATACTTAATTTGACATCAAACTCCATGCCAAACAAGTTTCTTAAACGACATAATTTATTATTTTAAGACACCTTCCAAATCGGCAGGTGAATAAAAAATAGATTTGAGCGTTTTGTTATCGGCGGTACGGTACACCAAATACTTCCCTGCATCTTCGACATAATAACATTCCGTGCCTTTGTCTTGGAAGTGTTTTACGGTTGCTTGGGCTTCTTCTTCGGTGTTGCAAGCTTTGCTCATGTTGGAGCGCTGCACTTCGTCAAACAATGCTTTGAACTGCTCCCCCAAACCAAATTCAAGCACTGCTCCTGATAATACATACTGAATATCGGCAAGTGCGTCGGCCACCCCAACAATATCCTTTTCTAAAATAGCTACTTCCAATTCTTTTAACTCTTCGGCGATAAGGGCAACGCGCAATTTACAACGGTCTTCAGAAGGAATTTGGGGAGTAGAGAGAATAGGATGTTTGAAGGTACGGTGAAATTCAGCGACTTGATTGAGACAGTCTAATTTTTCCATGCTTGGGACGAGTGTGTTGTTGACTAACGTTGCCCAAAAATAACAAAATTTTGAGTAAGGTGGCTAACTTCTCTAAAATACCTACTCAACTAACTCGGACGTTGTTTTTTGAAACTTGCGGAACAAGTACCCAAAAATCGTGCGTTCATCCGTCACAATGTTGGCTTTCCCTTGCATCCCAATGTTGAGGCGGCCGCGCAGTTTTTGTAGGTCTTCGACTTGTACCCGCACGTTGAACAGTCCCTTTTCATTGGGCGTCAGCGATACCTCTGATACGATGCCCGTAGCGCCTCCCCATTCATACACGGGGTAGGCATCCAGCTTCATCACGACTTCTTGTCCCACTTTTACTTTACCAATTTGCGACGAATTGACCTGAGTATAAGCGTACAAAGGAGCGTTTTCATAAATCATCTTGAGCAAAATGGTGCTTGGAGCTACTTCTTTATCACCTTCAAACACAAATGAAACCGTGCCGTTGTGCTTGGCTTTTAAGAGCAAATGGTTGTCGGCCGTCGTTTCAAAAACTCCGTACGTCCCTTTCAAACGCTGCTGCACCGACGAATAACTTCCTTTGAGGCGGTCGCCTTCCAGCAAATGGTCATTGTTATTTTTGGCAATTTGTTTTTCTAAGCCACTTATTTCCAGTTCTTTAGAGGCGATGTCACGCTGAAGTAGATTACGGTTCTCTAAATAACTTTGGTACGCTATTTCTTGGGCATTTTTAGCCCGCAAAGCGTTGGTTTCGTGCTGATTAAGCTCGTTTTTACTCACGTCTCCATTTTTGTATAAATCTTGATTTACCACAAAAAGGCGTTTCATTTCTTGGGCTTCGTGGGTTAATTTTTGTGATTCCGACGCCCATTTTTGCTCGGCGATGGCTAACTGCGATTTTTTCAACGCAATTTCTTCTCGAATCCGTTGAATATTGACTTCGATAATCTGCCGTTCATTTTGCGTTGCCACTGATTTAAACTGCTCAAAACTTTTCAAATTGGCTTGGGCAGAAATCAGGTCTGCTGTTAATGCGGCAATGTCAGGAGCACTGATTTCGAGAATCGTATCGCCTGCCTTTACTTGCTGACCATTATGAACATGTACCCGCTCCACATACACCGCCGATGGAAAACGATAAATATCTTCGGTCACTTCTGATTTTAGCACAAAGGGGGTTTGGATGGTATCGGGCAAAATAATCAGAGCGCCCGCTAACACGCCCGTCAGGGCAAAAATAACGACCCACCACCCCATTCGGCTGAGGGCTTTGACGCGCAAATCGGCCACGGGCGCATCGTCAACGTGGTACAAATCTTCGTATTGCGTGGCTTGAAGATCTTGAAATGCAGGATTGTTCATGGCTGATGCTAATTAATAATCAATGTATGTTTTCATAAAATCATAGTAAATGCCGCGTTGCGCAATGAGCTCTTCGTGCTTGCCTTGTTCGGAAATCATTCCATCGTCAAACACCAAGATACGGTCGGCTTTTTTGAGTGTATGCAGGCGGTGCGCAATCGAAATGATGGTTTTACCTTCAAAACGTTTATAGATATTTTCTAAGATGGTACGCTCAGTTTCTACGTCCAACGCACTACTCGCTTCGTCCAGAATAATAATGTCAGGGTCAGGGCAAATAAACAAGCGTGCAAAACCAATTTTGAGTACTTGTCCGCCCGAAAGGTTTCCGCCAAAATTGCCCACCATTTGGTTGTATCCGAGGTGGTTGCCTTTAACAAAATGGTGCAAATCAGCCAGCTTGGCAGCCTCAACGACTTCTTCCGTGGAAGCAGCGAGGTTGGCACAGCGGATATTTTCTTTGATGGTATCGTTGAAAATGTACGTATCCTGCGGGAACATGTGTACATGGCTGCGCAGCACTTTGGGGTTGATTTCACGAAGCTCAACGCCATCAAAACGTATTTTCCCTTCGTATTCGGGATAAAGCCCTACGAGTAGTTTCACAAAAGTTGATTTCCCCGCGCCATTTCGACCCACAATACCAATGCGCTCTCCTTTTTTGATTTCGCAGTTAATATTGCGCAATTGGTACTTTTCATCGCGTTGACTATACCGAAATGATACATTTTCAAACTTTACAACTTTGCTCGAACAGGCATTGATTTGTTCTTGGTAATTGCTCGTTTCGCGCTCTTCTAAGAAAATTTCGTTGACTTTTTCAAAACTCACCGTCAGCTGAGTCATCATCATCCAAAGTGTACTTACGCTATTGACGGAGTTCATCAGGGTCATAAAAATCGAAGAAAACGCCATGTATTGCCCAATGCTCAGTTGACCCGTAAACACCTGATAAGCTCCCACCCAAAACACCGCAATTTGGCTAAAAATAAAGATAAGGCGCTGAAGAGAGTTGATTAGGATTTGCTTTTGCTCATCTTGCATCACTGAGTTGATGGACTCGCGGTGAAGGTGCTTCCACTTTACCAATTTGTATTTTTCGAGGGATAATAACTTGACCGTCTTAATTCCTAAAAGGGTATCCAAGAAGCCTCCCAACGATGCTTGGTTTTTGTGATACACTTTAGAACGGAGGTTTTTGACAATGGGAATGAAGAAAACAGTGGTAACACAGTAAGCTAAAAAACATACCAAAGAAATAAGCCCCAGCGAGCCACTAAAGGCAAACAACACGGGGAAATAAATAAGCATGAAAAAGATGTCGAGGAAGTTTTGGATAATCATGGGATTGGTGAGCTGCCGAATCCCAATACCTTCCTGAAAGCGCGACATAAACTCTTCCCGCTTGCGGCTATCGTAGTATTTTTGTTTGAGCGAAATGAGGCGGTCAAAAAATTTCGTCATAAAATCGACCTCAAACCGAAACCGATAATGCACCATGAGCATACTACGCGTGTAGGTGAGAATGACTTGCACGACAAACACCAACCCAAGCCCTACCAGCAGCCCCAGCATCAGCTTTTTATTTTGGTTGACCAGTACGTCGTCGAGCATGGTTTGAGTAAAAAGCGGCATCACTAACCCTACCAATTCGAGCAGCAATGAAAATAGTAAGATTTCACCCAAAACTCGCTTGTTTTCTTTGATAATGGGCCAATAAATCTGGCGAAAAATAGAGGTAGTTTCTGCTTTGTGCTTTTTACCCGCTTCTTCTAGTTCTTTGTTTTGAAAAAATGCCTCGGTGGGTTTAAGCTCAAGCACAATCCCGCTCCATTTGTTGGTAAACTCTTCTTTGGAATAACGAACTTTTCCAAAAGCAGGGTCAGAAACACGTACATAGTTGTCGTGGGCTTCGTAAATCACCACAAAATGCTGCCCTTCATAATGGGCAATACAGGGCAGCTGAATCTGCTGTAAATAGTCGTAATCCAGCTCATAACCTTCGGCTTTGAAACCGTAATTTTCGGCAATTTCGAGCAAGGCGTATAAGCTCGTCCCTTCTTGATTGATTTCGGCCAACTGCGTAAACAAATGCTTGACATTATCAACGCCATAGTGCCGAAAAATGATGGCCAACGAGGTAGGACCACAGTCCATCGACGCCCCCTGTTGAATATGGGGGAAGCGGTCAACTAATCCATAGGAACTCATTTTACCACCAAAAATGGTTTTTGTGAAGTCTTTCATTGGGCTATTACGTTGGAATCGGCTGTTTTTTTGGCTAATACGTTACGTCCGTAGTTGATGCGATAATATTTATGAAGGTGGTAAAAAACCATGTATTCCACCAAGCGTTGTTGGCTACGAAACAGGCGATTGATGTTCATGTGAACCAAGCTCGCCAGCAAGTCTTCCAACGAAATTTGCAACTCCGACTGCGCGTGCAACATCCGAACGTACTCAATCATCAACTGCAAATCCTCGGTACGTTGGTTTGACAATTCGTAGAAAAACTCGTGTTCGGGATTCGCCAACGCAAATAGTTCTTGGAGCGCAGGTTCAACGTCTTTGTAACGGGCATCCAGCTGTTTTTTCAACCCAGCATTGTACCCAAACTCACGGCCAAAATCGGCAGCACGTTTTTCGGTAAACTCCATTTTTTGTTTTAAACCAAACCCGAATGCCGTCAGCAGGTCGTCGGTAAGTTTCATGCCAAAACGCCAGCGACATTCTTCGCCTTCAGAGCCGTCAATCATCGACAAAAACCGCAGAATAGTGTCACTATCGAGGTGGAAGTAGTCTTCAATGGCGTCAATAGAATTGCTTCCATATCGCTCCAATTCTCGGTTGTAGGTATCGTTTACGACCGACGTGACGGTTTTGTTGGCCATGTACGGCGCCAAGGCATCGTGAAGCTCTTGCACTACCTGCCCAATGTGCACAGGATTTGCCAAATGAAAACGCAAACGAAAATGCACGTTCGGATCGGCATAGCGAATGAAGAAAAACTTATCGGTCCAACCGTTAGCCTTAAAGCGTTCCGTCAGAGGATAAAGCACCTCGGTCAAAAGGCGGTCGGCGGTTTTGATACCCGTATAAACTTTATAATAGAGCCACTCCGAACCTGTAAAAAATTTACGCGTAGTTTGAGTGGTGTTCCGCACGGGCAACGCAGGGGAGGCTGCCGAGACTGTAGCATACGAAGCGGTATTGTCAAAAGCAACAACAAACTGATTGGTGTGCCAGCCCCGCCCCGACTGCACCACCGACGAATCGGCACGGTGCAAAAACTCTTTGATGCTGAACTGCTCGAGCGATTTTATTTCATTTAAGAAGGTTTCGACCATCCATTGGTTTTCTAAATCAACGTACAGTTCGTTGTCAAACTGCGTCAAACAGATGTATCTCGGCACCGAATACTGCGCTCTCCACGCTTCAATTTCGGCTTTTAACGCAGGCCAATGATTATTTTTAAACGCCGCTACCATCGCCTTTACGTGCTGTTCTTTAAAACTCCACTGGGCTTCGGCCAACACAATGTTGTCGAGTACCAAACGCGGAATAAACATAAACAACTGCGCAAAACTACCCGTAAAATTACTGAGTCCTGAGCGCACGTGCTGCGATTGCAAAGCACACAAAAAGTGGTACGTATCCAATGACTGAGTGCCCGAAAAATTATGGGCATTGGACAAACGCGGAACGATGATTTTGTTCAGTGATTTTGACCGTAAAAAAATAGTCCCACCCCGTACGCTCAACATCAAATCCGAAAGCGCGATTTCAAATTCAGACGCCGTGGAGGCTTTACTCAAAAACGGAATTTGGTAATTTTTTAACTGAGGGCGAATGATGACATTACCCGTCCGAGCTTCGGGCAAGTGGACAATGTCCGCAAAAATCACCTCGGGCACGCTGCGGTCTTCGGCGGCACTAATTTCTTTGAGCAACGCCAACACCGAGGCGTCGGTATGGCCAAAGCGCCCGAGCAAAAACGTTCCCGTAGTACCGCCAAAGGTATCGAGTACAATTTTCTCCCGCCCTTCCTCACGAATCACCGAAAACATGGCCGTGTTGGTAAGCGGCAACTGCGGCTGACGTACTTCTAAGGCACGCAGGTCTTCTTCTTTGAGACAAATTTCGTACGTACCTGTCAGTTGGGCTTCGGCTACTTTTTGCAACAAATAGCTGTGTTCAGGCGGAATATTGAGGGTTTGATTGGATGGATGGTTGCTACCCACCCACACGCCTTCCACCAAAGGCGAAATATCGTTTTTGGCTTGCCCTCCAGGATACCCAATGCCCACTTCGGGGTCGAGGGCCAATACAAAAGGAACTTCTTCGTCTTCATATTTTTCATAAAACCGATTACGAAATTCGTCGAGCATCGGGTTTCCTGCGGGCGACAGTTTTAATAAAGTAGGGATTTTGGAAGCTAATTTATTCAGTAAACCACGGTTCAATTGGCCTGAAAGTTCGGGTAAATATGTATCTATTTGGAACAGCACTTTACGGTCAAATGGCGTCGGAAGTTGGCTTAATAGGGCTTCAACTTTTTCAAATTTGACGCTACCATAATCGCTCCCCGATTGCTCAATGGCAACCAATGCCTGCTGAACCTCGCCCAGAAGGCCCAAAATTGCTATTAAATGTTCCGAAGTTTCAATCTCCGCAATCTTTTGAAGCGTCCCGATGATTTGTGCCAAAAAGTCACCGCCCGTAAGCGCAGGTTCTAGCTCGCTCACCAGTAGCTGCGAAGCTACCACGTCTTCGACGTATTCGAGGGCTTCTTGGGGCGTAATCTCTTCCGAAACAAGCACTTCGGCCAAGTTATATAGTGACGCTCCTTTTTGAGCCCGTGCCAGCACTGCCTCCAAGTATTCCGACTGCTCGGCGCTACTCAAGTGATGAACGCGCATTCCGCCGCCGTTGTACCGATACTCCACGTAGCGGTATTGGCCGTTGATACTGTACAAACTGGTATTGGGGTAAAACCTAAGGAAAGGCTTAATATCAGGGTGTTTTTCAAGGTCTTGGGTCAACGCACAGAGGTAGTTCATGTCGAGGCGGGTAACCTTACGAGGGATACCGATATTCTCTATACGTACTTCAGTAGGCGCGTTTGAAATGGGTAATGTAGCGAACCCACCAAACAACCCAAAAGGCGTACAGCGGGTTGAATAGCGAGCTAAGTATTTGATGAGGGAATAAATGATTCGCTTCGATTTTTCGTCAGGACGTTGCGTAAAGTCCAGTTTTGTTACTTCTTCATACAAAGCGGGAGAAGCAATATAGAGTGCTTCCAAAAAAGCTGGCTGGGTGAGCTGGCAGCTGAGTTTTTCCCAATCAATGTTTTCAATTGCTTCGCTCCCCGCGAGAGGCACTCGTACAAAGGCCGTTGAAAAATAGGTAGTTGACATGACTGTGGCTGATTTTTTAGTAAAACTAGCGAGACTGTCTGCCTGACTCAAAAAAAGGGGAGCGAAGCGTGGTTTTTTGCCATTAAGCAGTGTCATTTTGCTACGGAAGCGATTTACCAATTTTTACAACAACAACAGAAACCGTTCCCAAGCCCTTGGCGCCCCCAAATACGTCAAAAGCGCCATGCCAATGCTAGCCTCTCCGTCGAGTAATGATAAGTTTGATTCGTATCTCTCGCCGTTATAACTCAAAAAAACGTCGTTGCTCTCAGTCGGTTGGACGTAGTCAAATGTCTTTGAGAGCCAATGAGCTTCTGTTGCTCCCAGCAGGTGTTGTGGAAAAGCTTTGGCAAATTTTCCAAAGAGATACGCCGCCCCCAAAGTGCCGTGGCAAAGTGCCGCGTCTTTCATCGCCACATCACGGCCTCGACGCGCCGCTGCGCGGGTAATCGTTTGTTCGGCAATCTCGACCCAAAATTCGTTTTGGAGTTTTTGCCCCGCCAACAAAAACGTATTGGCTATGCCCAAATCTCCATAACACCACGCAAGGCGGCTCTCTTGGTCGGGCGCATTGGCCTGAATTACGCTCGGAAACACCGATTGCGCACTTTTATTACGAACGTTCCACATCCACCGAAGCGCCCCCGCAATCAGTTCTTTACAAAGAGCTGGTGCATGGCCTTTTTCGTAAAGAAGTGTTAAAATAGCCACAATACTGGCGGTTCCGTGCGACAACCCCAAATTATACAAAGGAGGCGAAGAAGCGCCTCGACGGCCAAAATCATCAAACTCCCACGTAATGCTACCACTTGGAAAACGAACGGCTACCAACGATAGCTGTTCGACAATGTGGTCGATGTACGAAGTTATTTTAGGACTGGGGGTTCGTTCCAAAAAATACAAACACACGCCAAGCGCCCCGTGCAAATAGTCAAAATTACCGTCGGCCAACAACAACATCGCACTTTCAAACAACCCTTCGTCGAGGTCTTCGACAATCGACTGCGGGTCTGTTTCGTCGTCTTGCAATAAGCCTTCGTTGAATAAATGCAAAAAGCCCCACGCGACCCCCGCGATTCCACCCGCAAACGAATGAATGAGTTTGCCTTCTTGAACATCATTGAGGCTCGATGACACCCGTTCCCAAATTCGTCCATCGTCTTTGATTCCAAAATGGCGGTGATAATACGCCTCAAACAAGGCATAGCCCATTTGCCCCCCCAACAGCGACGCGTGCCCATCGGTTGGCTGACCCGCAATATGCTGATAGATTCGATCTAAAATAGTTCTACAGTTGGCGGAGAAATCCTCCGAAGTAAGCGTATAAACACTTGTCATGGTTAACTTAGATGAGTAAGGCTTAAAATTCATTGAACTTTCTCAGGGTCTAAAATCAATTTTGCTAAACCGTCATAAATCTCTCTTGAAGCGTAGGCAAGCCACCGTAAGAAAGCGAATATTGGTTATAAAAAAGCAGCCATCCTAAAGAAGGATGGCTGCCACATAAGACCGCTAAAAGCTAGCTACTACAAGCAAAAACAAGTTTTTTTCTGCGTAAAAGGCACGGCACCTCCTTGAGCATCTTGAAGTTGGGTCTTTGAAAGCGATACGACTTTGTCGGTTTTCAGGCTGAGTTTCGACATTTGCTTTTTCATTGCTATTGATTTTTTGGCTGTAAGTGAATGGAAAGAAAAATTAGCAGCTCCAAGATGCGCAAGTAAATGAGCATAAATCTGAGTAGCAGTAGTGTTTTGAGGTAGGGTTCGATTGCGGACGGCCACCTACGACGCCTTGGCTGTTGTCTTTTGACAAGTTTACTACTTTGTCAGTCTTTAAGTTCAATTTTGAAAGTTGCTTTTTCATTGTTGTGTTTGTTTTGTTTTTGTGTTTTGTTTGATTTGAAAAATGAGAGATTAAAAAATTAGCAGCTCCAAGATGCGCAAGTAAATGAGCATAAATCTGAGTAGCAGTAGTGTTTTGAGGTAGGGTTCGATTGCGGACGACCACCTACTACGCCTTGGCTGTTGTCTTTTGACAAGTTTACTACTTTGTCGGTCTTCAAGTTCAATTTTGAAAGTTGCTTTTTCATTGTTGTGTTTGTTTTGTTTTTGTGTTTTGTTTGATTTGTTTGTCGTGATTGACATTGCAAAGGTGGCGGGTAAAACGACGCTAGGAAAAATCAAAAAAGTAAAGCGGTTAAATTCTCCATTGAAACGTTTTAACTCCCTTTCCAACGGTTCATTTGTCGTTTCAATACGGTTTAATTCCCAAAATCCACGACTCGCTTTCTCTTTTTGGGTTTTTACTTCGTAACATTTTAGCTTTAACCCTCTAAAATTGGTCGCATTTATGCCATTTCGCCTGTCGTCCCTGCTCTTTTTGGTTTTCATCTGCTGGGGGCAGCATAGGAGTCATGCCCAATTCTCGAACGTTTCTTTCCAACACCTCGGCCCCGAACAAGGGCTTCCCATTCATTACATCACGGCGGCAGTGCAGGATACCTCAGGTTTTATGTGGGTGGGCACCATGATGGGAATGGTTCGATACGATGGAAAACAGTGCCGTATCTTCGACCACGAACGGCTCAACCCTCATTCCTTGTCGGACATGCTAGTGCGTACCGTTTTTATGTCCAAAAATGGTACGCTATGGGTCGGCACCCAAAATGGATTTAACCGCTTTGACTTCCGAACTCAGCAATTTGAACGATTTTACTTTAGCCAACACGGCAAGCGCTGCAATTACATTCGCTGCGTTGCCGAAGATACCCAAGGGAAACTTTGGCTAGGCACCGCTTCTGGGCTTATCGTTTTTGACCCAATCTCCAAAAAATCAGCACTACTCAAGCTCCCCACCGACGAATCCTCCAAAGCCCAGGTTTATTCCATCAGGAGCATTATGGCCGACGGCGAGACGATTTGGGTGGGTACCGACATGGGGTTGTATCGTTATCATCGTTCGTCTAAGTCGTTTCAGGTATTTTGCAAAAGCGATGAGCTTGGCAGCATCCCCGACAATTCGCTTTCGGCCTTGGCCAAGCACCCCCAAACGGGCGATATTCTGGTAGGGTCGCGGAGCGGAATGGTGGCGTCGTTGAGTTTATCCAGTGAGCTTTTTCGGATCATCAAACTCCCCCTCAAAGAACCCCAAGAAATCAGCCGTATTTTCTTTGACCGTGACCAGACCTTATGGATTTCTACCTTGGGCGAAGGCGTTTTTTATTTTATCAAAAATTCGGACAAAGTAGGGCAGTTTTTATCTGACATCAATACCCCAAGCAGCCTTGGCTCCAACTACGTCAAATCCGTTTTTCAAGACCGTGCGGGGGTTATTTGGTTTTCTACTTCTTACAAAGGACTAAGTCGGTTCAACCCTTATAATCAGTCGTTTCGCTCGTTACTCAAAGATGCCAACGTTCCTCAACCCAATGCCAACGCAAGTACCATCAATCGGATTGCGGTCGATAGCAAAGACAACCTTTGGCTGGCCACAAGCGAAGGTTTACTCTGGATTGATGCAAAAAAAACTGCCCATAAACGCTATTTACACGATCCCAACAACCCTTATAGCCTGACCGACAATTACATCAACAGTGTGCTGGTGGATCGCAACGACGGTGTATGGGTAGGAACTCGTTCGTATTTACACTATTTTGACGTTAAAACGGGCAAATTTACGCACTTCGACCACCTGCCAAACGAAACCAACCCCTCCCCTTCGGAGGATATTACGCGTACCGATTTTGTGGCAGGCAAACTGATTTACGACCTTGCCGAAAGTGCCGACGGGCGCATTTTTATCGGGACTGAAGAAGGTCTGACCATTTACAATCCTAAAACGCGCATTTTCACCAACCATTTTAATGATGCGCAGGTGCGGAAAGTGCCCGTCAATCGTTTTAATTCCCTCTATTTCGACAGTAAAAATTACCTATGGGTAGGCTGCGGGGTCGATGAGGTGCTTTGCATTAGCCCCGATTTGACCAAAACTGTTTCATACCGTTACGAAGAAAGTAACCCCAAAGGACTACCCGACAACGGCGTCATGGCTTTTGCCGAAGACTCCAGGGGAAATATCTGGATGGGAACCGACAACGGATTGGGTTGTTTGAACCGACAAACGCAGCAATTTACCAACTTTACTACCCACAACGGGCTGGCCAACAACTACATATCGGCCTTGATTCGTGTGGGCAATACCCTGTGGATGGGAACGGCCAATGGCTTAACTCGTTTCGAAGAACATGGCAAACGCTTTACCTCTTTTGGCTCGGCCGACAACTTGCAGGTATTGTCGATAGAAACCGAATGCGTCGCCAAAGACAGCCAAGGCAATTTGCTTTTTGGCGGCTTGTACGGGCTGGTGAGTTTTCATCCCAATCAAGTCAAGACCAATTCGTTTATCCCCCCCGTGGCCGTAACGTCGGTCAAAGTGTATGGCAAAGAAGTATTGCCAACGCTTTACCGTCAGGCCAACGTCCCAATAGAGCTAGATTATGACCAAAACGACCTGACGATTGAGGTCGCTGCCCTGAGTTATGACCATTCCGAAAACAATCTATTTTCGTTTTGGCTCGAAGGCATTGAAAAAACCTGGGGAGCGCCCACCCATCAAACCACCCTCAATTACCTCAATTTACAGCCCAATGAATATATTTTGCACGTGCGAGCGGCCAACAACGACGGTGTCTGGAACCCTGTCCCGTACCACCTGCACATCATCATTCATCCACCCTTCTGGCAACGTTGGTGGTTTCGGCTTTTGGTGCTTGCTACCCTGATTGGTTCGGGCGTGTATTTGTACCGCTGGCGGGTCAAAATGATTGAACACGAACACGCCACCGAAGTAAAACTGTTGGAGGAACAACAAACGCTTCAAAATCAATTGAACCAAGAATTGACCGAAAAACTCGACTACCAACAGAAGTTTGAAATAGCCCAAAAACAACAAGCCGAGACAGAACGTAAAACGATTTTGCTGGAACGAGAAAAGTTTTTATCCAAATACCAAAACCTTGTCAATCAGCTCAATCCGCACTTTTTGTTCAATAGTTTGGCCGTGCTCGACAGTTTGATTTACAAAGACCATAAACTGGCCTCGAAGTACCTGCGTCAGCTAACAAAGGTATATCGCTACCTCATCGAAAACGACGACCACGAAACCGTGACGTTGGAACAAGAATTACGTTTTGCCCGCGATTTTGTCAGCCTGCTTCACATGCGTTATAGCGACGGGCTACAGATTGACATCCACCTGTCGGAAACTTTAAACCAAAAACGAATTGTCCCAGTGACGTTCCAAAACCTGATTGAAAACGCCATCAAACACAACGTTACCGCTTTGGAATCACCGCTGAAAGTGCTGATATATGAAGACAATGATTACCTGATTTTTGAAAATAACTTACAAAAACGAGGCACCGTTGCGACCTCCAACAAACGTGGACTCAATGATTTTAAGGCGTTGTACAGCTACCTAACCAACCGACCACTGTTTATCGAAGAAACAAACACGCATTTTGTCGTACGGGTGCCCTTATTAGATTAACGGTTCGCCCAAGTTTTTAGGACGGATTAAGTCGCGAAACCCACGACTCAATTGCTTTTTTTGTAAAGTCCCCATTGAATTTACATAATTTCAGCCATCTGATTAGTACATCAACCCTTGCTCAATTGTTGAAACCATGAATGACCAACAGAAAAGACTCGTCCAAACAAGTTTTGCGCGTATTGTTCCTAAATCTGAATATGCCGCCAAAGTTTTTTATGGTCGCTTATTTGAAATTATCCCCGAAGTACAACCTTTGTTTAAAAGCGACCTTAAAACCCAAGGTATTAAGTTGTTTCAAGTCATAAGTTTTGCGGTTTGTTCGTTAGATAACATGGACGAGTTGCTCCCTTTGCTCCATGATTTGGGGCGCCGCCACGTAAAATATGGCACAAAAAATGAACATTATGCCTTTATTGGAGAATCACTGATTTGGACACTTGATAAAGTACTTAAAGACGATTTCACGCCCGAAATTCGGCAAGCGTGGCTCGATGTTTACAGCCTAATGGCTGCTGCTATGACCGAGGCAGCCAGCCAAGAAATCACCTAATCTATGAAACCACTCGCTAACCAACCTAACCAATCCCCCGAAATCCCCGCAACACCAGCGAGTGAAGTACCCAACTATGACAGTACCCAATCCGACGTCAGGTACCAGAGTTTAGTTAGCCAACTAAACCCGCACTTTTTGTTTAATAGCCTCGCCACCTTAGAAAGCCTCATTTACAGCGATCAACGACTCGCCGTCAAGTTTCTGAGCCAACTTACGCGGGTGTATCGCTACTTACTTTCGACCCGCAACACCCCGCTCATACCACTCAGCGATGAGCTAAATTTTATTAAAGATTATGCCGACTTGCTCCAAACTCGCTTTGGGAAAGGACTTACGGTGCTCATCGACGTGCCACCTCAGTATTTTGAACGAAAGCTTGTTCCTGCTGTTTTGCAAATTTTAGTAGAAAACGCGACCCGTCACAACATTACCGACCCCGATAGTCCATTGACAATATCAATAAAATCAATTGATAACCAATTAATTATAGAAAACAACCTTCAAAAGAAGCAAATTTTAGAACCAAAACGCAACGAAGCCCTTCAAAGTCTCACCGACTTGTATGCTTATTTTTCGAGTGTACCCATGGTCGTAGAACAAACCCCCGAAACCTTCCGAGTCACCCTGCCTTTGCTGTGATTTTGGTTGTTGGTTATGGGTTAACTGATTGATTGGTTATTGGTTTTCCCTAATTCGTAATTCTCAATTCGTAATTCCCAAGTCCTAACTTATATGAAAGTCCTAATCGTAGAAGATGAAATTTTGATTGCTGAACAGCTCCAACGGATGCTAAAAGACATCGCCCCCCAAACGGAAATCCTTGACGTACTCCACAGCGTCAAAACCGCCCGCCGTTGGTTTATGCAAAATCCTGAACCTGATTTGCTGTTTATGGATATCCAACTTTCGGATGGTATCAGCTTCGACTTGTTCAATTATTTCGACATCAAATGCCCCATTATTTTTGCGACCGCCTACGACGAATACGCCATCAAAGCCTTCAAAGTAAACGGTATCGACTATTTGCTCAAGCCCATTGATGAAGAGGATCTTATTCGGGCGTTGGAAAAATACAAAGCGCTGAAAAAGAATGCCCAGATGCCGACTGAGTTGCTCCAGACGTTGGTCAATCACCCAGCGCAAAAAGGGAAGTTGTACAAAGAAAAACTCATTGTGCAGCACCGCAATGCCTCCATTCCTATTTCTATCTCCGACATCGCCGCTTTTTACCTCGACCAAGTCATCTATGTCGTTACGCACGACGGACAAAAATACATTGCCGAACAAAACACGCTTGATGAAGTAGAAGATATTCTGAATCCTATTGAATTTTTCAGAACAGGCCGCCGACAAATTATCAATCAGCAAGCCATTGAAAGTTATAAAGGAGACGCGGCAGGAAAATTATACCTAAAACTCAAAACCAATCACCTCTCCGAAGTAGAAATTAGTCGTGAAAAAGCACCCGTTTTCAAGCGCTGGATAGATAGATAAGAATGTCGAATGTCAAGTGCAGAATGTCGAATAAGAAAATACAAAGTTTAAAAAATAACAAATATTCGACACTCTGCATTCTGCACTTGACATTGGATTCGACATTCTGCACTCGACATTGGATTCGACATTCTGCACTCCATTTGACATTCTGCACTTGACATTCGACACTCAACTATGATTCGCTTTTGACGGAGCTGGCACCTGAAGTATTTGAACGAACCGAGGCCGTCCCACGGTAACGCACACTACTAGCGCCACTCGCTTCTACGTCCATTTTGCCATTGACACTCACGCGTACATTGCTTGCGCCCGATACGTCCAAAAATGCTTCTTTTACGGGAAAATCATACGCTCTAAGCGACGTTGCTCCCGATACATCTCCTTCGATACGGTTGGCATTTCCTGTCAATGTAATGCTAGAAGCACCCGAGGCGTCCATAATTATTTTTTGTGCTTTTACTTGAATATCCGACTTAGAAGCCCCCGAAATATCCAAATCGAGTGTTCCTAAATCGTTGAAACCAGAAACCCTTGAGGTCGTTGCGCCCGACAAGTCCAGTCCTTTGAGCGTAGGCATCGAAATCGTCACTGTCACACGCTTGCGGTTTCTGCCCCAGCCCAATGAGTCCTTGTAGCGAATCCGAAGTTTCCCCGCCGAAACACCTGCTTCCAAATCGTCAATATCCTGTTTACGACCTTCCACTTTGACCGAATAATTGCCTTTTGTTACCGAAATTTCGAACGCACTTCCCAACGATAAACGGTCAAAACCTTTTAAATCGTAGTTGCGCGAAATGCGGCTGTCGTCTTGTTTTGAAGAAAATGAACAGGCGACTACTACCAATGCGCTTGCCAACATCGCAAGCATTAACTGACTTCTGAAGATTGTTTTCATGTGGTTACTATTGTTAAAACGGTTGTATTTGGTATTTATCTATAAGATGCACCTAAAACGGCTAACGTTGCATTTTCCTCAAAGTTATTTTTTAATCGTCATACTACTAAGTCGTTTTTGCCGTTTTTAGCACGCAAACGTCTTTGTTTTAGCACAAAGCTCTTTTTTAATTCATAACACACTGAAATACAACTTAGTATCAAATTGATAAATACTTTTCAAGTAATTATCAGATTCTGATTACTTTTGTACGAAGTTCAACCTATCAAATCACCTTTTGTACCAAATGAACCGTAGAACCTTTCTTCAAAGCACAGCGGGTCTTAGTGCTCTTACCATGCTCGGGTTGGAAGCCCGCCCCAATGCCAAATCTGTAGGATTACAGTTGTACACCCTTCGCAGCGACATCCAAAAGCAGGGAATTGAGAAAATTTTGGCCGAAGTTGCCAAACTTGGATATAAAAAAGTAGAAAACTTTGGGTATAACCAAGGCAAGTTTTTTGGAAAAACGCCGACCGAATACCGTAAGATTCTTGACGACAATGGCCTCAAAGCCATCAGCGGTCACTACATGACAGCCCGCTCTAAGGCATTTGGAGACTCAGATGGCTTGACCAAAAATTGGGATAAAATCGTGGAAGATGCCGCAGCGATTGGGCAAGAATACGCAGTTATCGCCTATTTGATTGACAACGAACGCAAACCTGAAGATTACAAACAACTTTTTGACCTGTTGAACAAAGGCTCAGAAGTAGCAAAAAAAGCAGGTCTTACGCTCGGCTACCATAACCACGACTTTGAATTTACCCAAAAAATTGACGGCGAAAAACCATACGACTTGTTGTTGAAAAACACCAACGTCATCATGGAAGTTGATTTGTATTGGGTAGCTAAAGCAGGTGAAAATGCCAACGAATACTTCAAAAAATTCCCAGGTCGTTTCCCGCTTTGGCACGTAAAAGACATGGCCAATACCGAAAAGAAAGAGTTTGCGGAAGTAGGCGTAGGCACCATTGATTTTGGCGCGTTGTTCAAGGATGCCAAAAAAGCAGGCTTAAAACACTATTTTGTAGAACAAGACGTGTGTCAGCGTCCACCACTAGAAAGCATCAAAATCAGCATCGACAACATCCAAGCTGCTAAGTGGGGGTAATTTTGGTTGCCTGTTTTCAGTTTCGGGTTTCTCTCCGTGCTTTCGGTTTCCTGTTTTCGTGTTTTAGGTTTCTCAACGTGCTTTCGGTTTCTCAAAACCGAAAGTCGAGGTTTCTCAAAACCTCGTTAATCTAGGCAAATCATACAAAAAAGGGGTTGTCCAAAAAGTCTGGTATCACCAAATTATCTTCGGCGTCTGTTCAACCTCACGGCAGCGGCCGACCGTCCCCTAAATCCCCCCTCTCCTTTCTGGAGAGGGGGACTTTTAAAGCCCTTCTCCAGAAAGGAGAAGGGTTGGGATGAGGTTGAATCCAAAGAATATTTTGTAACCTGTTACTTTTTGGACAGCCCCTTTTTATTGATGACAGTTCGTCACTTTTTACCTCAGCACCAGCGAGTACATGCCTCCCTGATTGGTATAAGAAGCCACTTTTCCCCGCCCCGAATATTTGACCTTGAAACCGTGATTTTCCAGCAGATACAAGGCATCACGTAGCGACATTCCTTTCAAATTAGGCACTTTCGTAGGATCCGTATCGCGGTTGGCCCACGCAACCTTGTCCCCGTCTTTTTTAGCTTCCACCCAACCATCTACGTTCACAGGTGCTTCGATGTCCATTTCTTCGGCCACAATCCGAATATCATCCGAATGTCCCGCCCGCAGTTGTTTCTGCATTTCCGATGTTTTATTTTTATGCTTCGTCAACGGCGGGTGCATTTTTATGTCGTACCCAATGATACGGTCAGCCACTTCCTTAAACACGGGCGCGGCCACACTTCCCGCGTACAATTGCTCCATGCTAAACCCGCGCGGACTGTCAACGACAATCAAACAAGTATAACGCGGCTCGTCGGCAGGAAAATAACCAATAAACGACGTATTATATAGCCCTTGCAGGTATCGCCCATTGACCAATTTTTGCGCCGTTCCTGTTTTACCCGCAATTTTATAATGCTCATTTCTAATGTTCGTAGCTGTTCCGTGGTCCACTACCCCTTCAAGAATCGTACGCGCTTTTCTGATTGAATTTTCCGACGCAATGCGTTCTTCGCTTTTAAACACAGGATATTCCTGAATCACCTTATCAGCATCTTTTACTTGCTTCACTATCATGGGGCGCACCCAATACCCGTCGTTGGCAATGGCATTATAAAAAGCCAACATCTGCAAAGGCGTCAGCTCCGACTCATATCCGTAGCTCATGTAGGTCAGCGAGGTTTTGCTCCAACGCTTGTCCGACGGCGTCCGAACCCGTGGTGCAGGCTCCCCTTTCATGTGAATGCCCGTAGGCTCGCGCAAATGAAAACGTTTTAAGTACCCCACGTACTTGTCTGCGTGGGCGTAGAAATAATCTTTCATAATCAAATGCACCCCTACGTTCGACGATTTCTCAAATACCTGCTGGGCTGTAATGCTGCCATGCCCCGTTTTTTTGGTATCCCGAATTATCGCCGAACGGTATTTGGCGATGCCATTGCCCGTATGGTACATCTTGTTCAACGGAAGTCCTTCTTCAAAAGCCGCCAACATCGTAGGCAACTTAAACGTAGAACCTGGGTTACTAAGTCCCGCCAAAGCATGGTTGTAGGTTTCGCTGTAGGTAGAATCTGAGGAACGCGACAAGTTGGCAATGGCCCTAATCTCACCCGTTTGTACTTCCATCACAATCACCGAACCGTACGAAGCATTGTAGCGTTCGAGCGTATTGCGCAGGGCTGTTTCGGCAATGTCCTGAAAATTCACGTCAATGGTTGTGTGTAAATCGTAACCATTCACAGGCTGTATTTTTTCATCATCGTCGTTGGGCATAAAAGTTTGGTCGTCCAAGACGCGGTATAAGCCAATACCAGGCGTCCCCGCCAATCGATTATCAAAACTAGCCTCTATCCCAAAAGAGCCGTGCCGTGTTTTTTTGTCTAAATCACCAATGGTACGCTCAGCCAGCGACCCAAACGGGTTATAGCGCTCATAAACCACCGTTAGTTTTCCGCCACGGCTTCGGCCAGTTGTGGCAAATCGGCGAAAAAACGGCCAGCCTTTCCAAGTCCCTTTTACTTTTTTCTTCGATTTTTTATCATAAACAACCCCCGTAAAAGACTGGTTAAGAATGATATTGTACTCACGATACGTTATTCTTCGTTTCACCAGCCGAATGTTGCGATTCCCTTTTTTCTTATTTTTTTCAAACTCATGGCGTGCAAAAACCATCTCACGGCGATAGTCTTCAGCCGTTCTTTGTTTAAATAAAGTGGAAAGAAGCGTCGCCACGGAATCAACGCGACTATAGAAATACGTACTATCCGTGACAGTAGGATCCAGAGATACTTCAAAGTACGGCAGCGACGTGGCCATCAAACTCCCATCATTAGAATAAATGTTTCCACGCATTGCCTCAATGGTATCAATGTGCATCGTGGTTGACATGTGCTCAATCCAAGGCTTATCGTTGTGAAGGGCAAAATGCTGGATATAAAAAATACGGTAAATTACCACTGCACCGAGGACAATCAGGCCAATAGCCACTATCCACGAGCGGCGAGATATATCTTCACGAATATTTTTGGGTCGGGAAAGCATCGTTTAATTTTTTAAAATGGAAACCTCAAACTACTCTTCCACCACAATCCGCTGTGGCGTTTTACGGCTCTCTTTTATACCAAACACCTCCACCTTGGGAGCCAATTCCGATTGTTTGCCCATCTTCATATAATTGGCTTTCAGGATGGTATATTCGGCCCGTAAGTTATTTACTTCTTCATTTGATTTGCGCAATTGGCGCATTTGGCGCTCGGCGTTGATTCGACAAAAGACCATAATTAACCCTAGAAATAGCAAAAAAAGGGAGCCGTCGATGTACTTGACGGGAAACTGCTTCCCTCCCATTACATTTTCTACGTTAAACCATCGGCTCAGCCACCCCAAGACTTTACTATTGCCCGTTTTGTTTTTTTTATTTGGGCGACCATTTGCATTCGGCCCACCTACTACGTTAACAGCCATAACAGTTTTAATGGTTTGGGTTTATAACTTTTCAGCTACCCGTAATTTGGCACTACGAGCACGAGAATTTTCAGCAATTTCCTCAGGACTGGCTTCGATGGGCTTGCGGGTGATGGCTTGCAATGGTTTGAGGTCGTTTCCAAAAAAGTCTTTTTCGACTTCCCCAAAAAATTTTCCTTTGGCGATGAAGTTTTTAACAAGACGATCTTCCAATGAATGATACGACATCACCACCAAACGCCCCTGAGGCTTGAGCACTTCGGCCGACTGCGTAAGAAACTCTTGCAAAACGGCCATTTCGTCGTTTACCTCAATCCGCAGCGCCTGAAACACCTGCGCAAAATATTTGTTCTCTTTTCCACGGGGCGCAAACCGTTGCAGGGCCGTCTTGAGGTCGGTCACTGTTTCAATCGAGCGATTGGCACGGGCCGCCACAATGGCCTGCGCCGCAGTTTTGGCATTTTGGAGTTCGCCGTACATCCCAAAAATACGATGTAGTTCTTCCACGGTATAGTTGTCGATAATATCGCGGGCCGTTTTGCCAATTCGGGGGTTCATGCGCATGTCAAGCGATGCCTCAAAACGCGTAGAAAAACCCCGCTCTGGGGTATCAAATTGGTGCGAAGACACGCCCAAGTCGCCCAAAATCCCATTGACTTGCTTGACACCGTACAGGCGAAGGTACTTTTGAAGGTAGCGAAAATTGGCATCCACAAACGTCAAACGCTTGTCGTTGATGGCTTCGGCATTGGCCCGCGCGTCGGGGTCTTGGTCGAAGGCAAATAAACGGCCTTTTTCACCCAAGCGCGCCAAAATCGCTTTTGAGTGACCACCGCCGCCAAACGTCACGTCCACATACACGCCATCGGGCTGTATGTCTAATCCTTCCAAACATTCTTCCAATAATACTGGGTTATGATACATCTCGGTTTTTAGCTGCTGGGTTCGTTTTAGTAAATGGGTATGCGAACCGCCACAAATTTAACAACTTGTTGAGAAGAGGGACAGTTATTAAACTTTCTTTTTTACAGACACTTAACCAATTCACTGATTGCCAAAAGAATCTGACTTGTATTTTATCGGTAAATTTCCATAAACTGCCGATTATAGCAACCATCATTTTTGTTTTTTAAGTAAGATTGTTCCGTCATACTGTATCAGGAAACACATGTTACTCAATCCGAATAGAAAAAACCTACCGCTTGTCATTCATCTCTTGGCATGGTCCCTCATCTCAGGACTGGTCTTAATGCCTCCCTTTGGCGGGCGGCTGGCCATTCCCGATGAATACTGGGTCAAACAATGGATACTTTTGGTGCTGCTTATCAGTAGTTTTTATTTTAACGCCAAAGTACTCATTCCCAAATTGCTTTTTAAAAACCACACCTTGTGGTACTTAGTCTCGATAGCTGCCGTGGTATTCGTCATTTATTGGACGATTCAGGGTGTGGAGTCGTGGTTGAACTTACCTGAGCTTTGGCACAAGGCCGTTCGCCCCGATAAAAAATGGGATGGCGTGTCTAGGGGGCGTCGTTTTGATACCTTTACGCTGCTTTATTCGCTCTTGTCGCTGGGAGCAAGTACGAGCTTAACGATGGTTCAAAAATGGCAAAAAGACGCCCGCATCCGCGAACAGCTTGAACAAGAAAAAGTGACTTCCGAATTGTCTTTTTTAAAGGCGCAAATCAACCCACACTTTTTCTTTAATACCCTCAACAACATCTACGCGTTGACGATGCTCGACGTAGAACACGCCCGTGAGGCACTTCATCGGCTTTCGCGCATGATGCGGTATGTATTGTACGAAACCAAAGAGGGCATGGTAAGCCTGAGCCACGAGATTGCATTTTTACAGGACTACATTCAGCTCATGCAACTGCGCCTAACGGACAAAGTAAAGATCACCTTCGACAAACCTGAGCCTTACCAAGATGTGTCGATTGCACCCATGCTTTTGTTGCCGTTTTTGGAAAACGCCTTCAAACATGGCGTCAGTGCCACACAACCTAGCGAAATTTTTGTAGGTTTGAAACAAGAAGGCGCTACCCTCAGAGTAGAAGTTAGAAATACCCTCTTTTCGGGAAAAGGGCCTACTTTGGACGAGAGTAATGGCATTGGTTTGGTAAATACCCGCCGTCGGTTAGATTTGCTTTATCCCAACCGCTATCGCCTCGACATCACCGAGCATACCCCCACCAACGAATACTTGGTGATATTGGTGATTCAAACGCCTAATGTAACGCAATCGACCCAAACTCCTTCTTATGAACCTGACTTGCATAGCCGTTGATGACGAACCCCTCGCTTTGGGATTGGTCAGTGTATTTATCGAAAAGACGCCTTTTCTGACGTTAGTCGGCAAATACTCCAGTGCCGTAGAAGCACTACAAGGGCTGCATGACCAAAAAGTTGACCTCATTTTTTTGGACATCCAAATGCCTGATTTGACGGGGATTGAGCTTGCTAGGGTTTTGGGACAAGCCCAACAAAATGGCGTTGGCCCGCGCATTATCTTCACGACCGCCTTCAACAATTTTGCCATTGAGGGCTATAAAGTCGATGCCTTAGACTATTTGTTGAAACCCTTCAATTACGAAGAGTTTCTTCGGGCTGCCAACAAAGCCAAGGCGTATTTTGAGTTAATCAACCGCCCTGCACCAGCCCCTGCCGTTGCAGCAGCGCCCGTTGCCACCGAACCCGAAGAAGATTCGCTCTTTTTGAAGGTTGAATACCAGCTTGTTCGGGTAGCCTTCAAAGATATTTTGTACATCGAAGGGCTAAAGGATTACGTCAAAGTTCACCTTCAGGGAAGCAACAAACCTATTTTGTCGTTGACGAGCCTAAAAGCTTTGGAAGACAAACTTCCTGCCCGCAAGTTTATGCGGGTACATCGGTCGTTTATCGTTTCGTTGGATAAAATCGCCAGTCTCACCCGAAATAGCATTCAAATTGGGACGATGACAATTCCTGTCAGCGATCAATACAAAGATGCCTTCAGCGTTTTTTTGAATAAATGGACGTAGAGCTTTAGAATTTTGTCAAAGTTTCAAAAAACACTTAAAAAAATACCCGTTGAACGGGCGAAAGCAATGCAATAAAAGTTCATCTACCGAGATGATGATTGATTCGTGCAGAGTAACGTCAGAGACGTTAAACCATACAGGCCCCGACATTATGTCGGGGCCTGTGATAGTAAACAATCAACAATTAATATCCTGTATTTTGCGTCAAGCTTTTATTTCTATCCACTTCTGATTGTGGGAACGGCAACACGTTGTTTTTCTCCCCAAACACCAAGGTTTGTCCCGCAGGATTTTTTACCGCGGTTAGTCTCGAAGCCATCGCGTTCCAGCGTTTCAAATCAAAATAACGGTGCCCTTCCAAGGCTAATTCCACACGGCGCTCGTGGCGAATAAACTCCCGCAACGATTCTTTTGTATTGTATTTTGCTTGGTCAACTGCGGGGAGTTTCACACTCGTCCGAGTGCGAATGGCGTTGAGCGCGTCGTAAATACTCGCATCAGGCCCCGACACTTCGTTTTTGGCTTCGGCGTATGCCAACAATACTTCGGCGTAACGCATGTGTACCACGTTCATATCCGTGAGTGGAATCTTGGTTCTATCGTACGGCAATTTCGACAAATCCATGTATTTTTTCTGGGCAAATCCCGTTAGAAGTGGGTCCGTATGACTATAATTGGTTGTTTCTGGATCTCCAGGGGCTTTGATTGTCATACGCAGACGCGGGTCACGGTTGGTGTACGGATTGGCCGCATCGTAGCCAGAACCTGCTTCCGAAATCATTTTCCCGTTCGTCATTTCGTATTCATCCACCAAGTTTTGATAAGGAGCAATGGCACCGTACCAACCAATTTCCACCAACATTCCTTCGTTGCCTTGGGGGTTGTTAGGGGCCAAATATTTGGTCGAAAACAATATCTCGTTGTTGTTTTGTTGGGTTGTTGTCAAAAAGAGATTGGCATATCCACCCTGATAAATCGAGAACAACTTTGAGTTGATGATCTCATTGGTGATGGTCGCAGCCTCCGCCCAGTTTTGTTGGTAGAGCCGCACGCGGGCTTTCAAAAACTGCGCACTGGCTTTCACCGCACGTCCCGTGTAAGCCGTGGCGGGCAGTTTTGAAATGGCATAGTCCAAGTCTTCCAACACAAAGGCGAGTACTTCTTCTTTGGTACTTTGTTTGATTTTGGCTTCTTCGGCAGTTTTAGGGGCTACTTTGTACAACACGACTCCGCCAAATAGTTGTACCAAGTCGAAATAGTACATGGCTCGCAAGAAGCGTACTTCGGCCGAGTAAACATCTTTGTTGGCTTGCGATACCGCACTGACCGACCCTATATTTTCTAAGAAATAATTACAAGCCGCAATGCCCTGATAAGGCTGGTTGTAAAGCCCCGAATTGACGTTACTTGGATTCACAACACCTAGGGTTACGGCCTGATAGCCAAAGAAATTATGTCGGTCATAGGCATTGTCAGAATACGTATCAAAAAATGGCTTTCGGTGGCCATAAATCCCATTTTGAAGCGTACGGTACACCCCCGCCAACGCCATAGTGACGTCGGTTTCGGTTTTCCAGAACGTCGCGCCCGAGATGGCATTCAGTGGGTTTTTATCCAAAAAGTCTTTGTCGCAAGAACTCAACGTGCTGAAGCACATCAAAGCTGCGAGGCATTGGGTCATGTATTTTTTATAAAATTTCATTGTTGTCGAACGTTTAAAATGAGTACTAAAGCGCGGTATCACCTAAAATTTGATGTTCAATCCTCCCGTAAAAATTTTCAACTGAGGGAATTGTGCAAATCGTCCTGAACCTGCTCTTTCGGGATCGTTTCCTTCGTATTTTGTCCACGTAATTAAGTTATCACCCGAGAAATACACAATCAACCCTTTGGCTCCTACTTTGCTAAGGATGTCTTGATTGAAAGTGTAAGAGAGATACAAGTTTTTCAAGCGCAAATACGACGCATCTTGCAAGAAATAAGTAGAGGTATAACCTGACACCCCTGGGTAGCCCACTTGATACACGGCAGGAACGGTGGTGCTAGGATTGGTAGGCGACCAAGCGTTTAGGAAGCGCAACGGAGGTGCCGAACCTTGTTGGAATGGCTCATACCCCCAACCGCTCACTTGGGTCTTGATTCCCTGTACCCCTTGGAAAAACGCCGTTAGGTTAAAGCCTTTCCAGCCTGCATTGAGGTTAAACGAATAGTTGTACGAAGGAAAACGGCTAATGCGCACTCGGTCTTCTGGGCCAACGGTACCGTTGCCATCCAAGTCTCTGATTTTTAAATCCCCTGGCTTGAGCGTACCTGAATTAGGTTGCTTGGGCGAACTGTTGATTTCGTCTTGGCTTTGGAAAATACCCGCCCACTCATACATAAAGAAGTTGTTGTACGGCTGTCCTATTTCGATTGTACCTAGGGTCTCAGCCAACAAATTGGTCACTTTGTTGCGATAGCGGTGGAAAAGCACACCCACTCCATAATTGAATTCATTGATGGTTTTGTTGTGTCTCAATTCCAACTCAATCCCTGTGTTTTGCATGGCTCCTGCATTGACAATAGGCGCGGTAAGTCCCACACTGTTTGGCAAATCTTGACGCTGCGTGAGGATGTCCCGAGTGTCGCGTTTGTACCAGTCGATGGTAGCGCCAAAGAGTCCTTTGAACAAGTCAACGTCTAGCCCAAAATCCAACATCGACGTTTTTTCCCACCGCAAATCTTTGGTCACCAAGCGGGTCAACTGTGCTCCCGTTGTGAGCGACGAGCTCCAAGGATAGGCCGTTAAGTTAAGTACGTCTTGGTAAGGATAATTCCCGATTTCTTGGTTTCCAAGCGTACCGTACGAAGCGCGTAGTTTTAGGTTGTCAATCCACGATACGTTGTTTTTGATAAAATTTTCTTCCGAAAGTTTCCACGCACCCGAGCCACCGCCAAAAATCCCCCAACGGTTGTCGATTCCCACGCGCGACGTTCCGTCGTAGCGAATGTTACCTTCGAGGAAATATTTGTTTTTGAAATCGTAATTGGCTCTTCCAAACAACGACTGCAAGGCCCATTCGGAAGCACCACCGTTGGTTGTTTGGTTGGTCGGGCCGCTACCGTCAAGCACCATGATGGACGTAGTTGGGAAGTCGTATCTAGCCCCACCTACGTTTTCGGTGAAATTGTTTTGTTGCTCATAACCCGCCAGTAAGTTCAGGTTATGGTCGGTACCAAATTGGGTGCTGTAATTGAGCGTACTGAAAAAGGTTTTCGTAATAGCGCGGGTTTCATTTTGTCGAAGCCCGTTGAAATCGGGGTTACCGTTGGCCACTTGCACATAATTTCCTGAGGCATCGGGCTGGTATGCAAACGACTGCGATGGGTACTGACGGTTTTTGTATTGTTCATCAAAATACGTAATAGCCCCCTTACTCATCCATTTTAGGTTTTTCAAAATGCTTACTTCAGCAAACGCCTGGGCGTTGACGTTGTACGTTTTGGTGAATTGGCCACCCGTTGCATACACTTCTTCTACGCTGCGGTTTCCTGTTCCGTTGGTCGTAAAATCGCGGTTGGTTACTCGTCCACTTCCGTCAGGCAAAAACGGCATCACTGTCGGTGCCGAGGCATAGGCGAGCAGCAACAGGTTGTCGTTGGTCAACCAAGGCGCTTTTGCATCCTGAAACGACAAGTTGATGTTTGTACCAACGCGCACCCGCTTGTGTACTTGCGACGAAAAGTCAATTAACCCGTTGTATCGCTTGTACTTATACCCTTTGGTGATACTTTGTTGGTCTAAGTAATTAAAAGAAGCATTGTAAATCGTCTGCTCGTTTCCACCCGAAAACCCGATGTGATGGTTTTGAATCGGGCCTTTGCCTAGCACATGGTCTAACCAATTAAAATTGGGGTACTTGTCGCTGTTGGGGTTGTTTTTGTACAAATCAATTTGGGCTTGGGTATAAAGCGCAGGTTGTCCGCTGCGAAGGCGCGCCGAATTGTACATTTCCATATACGTTGCCGAATTGGTAATGAGTTCAGGATATTTCGTGGCTTCACTCACGCCCATGCTTCCGTTGTATTCAATCTGGGTTTTGCCTGCTTTCCCTTTTTTGGTAGTAATCAAAATCACCCCGTTGGCAGCCCTCGCTCCGTAGATAGACGCCGACGCGGCATCTTTCAAAACGGTCACGCTTTCAATGTCTTGCGGCGAAAGGTTCTTGATGGAAGCAATGACCCCATCAACCAATACCAAAGGAGCCGAAGAAGCACCAAACGACCCAAATCCCCTGAGCTGAAAAGAGGCATCGTCGCGGCCTGGCTCGCCCGTACTTTGAATGATGTCCAAACCCGCTACTCGTCCTTGAAGTAAGTTTTGCATGTTAGGCACGGGGCGTTGCGTCAGTTCCACGCCCGACACCGTCGCTACCGACCCCGACAAGTTTACTTTTTTCTGCGTGCCATAGCCCACCACTACCACTTCCGAAAGGGCGGAGGCGTCGGCTTGGAGGGTTACATCATAAACGCTTCGGTTATCGGTCAGCACTTCCTGAGAAATATACCCAATGTAACTAAACACCAACGTGGCATTGTTGGCAGCTTGAACACTGTACTTTCCGTTGACGTCGGAAATGGTACCCGTCACGGTGCCTTTTACCTTCACGCTGGTGCCTGGTAGAGGCACGCCACTGGCGTCAAAGACCGTCCCTGAGATTTGTCGGTTTTGTGCAAAAGCCCCTTGCACCATGCCTCCCAACAACATCACTAGCGCCAATACACTGGACCTCAAGCCAATGCGTAACCGACGCGTTAGGGAGAAAAATTCTTGTTTGTTACTGTCTTGCGTTGCGTACAATACCCGTTTTTGGGGCAAAGGGGTGCCTGTACTCCTTTCAAAAGGCGTAGAATGAATTGCCATAAGTTAAAATGATTAAAGGTTAAAATTTGGTAAAAGAACAGATGTTAGGGTTGTTGTGCATAGGAAGATTCAGTGAAATGGTTAGACAAATTTAAGACCCATAGGGCAGCAAAAGAATGGAGAAAACCGTAAAATATTTGTACAAATCCGACTTATTTGTAACCTATTTTTCGCGTTTTAGGCATAGTGATAACTAAGGCGTTGCTATTTGTCATCATAGCAACGCCTTAGTTATTTAATGCTTCGTGCCTTATTTTACAGTCAGTAAATAAGTTTTATTTTTTTGCGTTTTTAATTGCAACACGTACCCATCGGCCGTCTTTACGGAAGTGGTATTTGTTCCTTGGACAGTCACGGGTTTATGGGTGAGAAGGCGCAATTCTTCGCCGTTTATCGACTTTACTTGAGCTTGGGTCAGGGTATTTTTTTCCCATTGCATCGACACTTCAAAACCGCCGCGCCCACGCAAACCACTGACTTTGCCCGATGGCCAATTGGTAGGTATCGCAGGCAATAAGTGCAGTTTATCTTGGTGACTTTGGAGAAGCATTTCGGCCATACCCGCCGTTCCTGCAAAGTTTCCATCAATCTGAAAAGGTGGGTGAGCGTCGAATAAGTTAGGGTACGTTCCTCCGCCACGGCTCATGATGGTTCCTGTTTCATTGGTATATTTCAACAACTCCCGAATGAGAGTATAAGCGTGATCACCGTCCAACAATCGGGTCCAAAAGTTGATTTTCCAACCTTTGCTCCAGCCCGTTCCTTCGTCACCGCGTAGTTCCAAGGTCTTTTTAGCCGCATTAAAAAAGGCAGGCGTTTCTTTCGTAATCTGACGCCCTGGGTGCAAACCAAACAAGTGCGAAACGTGGCGGTGGCGGGGGTCGGTTTCGGGAAAATCTTTCGACCATTCCAACAATTGACCTTTGCCGCCAATCTGCAACGGCAACAGCTTGTTTCGCTTGGCAATCAGCAACTCTCTAAATTCTTTGTCTTGCCCCAACACCGTCGAAGCATCAATAAGATTGGTAAACAAATCCCAGATAATCGACATGTCCATCGTGGTCGCTACCGATACGCCTTGTTGCTTGCCCGCCGCGTCAAAAAACTTATTTTCAGGTGTGGTAGATGGGGCCGTTACGAGGTAGCCGTCTTTGTTTGTCACCAACCAATCGAGGGTAAAAAGAGCGGCTTCTTTCATTACAGGGTACGCCTTTTCGGCCAAAAACGTTTTGTCGCCCGTAAACCGATAATGTTCCCACAAATGTTGGCACAACCAGTTGCCACCCATGTACCAGTTGGCCCACACGGGGTCACCCGCACCTACGTCGCCTACGGCATTGCTCAACGCCCAAATGTCGGAGTTGTGGTGCGCTACCCACCCTTTGGCGCGGTAGTAATCGTGGGCTGTTTCGTGACCCGTTTTGGCCAAATGCTGAATCCAATCAAGCAGTGGTTGGTGCATTTCCGAAAGGTTGGTCACTTCCGCAGGCCAGTAGTTCATTTCGGTATTGATATTGATGGTATAATTGGAACTCCACGGGGCACGAAGCTCTTTGTTCCAAATTCCTTGCAAGTTGGCAGGCGGTCCTCCTGGGCGCGACGACGAAATCAACAAATAACGACCGTACTGAAAATAAAGCACTTCCAAGTCGGGATTGTAACGGCCTGCTGTATATGCTTTTAGCTGTTCGTCGGTTGGTACAGGGGTTGTATTGGCATTCAGGGTGTCTTTAATCGTCAGTTGGCAACGGTTAAAATACGATTGATATTCGCTCTGGTGTTGTTTCAGTAAGGTCGCGTACGGCTGTGCGAGGGCCTTGGTAAGGAAACCAGCCGCCAGTTGTTTTTCGTCTTTCCCATCTTTATCGGGGCATTTGTCGTACCCATTGAAACTGGTAGCAGCCGCAATGTACAAAACTACTTCGCTGGCCTTCTCAATGTGGATACCTGCGGTGTCAGTTTTTACCGAGCCATCTTTGGCAACCGCTTTGATTCGGTACTGAAAACGCATTCCGTTACAACCTTCGCTGTCTTCATAAATGACGGGTTGACGGCCTTTGGGATTATAATAGGACGGATCCACTTTCGCAGGTGCTTTGCCATTGACGACCAGTTCGGTGCTACTCAACGGTTGTTTCTGAATCCGTAATTTAGAATTGGTACTAATGTCAAGATTAAGCTGTTTTGCTTTGTCTGCACTCAAACGAACCACAAACACATTGGCAGGTGCCGAAATAAACCCTTCCCGTACGTAAGTGACCCCATCCATGGTGAAACGGGTGGTAGATATAGCTTTTGAAATATCAAGGTCGCGGTAATACCCCTGTGGACTTCCACCCGCAAAACGATGTTTTATCACCAAATCAGCCAAAGGCAAGTACGATTCGGTATAAAAACCTTGCATTTTTTTGGTGAGTTCGTTGGCCTTTGAATAATCTTCTTTTTCCAACAATGCCTCGCGAATGGCACTGAGGTATTGGTGGGCTTCTGGATTAACATTTTTTTTGAGCGGCCCACCCGACCACAGCGTTGACTCGTTCAACTGTATCAGTTCTTCATTGACACCGCCAAACACCATCGCCCCAATCCGACCATTGCCCAACGGAAGTGCCTCCACCCACCTTTCGGCGGGCTTGGCATACCATAGTTTTTGGCTCGATTGGCCAAAGGTTTGAAAATAACATAAAAAGAGGAAGGCAAAAGATTTCAATAAGTGCTTCATAATGTGTGTAGAGACTTGTAAAGTTAAGGCTATGATTAGAAATAGAACTATTGGTTTTACAAAGTACGTGTATTTCTAATCCAGTATAAATTTGGAAATTATCAAGATTATAAGTTATTTTAACTACAAAACAGACATAAACGAGTATTTTCTGCTAACTTTTTCAGTATGAAGCCACAGCTTTTACAGGTCGCGATTAGTCCTAATCGCTCCTTTAGCCTTCGTCGTGATACAATTCCGAACATCAACAACCGTTGGCACTGCCATAAAGAAGTAGAATTGGTTTGGTTTCACCGAGGCAGCGGAACGCAGTTTATTGGCGACAGTATCCGACGCTTCAAACCTGGAGATGTAGTGCTGGTGGGGGCTAATTTGCCACATTACTGGCACTTTGACCACGAAGAGAAAATTGATTGCCCCAAAGGAAGTGAGTTTTATTCTTCAGTAATTCATTTTACCGAAGATTTTTGGGGAAGCCAGTTTCTACAACTCCCCGAAAATAAAATGCTTAAAAATGTGCTCGATAAAGCCAAAAGGGGTATCTCTTTTTCGGAAGAACTAAGCCAACAAATGGCACAACAAATAGAAGTCATTTTCTCCACGGAAGGCACTTACCAACTCATCGCCCTGATTCAGTGTTTGTTATTGGCTCAACACTGCGACGAGAATGACCTATTATCTTCCCTTAGTTTTCAATACGACGCCTCCGACCTTGAGAATGAGCGCCTGCACGGTATTTATAAATACACCCTCCAGAACTTTCATAACAAGATAAAACTGCAAGAAATTGCGTCGCTGGCGGGACTCACGCCTAACTCTTTTTGTAGGTATTTTAAGCACCGAACGGGTAAATCGTACTCTCAGTTTTTGCTCGAAATACGGGTAGGGAATGCCTGTAAGTTACTCATCAACACACCCATGACCATCAAGCAAATTTGTTTTGAAAGTGGTTTCAACAACTTCACTTGTTTCTATAAGCAGTTCAAAGCCATTACAGGCATGAGTCCCTTTTCGTACCAAAAAGCCCACGCAGAGCGGTAGAAGGAATGACGGAATGAACGAATGACATATTTAGGCGAGTCCGTAGGACTCGCTGGTCCCAATTTTCAATTGGGACCCACACGGCCCAGCGTCTCTGACGCAAACCTGGAACTAACGTCCAATTTTTACCCCAAAATTGATAAAACCGAGCTTGCCACCTTGCTGATTGTAGTATTGGGCATTGCTAGTAGGGTTATTTCCTGTTCGCGGTGTAATCTGGGTAAACGAAGGGGTATAATTAAAAAAAAGTGACACACTTCGGTAACCCACTTCTGCCATGTAAGTGAAGTTTTTCAAACCGTTCTCTTTCGCAAAGAAACTCATATCCTTAGACCTAATAACGGGGCCACTAGTGGCCGTAACCCGACCTCCCAAAACTCCATCTGAATCTATAGAGTATCCACCCCAGCCAATGATCATACTGCCAGCATCCAATGGCTGTTTCATTCTACTAACATTGTAACGAACCCCTACTCCCAACGAGAAAGTTTCTTTTCCTTTTTTGTTTTTAAGGAACACTTTGGGCATCAATTGAAAATTATAACTGAACGCGCGCACATCGGTTTGCTGTGGCGTAAGCGCTAACGTATTGGTGTAATAATCGTATCTGGCAGAAGATATTCGATTGTCGGAGAACAGTTCTGGATCCATTTTTTCTACATTGGAATATTGATACCTCAACCCCAACGCCTCTACCCCTACTCCGTACCTAAATTTCATCCCCATTCGTTTTCCATTCCACCAATAAGCGTCGTGTACCAAACTCACTCCTACCACCGAACGGGTTCGTAACCAAAGCGAATTAAAAACCGTATATCTCTTGCTCGGTGGATTGTCCATAAAAACGGAAGGGTCATTGAGTCGAAAGTATTCGTACCGACCAATGGGCTGGTTGAAAAAAGTGTAACTACCCATTCCCAGATGCAAATTAAAAAACGTGTTTTTCTTATAATCTTGCCAATATTGTTGCCATTTGGGAAGTGGTTTGGCCGTTGAGCGATAAGGCGCTGAACTCAACTGAATGTGCCCCAACGTAGAGTCTTTGGTTTGATTCAAGTCACGTAGAAGCTTGTTTAAGTCCAAACGCTCAAGCTTTTGTAAATCTGCGGGCGTTTTCCCGTAAAAAATAACACGGCTCGCGGGCCCCGCATTCACAATGAGAGAGTCGGCAGCGAAGGTCACGTGCGTAGCTGCCAAAAGGCTAAATAGAACGACTGTTTTCATGGTTGTAATAGATTATTATTTGGATGCTGGAACGACAAGGCTGTGCGCCATCAACGACCATACGCCTTTGCCAGCGCGGCGATCTAAAGCCCGTAAATCAAATTTTCGCTCCGTACGAAAACGGCGAGCTTCTCGGCTAAACCGCTCTAAAAACGAGGTTTTTAACAAATCATTGACCGAAGATTTTTCGGGCAATTCGGGTAAATCAATATCGACAATTAGCACCCGTTCTTTGGGTTTAACCTCATCCCCTGACTCCCCCTCCCCTTTCAGCACAAGGGGGCTTTTTTGGGCTTCGCCCTCTTCCTTTTGGGCACGGGAAAACGCTTCACCTTTCTCCAACAAGGAGAGGGACTGCGGGGAGGTGATTGCGTCGGTTTGAACAGCAACCTCTACAAGCCTACTTGAATCTTCTGGTTCAACGGCCCAAGTATCTTCTACAACTAACTGTCTTTCAACGTATCCGTAGCTTTTATTTTTCTTCACAAAAGACTTATTTTGTTGAGTGGCTGCTACTTTTAATGGCTCAACGGGGGGATTAGAAAGATTACGTTGCGGAGTAACTTTGGTCAAGTTTGCAGGTAGTTTAGTCGAAGAATGGGGGTTCAACAACCATTTACCCAACAATACTATCCCAATAAAAGCAGCGGCTACCGCCGCCCATCTACCAAAAGCAAAACCACGACGGGGCGAATTTCGAGTTTCGATACGCTCCCACACGGCATTTTTATCCCAATCGAGCGGGGCAAAATCCTGCGGTGTTTCCTCGGCGAGCGTATCCCGAATTTTATCGAATAGTTTTTGATTGTGCATAGTCTTTCTCTAATTCAATGACCTTTTTTTGCAGCAATGACTTGGCTTTACTCAACTGAGATTTGGATGTTCCTTCCGAGATGTTCAGCATTTTGGCAATCTCGGCATGGCTGTAGCCTTCGATTTCGTACAGGTTAAAAACCGTTCGGTAACCGACAGGAAGCTGCGAAACGATTTCCCAAATCTGCGCGGCCGAAAGCTTCTCGATGGTGTTTTCGCTAACGGCTTCGATTTCCAACTCAGTATCTGACAACAAGTGAAAACTAGCTCGTTTCCGCAGTGATTTTAGGGCTTCATTTACGGTGATTCGCTTTAGCCAAGCCTCAAAAAACGGAACACTCGTAAAGGTTGCTTTGGGTAAATGTTCAAATGCCAAACAAAATGCTTCCGAGACAACATCCTCAGCTTCCATCCGTTCTCTCAAGTACCTATAAGCCAACCGATAAATAACCGTTGCGTAGCCTTCAAAAAGTTGTTTTTGAGCGACTTTATCGTGGTGCTGGGCTTTTTGTATGGTAGCGAGTGTGATCAAATGGCGTAAATTTTGGGCTTATAATAAAAAACGCAGGCGAAAGGTTGCCTGCGTTTTCAAAAAAATATAAAAGTTTTTTCGCGCGCGCTGACCCCAATTTAAAATTGGGGTCAAAATGGGCTAGCGTCTCTGACGCAACTCGCTGGTCCCAATTTCCAATTGGGACCCACACGGCCCAGCGTCTCTGACGCAACCATCAACTCAAAATTCCCTTGACCAATTTACCGTGTACATCCGTAAGTCGGAAACGGCGGCCTTGGTATTTATAGGTCAGCTGCTCGTGGTCAACGCCCATCAAGTGCAGCAAAGTCGCCTGAAAATCATGGACGTGGACGGGGTCTTTAAGCAGGCCATTGGCTGCTCTTAACACACAAGAAGTTGTAGAAGCTTCTTAAAAAGAAGAATATTACGCTAAGTCTTTAACAAAAATAAATACCTGCAAGTTGCCTTTTATAACCCTTTTACCATCAACTGGTTAGTGTAACGATAGACTTATACGTTCATGTGTAGCTTGCTAGCATGTAACTCTTCCTGCTTTGAAAGTTCTAATATGAAGTGTACATTTGTAGCATCAGAATAAGGGGCAATCTTTGCAGGACATCCCCTTATTCCGACATTAAATAATTTTTCAACCAAAACACAAACTCATATGTTTGAGCTAGCGTACAAGTTATTCGCACTGCTCTACTATGTACTTTGCGTATTCGAGAAGCTTTATCGCTACTGGAATAAGCAATAGTCTTAGGTAGAAGCTTACCAAAGAGCCTCGTTATGATACGTTGGCTCTTTTACTTTACAATGTATCTTGTCAATTTTGACTGTCTAATACGCCTACAAAAGTATGTGGATTAACTTTAGTATCAAAGTTATTATTTAATAATTTTTCATCAAAACTCGCTGGTCCCAATTTTCAATTGGGACCCACACGGCCCAGCGTCTCTGACGCAACCATCAACTCAAAATACCCTTGACCAATTTACCGTGTACATCCGTAAGTCGGAAACGGCGGCCTTGGTATTTATAGGTCAGCTGCTCGTGGTCAACGCCCATCAAGTGCAGCAAAGTCGCCTGAAAATCATGCACATGCACGGGGTCTTTGACGATGTTGTAGCTAAAATCGTCGGTTTGTCCGTACGAAAACCCTGACTTCACACCTGCCCCTGCCATCCACATCGTAAAGCAACGCGGGTGGTGGTCGCGGCCGTAATCGTTGGCCGCTAATTTTCCTTGCGAATACACCGTTCGGCCAAATTCACCTCCCCACACAACCAAGGTATCTTCTAGCAACCCTCGACGCTTTAGGTCAATCAACAACCCCGCCGTGGCTTGGTCAATTTGTTTGCACTGCTTGGCCATACCTTTGGGCAGCGAACCGTGGTGATCCCAACCTTGGTGGTAGAGCTGCACAAAACGCACGTCTTTTTCCAACAGTTTACGCGCCAACAAACAATTGGCCGCATAACTTCCCTTGTCACGGCTACCAGGGCCGTACAGGTCAAATACCTCGTCGGGTTCTTGGCTGGTATCCATCACTTCGGGCACGGAGGTTTGCATACGATACGCCATTTCGTACTGCGCAATGCGGGCGTTTACTTCGGGGTCGCCCCACGTATCGTTTTGTAAACTATTGAGTTGGCTCAAGTACCCCAACATCTGCTCGCGGTCCGCGCCGTCGTAACCTTCGGGGTTGTTGAGGAACAACACGGGATCTTTGCCCGACCGAAACTGCACCCCTTGGTATTCGGACGGGAGAAAGCCATTTCCCCACAGCCGTGCGTACAAAGGCTGGTCTTTGGAAGCATCTTTTGAAACCAACACAATGAACGACGGTAAATTTTGATTTTCAGAGCCTAAACCATAACTCACCCACGACCCAATCGAAGGGCGTCCAGGGAGTTGATGCCCCGTTTGAAAAAACGTAATAGCGGGGTCATGGTTAATTTGTTCCGTATAAACCGACTTTATCAGGCACAATTCATCCACCACCTGCGCCGTGTAAGGCAGTAGCTCGCTTACCCACGTGCGCGTGCTTCCGTGTTGTTTGAAACCATACACACTCGGGGCAATCGGCAACGACGCTTGGTTGGCACTCATCCCCGTCAGGCGTTGCCCCTTCCGAACCGAGTCGGGCAAAGCAGCCCCCAGCATCGACTGCAATTTGGGCTTGTAGTCAAAGGTTTCAAACTGCGAAGGCCCGCCTGCCATAAACAAGTAAACCACCCGTTTGGCTTTGGGCAAAATCGGCGTTGCCCCAAAACTTGGCGTTCCTATCAAGCTACCCAGCGCCAACGCCCCCAATCCCGACGCCGTTCGCTTGAGAAAATCGCGACGGTCGAGTTGTTGGTTCAAACCCGAAAATTCGGGGGTATGCAATCGAAAAGGTTCATCGTGATGCGGTGTCATGGGCATTAGCGTTTGGTGATGGTAGCATCGGAATTTAAAATGGTATTGGCCACGACGGCGTAGGCTGCCACTTGGGCAGGTTCGAGCGTGGCATCTATTTTTTTCAAGCCTGTTTTTAACCACCCTTTGGTTTTGGCGGGAGTTGTTTTAAAGGTCTGGTATTGGGTCGTGTATAATTTATCCAACAACTTGACTTCATTGTCGTTGGGTCTTTTTCCTGTCAATTGTCGATATGCCCATTCAATCGCTTCGGAAGCCTGTTTTTGACGGGTCATCTGCTCACCCATCACCCGTGAGGCTTCCACGTAGGTGGGGTCGTTGAGCGTAACCAAGGCTTGCAAAGGCGTGTTGGTACGCTGTCGGCGTACGATGCAGCTACTACGCGTGGGGGCATCAAACGTCCCCAAAGTCGGATTGGGCACAGAACGTTTGACAATCACATACAAACTTCGACGATAAATGGCATCGGTCGTATCCATTTTGTAGGTCATGCTGTTGATTTCCCATAAGCCATCGGGCTGGTACGGTTTTACACTTTTACCCCCAATTTTGTTATTCAATAATCCACTAGCTACCAAAGCATTGTCGCGGAGCATTTCAGCGGTTAGGCGAGTGGCAGGGCCTCGTGCCAATAAGCGATTTTCAGGATCACGCTCTCTAAGTGCGGCAGTCGTTCGCGAATCTTGGCGGTAGGTAGCCGACATCACCATCAATTTTACCAATCGTTTCACATCCCAGCCGTAATCCTGACGGAACGTGACAGCTAACCAGTCCAGCAGTTCGGGGTGCGAAGGCAATTCACCTTGGTTTCCAAAGTCTTCGGTCGTTTTCACCAACCCCGTCCCGAAGAAGTTTTGCCAATACCGATTCACCGCTACCCGTGCCGTCAGTGGGTGATTTGGGTCGGTCAACCACTGTGCCAAGCCCAGACGATTTTTGGGAAGTGTGGCGGGGAAGGCCAATACCGCCGATGGGGTGTTGGGAAACACTTCGGGGCCAGGCGCGTCGTATTGCCCGCGTTGTAGCAAGTACGAGCGTTTGGGCGTCGGCATTTCTTGCATTACCATGATTTCGGCAATGTGACGCGTGGAATCGCTGAAAGCCGTTCGTTGCTGTTGAAGCACCGCTCGTTCGGCAGCTACTGCCGTATCAACGGCCGACAGATAATAATCTTTCAGCACCGTCCGTTCTTCTTCCGACAGCGCGGCAACAGGCTTATCCACAATGGCTTGCCACGTAGCTTTGTTGGCCAAAATCTTTATTTCAAAAGGCGTGAGGGTTCGGTTATAGACCACTACATCGTCCACTTTCCCTCCTTTGAAGCCCAAACCACGCCACCAGCCACCGATTTGTAGCCCCGTTTCGTTTTTGGCATCGTAAAAAATAATGTCTTTGTACAACTGGTCCATCACCGTTTCCATCGCCAGTTCAGTCCCGTCCATGAACAATTTAAAACCATTGGCTTTGGACGAACCGTCGTACGTCATGGTCAATTGCACCCAGCGGTCGCGCGGAATGGGCTGATTGCTTTGCCGCGTGATGGCATTGGAGGGCGCCGTGTGCGCCATGCAGATTTCGAAGCGGTTGTTTTTGACGTGCAAATGAAACCCTTTGAAATTGTACAATCGCTCGGCATTGCTTTTGTGAAAAATCACGCCTTCTTTAAACTCTTTGGGAAACCACGCCCAAATCCCAACCGAAAACGGCTCTGATTTTCGGAATACACCCACAGGCCGCAGGTCGGCGTACGAATCGCCGTTGAGTTCCAGTACTTGTCCACGGGCGGTTTTAGAAAAAACAGGCTTGTCGGCATCGCCTGCATCTCGCTTCATTTTGCCCTTGTGCGAAGGGTTTACAGTATTTTTTAACGAATCTTCAAAGGTAAAAAAGCCTTGTAGTCCGACCTGCGGCACGGCTTGGGTTTTGAGTTTTTGCGGCTCTCCCGTTCCCAACCACGCCTTAAAAGAAGCGTCGGAAGCATCCATGGTTTTGGCCAATTTGGTTTCCTGTTCTTTCATCGACGACTGCATAAAACGGATTAACTCCTCTTGTTTTTCGGTAGGTAGCAGCAGCGTAGGCGTAGGCAAGTCGTCGTTCCAAGAAATTTGTCCCGCTTCCCGTACGTTGTTGAAAAAGCTGTAAAGTTCGTAGTAGTTTTTCTGAGAAATGGGGTCGTATTTATGGTCGTGGCAACGCGCACAGCCCAGCGACAGAGCCATAAATGCATCACCCAATGTATTGGCTCGGTCCATGACGTATTCCGTCTGAAACTCTTCTTCCACAATCCCGCCTTCCATATTTTGTTGGTGGTTTCGGTTGAAGGCCGTCGCAATCAACATATCGCGACTTGGGGCTTTCATCAAATCACCCGCTAATTGCTGGTGGATAAAGGCATCGTAGCGCATGTTTTGGTTAAAAGCATTGATGACCCAGTCGCGGTAAGGCGACATATCACGCAGACGATCAACGGTATAGCCGTGGGAGTCGGCATAACGCGCTACGTCCAGCCAGTCGGTGGCCATGCGCTCACCAAAATGCGGCGATGCCAGTAACCTATCGACTTGTTTTTCGTAAGCATTTGGGCTTTTATCCGCCAAAAAAGCGTCGATTTCGGCAATCGTCGGAGGCAATCCTGTTACATCCAACGACAAACGCCGCAGCAATAGCTCCTTGGGCGCTTCGACCGAGGGGGTTAGTCCTTCACGAACCAAACGTTGTCCAACAAAGTAATCAATTTCATTGACGGGCGTGTAGCCACTCAACGCATTTAGCGTCGGTACGGCTTTTTTCTCGGGCTTCACAAACGCCCAGTGGGGTTTATACACGGCTCCCGTTTTTACCCACTTTAGTAAAATGGCCTTTTCTTCTGCCGTTAGCGTGAGGTGCGATTGCGGCGTTGGCATTTGGTAGTCAGGGTCGTTAGACAATATTCGGTGTACCAACTCGCTTTTGGCCAAATTACCAGGTTTTACAGCTACTTTACCAGGATTTTCGGGCAAAGAACCGTAGGCAGCTTGTGCCACGTCGAGGCGTAAACCTGCCTTTTGTTTGGCTTTGTCGGGGCCGTGGCAGGCAAAGCATTTATCCGAAAGAACAGGCTTTACGTGTTGGTTATAATCCAGTTCGGCGGGGAGTTTGTCATAGGCACTCGCCACCTCCTCGGGCACTTTTACACCGTCGATGGTTTTGGTGGGAGGCAACCAAAAAGGCACGCTGGCCAAGAAAAAAAGGAGTAACCTCATCATGACTATGATTGCGTTTTTGTGGTTTTATTGGTATCGGGCAACGTGAATCGTTGCTGTCCATCTTCTATTTTCAACGTTGGTTTGGCGCGTTTAAGCCGTTCAATTCCTTGCGGAGTTACCTTGGTTTTCCACAAATAGACTACTTTCAATTGTGGATAAGTGGCTAATTGTTGAATACCTTCGTCGGTCACGGCAGTACCGTATAAATTTAGCTGCTCCAATTTCGGCAATTGCTTCAATTCAGCCAACGCCCCATCAGTGATTTGCGTATTTTCGAGGTTGAGTCGATTGAGGTTAGTGAAGGCACTCAATGGCTTTAACTCATCATCCCGCACGGGCTGGTTGGAAAGTCGCAACCGTACCAATTGACTTTGAATGCGGCTCAACTCATTCAACATCGACGGCTGGTATGCCTTTACATTTACAAAGTTGGCCGCTACATAGCCCGCTCCTTGCTGAACGGGCGTCAGCGTAATCTGCTGCTGTTGAAAATACGACACTACTGACGCGCTAGGTGCTTCAGTTGGTTTGGTCAATATCGACGTTTCAATACTTGCTAAGGTAGGCGTTTCTTTTTGCGGAGAAATTGCACTATCCGCAACCAACGCTGGTAAGGTAAGAGGCAAAATAGATGAAGCTTCCACCGCTGCGAGTGACTGATTTTGAACCACTTCCACTTCTTCCTTAAACGATGCCCCTTTTTTAATCCAATGATGTAAAATCGCTACTTCTTGGCTGGTCAGTTGGCGCTTACCCTTGGGCGGCATGTGCATTTCGTCGTCGTGCGGCAACAGCAAGTAGCTAAACAGTTTACTTTTTTGCGGATTTCCCGCCACCAATACTCCCCCATTTTTGCCTCCTTTTTGAATAAAAGCCTCAGTGTCGAGCCGTAAGCCTCCTTTCTTTTTCTTAGCTGAATGACAACTGTAACAGTTCTTTTCTAAGATGGGCACCACTTGGTCGCGGTAGAAAAACGTGCGCCGTACTTGGGGCTGATTGCCCGCCACCAACGAATCTTGTTTTACTACCTCAGGCACAAAGACCACCGCCGTCGTGTCGGATGAATCAACAGGTCGATCACCCAACGACAAATACCCTTCGCCGTGCGTCAGGTTACCGCCATAATGCCCCGCAATAGTCAACAAAATCACCGTTGCCGACGCCAACATCCAGCGGTATTTTGTAAAAGCATACGTCAAAAAACTCAACGCAGCCGTTGCCAGCCCCGTCCATTGGTGTACCTGCACAGCCTCCGCTTCGTAATCGCCCGACTGTACCAATAGCCAACCCGCCCCGCACGATAGCAATGCAGCTACCGCCCCAGCCAACCATGCCAGCGAAATAGCTTCCGTTACGTCCACTTTTCTGGCTTTTTGGTACAACATCAACGCAAACCCAAACAGTAAAATACCGATGGGTAGGTGCACTAGAAGTGGGTGAAAACGGCCTATGTATTCGGCAACGGTCATCATGCAAATTTGTCTGGTTTAGGATACACAAAAGTAAGGCGAAGTTTGCCTTACAAAAATGAATAAAAGTGTCATCTATTTGTACAAATCCGACTTTTTCAAAGCCATCCGTGTGCTAAAATCGTCGATGATGGTCCACGGATACCACAGATTTAACAGGTTTAGACGGGTAAAAGCATAGATAAAATAAGAATCTTTGGGTACAGTACACATATTTCTAGAGTCAAAATTTAGAAATACCGCAATCCTACTCTTTGGTAAATAAATATTCCCAACAGAATCTATTTTATGCGAATTAGAGGTTAAAATACCTGATAACTTTGGTAAATTTCAAAGACAAAATTGAATTAAAATACGTTTTCTTTGTAACAGTTAAAGCGCCCGACACCCATTATAACGCAGCGTTTTTATAAATAGATAGATAGGTTAAAATCACAAAAAGCTCATTGTTCCTTTTATACATGAGCTTTTTTCTTATCTAATCCATACTACAATGATTGACACACTCTACACCTTAAAATTTAGCCTTTTGCACGTTGGCTACGCCTCACTAGGCACCGATTGGCAATTTGACGGCGTATTAAGCCCTTTTTCTCGGTTGTATTTTATTACCGAAGGCGAAGCTTGGGTTTACCATAATCAGCAAAAGTACCTACTAAAGCCTGGGTATATGTATCTGATTCCCAAGTTTTCGGTCAGTCGTTATCATTGCGACACCAACATGGAGCAGTATTATATTTCCTTTTTAGATGATTCCGACTCGGGACTTTCGGTGTTCGACATGCTGCCGTTTGTCTATGAAACCCAAGCGTCGCATTTTGACAAAGAGCTATTCCAGCGCATATTGGATTTGTACCCAGGCCGCGCCATTCTCAAGAATGACCCTAAAACCTACGATAACCGCGCAGATTTGCTCAGTTTTAACCAAAAGTACCCTGCTACCAACGAGCACCATCTTATCGAAACGCAGGGAATTTTACTTCAATTGGTATCCCGATTTATCCGTCCTACCACTGCCTTTGGCAATACCAGCGAAAAACACCGCCGCAGTGACATCGGTTTTGTGCTTCGGTTCATTCACACGCATTTGGATAAAAAGCTAACGGTAGAACAATTGGCTAATCTTCAGGGACTTAATTGCGATTATTTTTCGCGACAATTCCAAAAAGTCTTGGGAGTTCGCCCGTTGGACTATATCATCAATAAACGGCTAGAGCGGGCCAAATTATTGATAACGACTTCTTCGCTTTCGTTGCAAGAAATTGCCGACCGAGTAGGTGTATTTGACATCTACTATTTCTCGAAACTGTTTAAAAGCCGTTTTGGAATAGCGCCGAGCCAGTATCGGAAACAAGTCTCTGAGCTTGACTAAAAGACTTGACGTTAGAGGGTCATAAAACCAAGCACGGGGGAAGTAAAACCTCCCCCGTCGCCCACTCACTCATTCTATCTAAAAAGTCTTTAAGTGCATCTGGAAGTAAAGTCTCCCCTATCGGGAGCGATTTAGAGGGGGCTGCCTAAAAATAGAACGGAGAGCGCAACAGAAAAAATAAAAAAGCACCAATGCCCGTTTTGGGTGCTTAAATAGGCATCTCAGGCGCTGAAAGCGGTTTTAGTTTATTTGCCCAACCATTCCTTAAAATCAGCAATGCGGTCGCCACTCACAAAAACTTCTTGTTTAAAAGTAGGAGCCAATTCTAGCTTTATTTTACCGCCCGAATACGCATGGGCAACTTGAATCGCCGACAAAGAAACGAGTAGTGAGCGATTGACCCGAAAAAAATCACGCGGATTGAGCAACTGCGTAAGTTTGTCGAGGCTGTAATCGACGCTGAGGCGAAGATTGTCATGCGTGGTAAGAATCGTAGCTCGGTCTTCAAACGAAAAATAAGCGATTTCGCTCGTTTGGACACTCCTTAATTTTGCTCCCACCGTTACCATAAAACGATCTTTGTAAGCCATTTGGTTTTGTCCAAAAAGTTGGAGCATTGCATTGAGATTTACTTCAGGAACAAGCGGTTGTCGCAGCAGTTTAAATTTACTAATTGCTGCTTTTAGCTCCTCAAAATCAATGGGTTTTAACAAATAATCAATACTATTGGCTTTAAAAGCCCGCAAGGTATATTCGTGGTAAGCAGTGGTAAAAATGACGGGAATCGTCAGCTGAAGTTTTTCGATAATCCGAAATCCTAAATCGTCTTCTAGGTGGATGTCCAGAAACAACAAGTCGGGCTTGGGATGTTGGGGGTTTTCGAACCAATTAATCGCATTTTTCACCGAGGGAATTTGCGCTAACACCCGAATTTCGGGATCGTAACGATGCAGCAAATGTGCCAACCGCTGGGCCGTCAGTTTTTCATCTTCAATAATTAATACGTTCATGTAAGCAATGGTATGGTGGCCCGAAACAGCCCGTCTTTTTGGGTGATAGAAACGGGACTTGAGGTTAGTAATTTATAACGATTGACGATATTGTTCAACCCTAATCCCGTCGAAGGTTCGCTTTGGGAACGGGGCTGAATCGGATTAACCACACTCAAATACGTCTCGTCGCAGTGAATAGAGACCAGCAGCGGCTCTTCAGCCGACATTCGATTGTGTTTGACGGCGTTTTCAACCAGCAACTGAAGCGTCAGCGGGGCAATCAAATACCGATTCGCGACTGATTCAGGAATGTCAATTTTCACATTCAGTTTTTCATCAAAACGCATTTTTAACAAAAACAAATACGTTTCGATAAACTCAAGTTCTACTTTAAGGCTAATCCGTTCGTTGTCACTTTGTTCTAAAATATACCGATAAGCCTTTGACAACTGCTGCAAAAACTTCCCTGCCAATTCACTGTCAATTTCTACCAAAGAAGACAAAATACTGAAGTTATTGAACAAAAAATGAGGGCTTACCTGGTTTTTCAGGGCATTGAATTGGGCTTTTATATTTTCTTTTTCTAAGCGCTCGGCTTTCAACTGTACGTTTTCGAGCTGCCGATACGCTCGTCGGTTAGAGGCTAAATAAAAAGCAGATAACATGGCCAAGATGGTCAGACCCATGTTGGCTTTTTTCTTTTGTTTTTTCGTAAAATGGTGTGCGGCGCTGTTTTCGGGCGAGTGATTTGGAGCCAAGCCAAAACGTTGTTCGAGCGAATCTTCGGCAAAACTCCATAAACTTCCAAAGCCGATATTGAACATAATCGCTAACACAGTAGCCATCGAAAACATCACCAACTGAGCAGGGATTTTAAATTCCATCAGAAAACCCCTCCCAAACCAGCCAAAAAGCCGCTGCTGCACCCACTCAATGACGTTAATCCACAAAAAGAAAAACAGCACATTCACGGTCACTTCCATCATCCAGAGCGGTAAGCGTTGTAAAATAGGGACTTGGCTAAGGTCGTGAATGTTGATATATATCCGAATTGGTAAATAAACAATCACCACACTCCAAGCGAGTTGGAGTTGTTGGCGTTTGCTGAGAAAGTCAGAAGGAGCTAGATTCATCAAAGTAAAAATAAAGAATTAGCTCATAATAAGGCAACAAAAACGGGCTGAATGTCCATTTCAGCCCGTCGAATGACTCATATCAAGTTGTGAATGCCTTATCTACTCAATCTCTTATTCTTCTCCCTCCTCCTCGTTCACCTTGGTGCTCTCCCGAAGGCGACGACTGGGTTGAGCCGCGCCCTTGCCATCCTCCACGGTCATTGCGAGGCGTTTCGCTCCGTTCTGTCGAACGGCTAGGACTTTGTCCTTCGCTTCGGCGCTGCGGGCTACTGTCTCTTTCTCTTTCTCCCCCACCCTGCCAAGTACGCTCAGCACCACCGCGCGGTTGTGGTTGGTAGCCTCCGCCACGCTCCTGAGGCGCATTTTGCGGTGGTTCGTAACGAGGTTGTGGTTGTTGGTACCGCCCCTCATCTCTACGACTATCGTTCCGTTGTCCTTGCGAGTTACGGTCGTCATAGCGAGGGCTATTTTGTGAGCGATCATTGTAGCGCGGGTTATTTTGACCCATACGATTGTCATATTGACGTTGGGGGTACGAGCGGTTATTTTGTGAATAACGGTCGTTACGGTTATAATCGTTGCGGCGGTAATTGCGGTACAAATCATCGGCGCGATAAACATACACACGGTTGCGAGTGATACGTTCTAAATCGTGGCGGTGAGGACCAAACGCGTACGAACGGTTGTTGTAGCGGTAATAGTTGTTGAGATAGGATGTTCCACCCCACAAACCTGAAATACGGTTTCGTGGCACACAGTAGCTATATACACGCGGGCTACGAATGTAAATGTCGGGAACAAACACCCAGTAGTTATACGGGATGTTGATGTTAATATTGATGTCCAGCCCCATTCCTGGCCCCAACGGTGCCCAACCGTAGTAGCCACCACCCGAGCGCCAAGTTACCCAAGCAGGCCCCCATTCATAACCAGGAATCCATACCCAGCCATAGTAGCTATCAAACGTCCAGCGTCCGTAGTGAAACGGTGCCCATCCCCACGGATAATCCGACACCCAAGTATTGCCATATTCGGTCATTTCCCAACGGCCATTGGTACCGTAGGGCTGAAAATCAGGCTCCACGCGGGGGCGCCATACCCGTCCGTAAGACGGATAGTCCATCCAGTCGCCATAAGGAGAAAGCTCATCGTAAAACTCATCGTACGAAGGCTCGTAGTCGTAGTTTTGGGCCCAGCTTGTTTGTGAAGCAAAGAGCGTCACGGCAATACCCAAAGCCAAAAACAGAGCGCGGAAGTTATTGAAAGTCATCATTGTTTTCAATTGTTAAAGGAAGCTGTTGCTTTTGTAATGATAACGAAAAGGTACTGCATTTCATTTCAATAGGCAAGTCTGTTAACAATCATTAAGCAAAATGTAACGGGAGGGGAATATTTCATAAGCTAGTTCCATTTTCTTCCTGTGATTTGTTTGACCACTCTAAAAGTTTCTGCGTAATTTCTTGGGTTACAGGCAGCAAAGCTTTATAACTTTCGGGCAACTTTTTAGTAGTTGTATAAGTAGCTACTCCAATAGGCAGTATAGCTGTTTTTAGCGAATACTCAACAACCATTCTATCTTTTCCTTTACATATAATAATTCCAATAGCTGGATTTTCGTGCGGTAATTTTACTGTGTCATTCAAAACAGAGAGGTAGAACTCCATCTTTCCTTTGTATTCAGGTTCAAACTCTCCAATTTTAAGTTCAATCGCAATCAACGATTGTAGTTTACGATGAAAAAGCAATAAATCTATCTTAAATTCTCTATCGCCTACATAGATTTTATATTGGTTTCCCATAAAACTGAAATCAGGACCCATTTCAAGCAAAAACTCTTTGATATTCCTAATAATTGCTTGTTCTAGCTCATACTCGCTGTGTTGGTTCTCCATCTCCAAAAAGCCAAAGTTATATTGGTCTTTTACAGCTAAATATGCTTGATTTTTTATTTTATCGGGCAAAACCTCTTCAAAATTGGTTTGATTAAGCAAATATTTTTGATATGTTTTGTTCTCTACTTGATGGATAAGTAACCCTTTTGTCCAGCCATATTTTTTAGTAGCTATTGTGTAAAACAAACGTTCCTGTGAGTCTTTGCACTTCGATAAAATGATTAGATGCTTGCTCCAACTGATTTCTCCAACCAATGGTTGGAGATTTTCATCTGTCCTGTACTCCGTGTAAAACTGTACCATATACCACAAGTTAGTTGTAGAAAACCCCGTCATTTCGGGAAATTCACGTTGTAGTTCTTTTGATAGTGTAGGCACGATAGCTTTTCCCCACCCAATGCTTTGTTTTTCTGAAATAGCCTTTCCTAACTCCCAATATAAATTAATAAGCTCTGTATTCACGGCTTTTAGGGCGGCATATTGAGCCTGCCTTACTTTTTGCTTGATTTCAGCAATAAATTGAAACTGATCGTTATCTATATTCGTCATTTTAATTGTTTTCTTTCTTTAGCATCCTATCGGACAATAATCGCACCTTTTTAGCCTACCAAGTAACTATTTTTTCTCTCTCTATCCAAAAAAATTAAAAAATTTAGTTGACAGTTTAGTTTTTATATTCTACATTTGTAGAATATAATACACATCCATAGAATATGCAACTTTCTAAAGCCGAAGAACAACTCATGGAATACCTCTGGCGACAAGGCCCCATTTTCATGAAAGACCTGATTGAGGCTCATCCCGACCCCAAACCCGCCGCTACCACCGTTGCCACTTTGCTCAAACGGATGCAAGACAAAGGCTTTGTGGGCTACGAAACCTTTGGAAATTCTCGACAATACCATGCCCTTGTCACCAAAGAGGATTATTTTGGGAAGCACGTCAAGGGATTGATTCAGCAATTTTTTGGCAACTCTGCCTCTCAGTTTGCCTCCTTTTTTACCACAGCCACCGACCTCTCCGAAACCGAGTTAGAAGACTTAAAAAGTGTGATTGAACAACAAATCAAAAACAAACAACAATGATACTCTACGTGCTCAAATTCACCGTTGTATCGGCCGTGTTGCTGATGGTTTATCATTTTTTGCTGCGCAAAGAAAAAGTCTATGTCTTTAGTCGCTTTTTCTTGGTGTTTGGGCTGGCTTTCGCTGCCCTTGTGCCCTTCGTCCCTATTCAACTTCCTTCTACGGTCGCGCCCGCGCCTACCTACCTCAGCCATGAAACAGCCATTATTTCGCCCAACCTTGCCCCAAAAGCCGCACCAACTCCCCCTTTTGTGCCGCAGACGGTTGAAAAAACAACCGCTATTTTTCCTACTTTGGAACAGCTCATTGGTGGATTGTATCTGCTGGTAGCCAGCTTATTGCTAGTACGTTTTGTTCAAAATCTTTGGCTTATGCGAAAGAGCATCGTACAGCATCCAATTGTTCGTCAAGGCAAGTTGCAGATTGTTCTTCTCCCCCAAGAAATTACGCCGTATAGTTTTTGGAATTACGTTTTTGTCAATGAGACCGAGTATCACCAAGGCAGCATTGAACCCGAAATTTGGCAACACGAAGAGGCGCACATTCGTCAGAAACACACTTTCGATATTCTTTGGAGTGAGTTCTTCAAAATCATCGGCTGGTTCAATCCCGCAGTGTGGTATTACCGCCAAGCGATTGCGCTCAACCACGAGTTTTTGGCCGACGAATGGGTACTTCGCGCCCATCCCAATCCGCCCGTTTACCAATACTTGCTGCTCCACCGCCTTTGTCACCACACGCACCTTGCCTTATCGAGTTCATTTAATTATAAAATCACCAAAACCCGTTTCGCCATGATGCAAAAAAACACAACCCCTCTCCGCGCATTTGGTCTTCAAGCTGCTGCCTTTGTCACCATCTTGGGCGTAGGCATTGCTTTTGCTGACCTTAGTTGGGCGCAAACACCTGCCCCTCCAACTATTCAACCTACTTCTGGCGCCAAAGCCATCTCTAACCCCGATGGAGCCTCTCCCGAAGCGATTGCCGAATATCAAAAACTGGTCAACAAATACCTTACAAAAGGGGTACACAACGGCAAAGAATGGAGCCGATTAGACCTCCCTAACGAAACCGACCGTGCCCGTTTGGAAGTGCTTTTTAAGTCGATGAGTGAAGCCCAGCAGTTACAGCAGCAGTACGCCATGAATCCACCTTTAAAACCATTGCCAAGAATTACGCCTACGGAAAAAGAGTTTGAATCCTACAAAAATCCAAAAATTTATGGGCTCTGGCTTGATGGCAAAAAAGTACCTAATTCGGTGTTGGACAACTACAAAGCGTCTGATTTCTCGCAAGTATTTATCAGTCGCCTTTACAAAAACGCCCAAGCCACCATTGGTTATAAATACAAGTTTCAGCTGGATTTAGAGACCACGGCCTACTATGAAAAATACCGAGCCGAAAAGCTGGCAGATAAACGTTACTACTTGGGTTTTAACATGGAAAAATGGAAGAAAGAAAATGCGGAGAAAGGCAAATAAACATAACTATTCAAACAAAAAGTGGCTGTCCCTTAGGTTGGAGACAGCCACTTTTTTTATAAAAACGAGCATTACAAGCTATTTCCAATCCCCACAATGACCACCGAAACGAGCATGGTGAGAATCCCTAGCACAATCGTGCGGAAGGTACGAGGAGAAACGGCTTTCCACTCCTTAAAATACAATCCCCATAAGTTAGCCGTTAGGATGATGGTTGCCATGTGGAGAATCCACGAACTAGCCCCATTGCCCAGTTTACTTTCCCCCATTCCGTAGAAGAAAAATTGCAAAAACCAGGTAGTTCCCGCGAGTGCTGAGAATACATAGTTTTTGACGAGGGGCGTGGTGGGATTGAGGTAGTCGCCAAACGATTTGTTGCGGCTGTTAAGAATCATACACCAAATAAAATTGGTCGTCAGTCCGCCCCAGAGTAACACCACATAAATCACGTTGTTTTGGTAAAGTGGATTCATCCCCGATGCGACGGCGGCGTCAGCCATGGGTTTTCCAGCTTCGATACCAAAATTAAAGCACGCGCTCAACGTTCCCGAAATAATGGCCACCACTAGCCCTTTACCCACGTTAAATTCCGCCACACTTTTTTGTTTTTCTTCGGTAGAAAGTTCGTTTTCTTTCATCATTCCTGCTTTTCCACAAATAAAAATACCAAGCAAGCACACCGCAATTCCCAGCAACACCACTTGGCCACTACGCGAATTAATCATGTCAATGATTGATACTTTTCCTTCGGTTGGATAAACTGCGTAGAAAATAGCAGGAAGCAATGACCCAAACGCCGAACAGAATCCTAAAGTAACGGAGTTGCCAAGCGACATCCCCAAATAGCGAACTCCTAACCCATACGTAAGTCCACCGATTCCCCATAAAAGTCCAAAGAAAATGGTCAGTTTAATAACATCAGAGGAGGTAGCTTTGATGATTTCGGAAAAACCTGGAATGGTCAACCAAGCGGCCAGAGGCGGCATAATGAGCCACGAGAATAGCCCCCCGATAATCCAATAACTTTCCCAAGACCATCCTTTTACTTTTTTGTAGGGCATATAAAAACTACCCGAGGCAAATCCCCCTATTGAGTGAAAAATAACGCCTAAAATAGACTCCATGAGAAAACGGTTTTTGAGTTAGTAAAGAGTTGAAAATTGTATTAATACAACAAATTGTACAAACTTAGATAGCTGCATACCCTCAACTGTCCTTGACTGTCATGTAAAAAGATTTTTTTTACTCCGTTTTACGCACCATGTATTGTAGCTTTTTTGGAGTGCATCGAAACGCAAAAATGAGGAAGTTCTTGCATGAGGGGGATGAGCGGCGTAATTTTGGATTCTCAATTTTGTAAAAAATTAACACGCATCGCGTACCACCTTCCAATGATTTTATACAGTACCAAAAATACACAGCTCAAAGCCTCCTTAGAAGAAGCTGTTTTTCGTAGCCTTCCTGCCGACAATGGGTTGTATATGCCCGAACATATTCCCAGTATTTCACCTGATTTTTTAGCGAATATCGAGCAACGTTCGTTCAACGAAATTGCGTTTGAGGTTTCAAAAACACTTTTGAGCGACGACATCCCCGAAGCCGATATTCTGCGTATTGTGGAGCGGGCCTTTGATTTCGATGCGCCAGTTGTCCCTATTGAAGAAAAAACGTATTGTTTAGAGCTTTTTCACGGGCCTTCAATGGCTTTCAAGGATTTTGGGGCGCGCTTTATGGCGTCATTGATGTCTTATTTTTTGGTACGTTCGCAACAAGAAATACGCATTTTGGTGGCTACTTCGGGAGATACAGGGGGCGCAGTGGCCCAAGGATTTCACAATGTGCCAGGCATCAACGTAACGATTTTATACCCCAGCGGAAAAGTCAGCGATATTCAAGAAAAACAATTGACCACCTTGGGCGGAAACGTAACCGCCCTGGAAGTGGACGGGACATTTGATGACTGTCAGGCGTTGGTAAAACAAGCGTTTTTGGACGACGAGCTCAATAAAAAGTACAACCTAGCTTCAGCCAATTCTATCAATATTTCACGCCTTATTCCGCAGTCGTTCTATTATTTTAGAGCGTATGCCCAAGTAAAACAATTAGGTTTGCCTGTGGTATTTTCGGTGCCTAGCGGAAACTTTGGCAACTTGAGCGCTGGACTTTTGGCGTATCGAATGGGTTTACCCGTAGCGCATTTTATTGCCACCACCAACCGTAACAACGTCGTTCCTAACTATTTGTCGAATGGGAATTATGCACCTGTACCGTCGGTTGAAACCATTTCCAACGCCATGGACGTCGGTAATCCAAGCAATTTTGTGCGGATGACGCGCTTTTTTGGTGATGAATGGGCCAAAGTAAAACAAGACATTTCGGGTTTTTGGTTTAATGATGACCAAACCAAAGCCGCCATGCGCGAAGTATATGACCGCACAGGCTATTTGATGTGCCCACATACGGCCGTAGCTTATTTAGGTTTAAAAGAGTACACTAACCTAACCCAAAAAGAAGTAGCGGGGGTATTTTTATCAACGGCGCATTATGCCAAATTCTTAAACGTCGTTGAAGAAGCGTTGGGCACTGGCGATGTCGAAATTCCTACGCGTTTGTCTGATTTGCTCAGCAAAGAAAAAGTAGCAACCCCAATGACCAAACAGTTTGCCGATTTCAAAGCCTATTTGTTGGGATAAAATATGAACATCATCGTTGCTCGAACTTCTGAACACTACCTTGAGGCGGTCGAACTCTTCAAAGAGTACGCCACCAGCCTTGGCATTGATTTGCAGTTTCAGAAGTTCGACAACGAACTTCAAATCCTTCCGATCATGTACGGCCCACCCGTGGGCGAGTTGTGGTTGTTGGAAGAAGACAGCAGTTTTGTAGGCTGTGCCGCCTTGCGAAAACTAGATGAAGGCATTTGTGAATTAAAACGAATGTATATCCGCCCTATCTACCGAGGTAAGCGCTGGGGGCGGGAATTGATGGACGTGGCGCTCCAAACCGCTCAATCGTTGGGCTACCATACCATGCGTTTAGACAGCCTCCAACGCTTGGAAGCCGCCGTAAAACTATATACCTCCTACGGCTTTCAGCCAATCTCTCCTTATAATTTCAATCCAGAGGCGGATGTGGTCTATTTTGAGAAAAATCTCCTTTCCTAGACTTCCACCTCATCCCCAAAATTCTCCATTCATTTTCTCCTTTAACCGTTGGTCGTAAAAAATATTTTATTACCTTGCATTGCATAGTACCTTTGAATCAACAATAAAGCCCCACGGCATACAAACCAACTTTTAACAATCACTTATAAATCAACCATAGCCATGAACACTAAGCCCTTACGTCGAATACAAAGTGAAGCCGTTTTAGGCGGTGTCGCTGCTGGTCTTGCCGATTATTTCGGAATGGACAAAGCCTTGATGCGTGTTATCCTGATCGTTTTAATGATTTTTGCGAAAGGATTCCCTATCGTATTATTATACATTATTCTGTGGGTAGCATTGCCAGTAGGCAGCCCTTCTAATCCCGCCGCTGGGTTGGAGAATAGTTGGCAGTATCCCGACGATATGGCGCCAAAGAAAACCAGTAATCGTGGAATAGAAATCGTAGGATACGGTTTACTTTTGATTGGCGGATTTATGCTTTTCGACCGTCTTTTCTACTGGATGCACCTACAAAAGTACATTCCAGCGGCTATTTTGATTGGCATTGGTTTGTTTTTGATTTTGAGACACAATAACTCCCAAAGCGGAACGCCAACGTCATCGGTGGATAGCGACCGTGCTACCCCCTCGTGGACCGACTCGGCCCCTATCTCTTCGTGGCAGCCTCCTGCATCTACCGAATCGACGGCGCCATCATCTGATGAACCCAAAGAGGACAAAAGCCCCGACGAGCCCAAAGCCTAATACAGCATTACTCACTAAAAAAAGTTTACTTCTTTACACCTTTAAATCTTGATTGCCATGAATTATCGAAGCACTTTCTGGGGAATTATCCTCGTATTAATCGGCGGCCTCTTGCTCATGCGTGAGTTGTTTGATTGGTTTGATTTCGAGCGTTATTTTTTACCTGTTGTGTTGATTGTCGGAGGAGCGTTGCTCATTTTTAAAGATAAAATCAAAAATCTTTCTTAACCCCACTTCGCCATGAAACAATCCTCTAATACCCTCGTCTGGGGTTCTATACTTCTGGCCTTTGGGTTGGTGCTTTTGGCCAAAACCCTCGGTTGGTTCCACATTGACTGGGGCTTTACGCTTCGCTTTTGGCCTGTTTTATTGATATTGGCAGGAGGGGTTTTGTTACTCAAACAATCTTGGTCTGGGGTAGTAACCGCCATTTTGGTTGCCTTAGCGATTCCTTCAGCCATCATTAATGGTGCCAATAAAAAGTTTAACGACTGGGACGACCGTGGTTTTGAGTTCAACATCGACGATTCTGACGACGATGATGACGACCATCAGCAACGCAGTGATTATGAAGACCGCTCTGAGACTTATTCAAAAGATGGGAAAACCCACTTTTCGGAGCCATTTACCGAAAATATTGCCGATGCAACTTTAAAATTTGGCGCTGGCGCAGGTGAGTTTACCATTGAAGGCACTACCTCTCAACTGGTAGAAGCGGATGCTGAAACGGAGTTTGGCAACTACATCATGACCGCAAAACGAAACGAGAGCGCCAAAACAAGCGTGGTGGACTTTGAAATGGAAAGCAAAGACAGCACAGGTCGCAAGAAAATCCGTATTCGTGATTTTGACAACATGGACAACCGCGTAGAAATGCGTTTGAGCGATAAACCTACTTGGACCTTCGATTTGGGGCTTGGTGCTGGAAAAGGAAATTTCGACTTGTCGGCTTATCGGGTGAAAAAAGTAAAATTAGGTGCAGGTGCTGCTGAAGTTGACCTCAAACTTGGTGACAATGTAGAAAACGACGCCCAAATCGACATTGAAGCTGGGGTAGCCTCCATTGAAATCAACATCCCCGAATCGGTAGGTTGTGAATTTAAAATCGACGGGGCGCTCAACTCAAAAGACCTCGACAATTTTGAAAAAATCAGCAGTGGTTTATATCGCACGTCCAACTATAACTCGGCGAAGAAAAAAATCAAAATTTCGTATGAGGGTGGCATCTCTTCTTTGGAAGTGAACCGTTACTAGGCTGGCACAGTGCCGCTGTTAAATAAATAGTCACAAAAATGCTGCTGGTCAGAATGACTGGCAGCATTTTTGTTTTTTGTACCTTTGTAACACACGCAACAAAAGCGGCCTTTTTTCGTTCAATATTGGCAAACATTCGCACAACAATGAAACAACTACTGACTGCCTCCGCATTATTGGCAAGCATAACCCTCTTCGCACAAAGCACGCCCAAAGATTTTACCATATCGGGCACGGCTAAAACATTGCAAACCAACGACAAAGTATATCTCGAAATCCCTGGAACTCAGCCGTTGGTTGTGCTAGACTCGGTGAAAGTAGGTAGCGACAAGCGTTTTACATTTAAGCGTAAAGAACTCGATGAAGGCACGGTGTATCAGGTAAATATTGCTCAAAAACAACGTTTGATTGTGCTTATTGAAGGGGGAGAAAACATTGAGATTACTGCGGATGGTACTGAAAAGGGTGAGGCATTGGTGAAAGGTTCTGCGAACAACGATAATTACCAAAAGCTGATTGGGATGTACAAGGTAATGTCAGAAAAATCAGCAAAATGGCAAGATGAGTATGCAAAAGCCGAACAGAAAAAAGACAGCAAGAAAATAGCCGAAATTCAACAGGCATTTGAGGCAGAAAGCAAGGATTTCACGAGTAAGGTTAAAGCCATGATTCCACAAATGGGTACATCACTCTCGGCCTTATTTGCCACCAATTTCCTCAATCCAGAAGTAGAAATGAGTACTATTTTTGAGCTGGCCCAGAAGTTTGAGAAAGAGCGCCCTAACATGAAGCAAGGGCAGATTTTTGTCGGCAATGCCAAACGTATGCGTGGGATTCAGATTGGTGACAGCGCTCCAGAAATTACTTTAAATACAACAGGCGACAAACCCCTTAGCCTTTCATCCCTTCGTGGAAAGGTGGTTTTGATTGACTTTTGGGCGTCGTGGTGCGGGCCTTGCCGCCAAGAAAACCCCAATGTGGTGAAAGCATACAATCGTTTCAAAGACAAAGGCTTTGAAATTTTTAGCGTGTCGCTCGATAAAGACAAAGCCGCTTGGATTAAAGCCATTGAAAAAGATGGTTTGTTGTGGCCAAGTCACGTATCTGATTTGAAGTATTGGCAATCGGCTGCCGCACAAACGTACGGCGTAAACGGTATTCCAGCAACGTTTTTGTTGGACAAAGACGGAAAAATTATTGGCAAAAACCTTCGTGGCGAAGCACTTGAGAAAAAATTAGAAGAAGTATTGAAAGTAAATAACTAAGTCATTTTCTCGCTTCCTACTTCTAAAAAATAAAACATGAAAACTTTTCAGGTGTTCGTCACTTGGAAAGTTTTTTTATTTTGAGTCAAACCTTAATCTTTACAGTATTCTAAAACCAGCGAAACCATGCGCCATTTGTACCTCTCAACTATTCTTACTGCGTTATCTGGACTCGGAGCCCTTGCCCAAACCTCCGACTTTACCCGTGAACATGAGTTTACCAACAACTGTGAAGGGCCATCGGTGGATGGTGAAGGCAATGTCTATGCCGTCAACTACGCCATGGATGGCACCATTGCCCAAATCCCCAAACGCAACAAAACGTCGATTTTCTTGACTTTACCCAAAGGAAGCACAGGCAATGGGATACGTTTTGGCAATGCCAACACTTTTTATGTCGCCGACTTTACAGGCCATAATGTACTAAAAGTCAACCTAGCAACAAAGCAAGTGAGTGTTCACTGTCACGAACCAAGCATGAATCAACCCAATGATTTGGCGATTACGAGCAAAGGGCACATTTTTTGTTCGGACCCCAACTGGAAAGCAGGGACGGGGCAAGTCTGGTATGTATCGCCCGAGGGAAAAGCCAAAATTGCAGCTCCCTCAATGGGAACAACCAACGGCATTGATGTCAGTCCTGACGAACGGACATTGTACGTCAATGAAAGCGTGCAACGTAACGTCTGGGCTTTCGACATTGGTGCGGATGGAAGCTTGTCGAACAAACGTTTGTTAATACAGTTTGCCGACGGAGGCATGGACGGAATGCGCTGTGATGCCAACGGAAATCTGTACATCACCCGCCATGGAAAGGGTGAAATAGCCGTTGTCGCACCCGATGGAAAAATCGTTAAGACCATCAAAACCAAAGGCAAAAGTGTGTCTAATATTTGTTTTGGAGGCAAAAAAGGGCGAACTTGCTACATCACTTTACAAGACAGAGGCTGTATGGAAACTTTTACCGCCGATGCGCCTGGTAGAGAGTGGACAATGATGCAAGCTTTTTTAGGAAAGAAATAACCCCATTAATACGTTTAGATGCAGAAGTTTAACGCTCTTATCATTCTGATTTTAGGCTTACTAGCAGCTCGTTCGGATGCCCCGCGCGAACAAATGATAACGTTGGGAATGGCTTTTCAAGATTTGAATACGCAAATTCGTGAACAAACCCTGACGCCTGATTCTGCTCAATTGCGCTTTCAGGCTATTTTGCGAGAATTACGCCAAGTAACTCAGCCGTATCGTCAGCAAAACTGCACGGATTCGGTTCGATTTGTGTTTCCTTTGCGCGATTATGATGCCAACAACATCGGAGGGCATGGCTCGGGTTTTCGTCCAAAAGGCTTTAATTTATTCGATCATACAGTACAAGGAAGCCATCCCGCACACGATATATTTGTCTATGACCGTAACCAAGATAGCGTTGACGACCAGACAGATAAGCCCGTGGATGTGTTGGCGATGCGCCCAGGTATTGTAGTAGCAACAGAGACTAATTGGTCACCCGAAAGCTTGTACCGAGGCGGCAATTTTGTGTGGATTTATGACCCTTGCCTCGATGGCTTATTTTATTATGCCCACCACAGCAAAGTAATGGTAGAAGCAGGCGATGAAATCACACTTGGACAAAAAATAGCGGAAGTAGGCCGTACGGGACTCAATGCCGCCAAGGCACGCTCAGGTACCCACCTCCACATGATGTATCTTCAGCTGACTCCCGAAGCGCTTCCTCATCCTGTCAATACCTACGATTGGTTAGCGAGCGCTGAAATAATACGATAAAATTAATTACAGGCTATGACTCAAGTTACGCTTACACTTTCTGAAAGTAAACAGGCTGAAGCTTTACTTCGGTACTTAGAGTCGTTGGATTTTGTAAAAATAGAACGACAAATTACGTCGCCCCCTCCCACAAAAAAAGCGTTGAAATCTGCACAGGGAATGAGGGATTTTTTGACGCAACTGCCCGCCCATACTTCCAATCAATCTGAAGTGAATAAGGCTGTCAGAGAAGTTCGAGAAGGAAATTTTGAATAACCTATATGATACGTGTCATCATTGACCCAAATCTAATTGCAAGTGTGTTGATTGGAGGTATCACAAGAGAACGATTTATAGAATTGACCTATCACTTAGATACAATAGAGTTTTTGTACTGTGACCAATTAATTAAAGAGATACGTAGTTTTCCACGGAAAAACTACTTTAAGACAAAAGGTATTGACAGCGCTATTGTTAAAACGTTTTTGGGATATTTTCAAGGGTTTGCTGTTAAGGTAATCGTAACCTCTCAGGTAAAAGTAGGGCGTGACAGAAACGACCATTATTTACTGAGTCTAGCAAGAGATGGTAGAGCAACTTATCTAATCACTGGTGATCCAGACTTGCTGCAACTTCAAAATTACGCTACAACTAAAATTGTAAACCTGAAAAAATTCATGGATATATTGGAGGAAATTAGGTAACAAATTAGCGCTTTGCCACTTGAAATAATACGATAAAAAATCGCCGCATGGTGACCCATAGCGGCGATTCTCTTCACGAAACCAATCACTTCTTTACCAATCCACTTAACTCTTTTTGAAGCGTTTTGTTATCAGGAAATTCTTGCGGAATCCAGCGTTCTACAATCTTTCCTTGCGCATCTATCAATACGAACGGATAACCCATGGTGGTTGCGTAGGTTTCTTTTAATTTTTGTGCGTCTTCGTCGGAAGCCCAAAGATGGACAACACTCGGACGATTTTCGGTCAGCGATTGCCAAAGTTCAAAAGACGTATTGGGTGTAACGTTGAGATAAACAAACGTTAAACGACCTTTGTAAGCTTCTTCGAGCGGCTTAAAAATAAGCTCGTGTTGTTTTAAATTGAAGCAAAACGCAATGCAAATGGGCTTACCTTGAAGACTTTGGAGGGTTACTTCTTTACCATCGCGGTCTTTGAGTAAAAAGTTGGGGGCGCCTTTTCCTACGTACATGCCTTCTTTGGCCGTAATGCTTTGTTTGAAATACGGAAGGAGCTCAGAAGATGGGTACGCACGTTCAAATTTTTCTAATAAACTATGAGCCGCAGTCATGTCGCTTCTAAACGCCACCGCATAATCAACCCAATGCGTGAGTAGATAGGCACGTTGCTTGGGATACGCCCTTAGCTGTTCGTCACTTTCTTGGTAAGCTAGTTGTAATGCCTCACCCGACAAAATGTAGCGTTGCGCCGAATCTGCTGGGTATTTTTTGGTAATTGGAATCAGGATATGATTTACCAACTCGCGGCGATACGGCTCACTCATAAGGGCGGCATCGGGCAAGATTTTGAAGTTTTGAAGCGTGAAATTTTCTACCTCTTGGCGCTGTGTAGCTTTGAGTTGAACTCCCTGACTTTCGCGGATTTTTTTGTCCAATACCAACTGACGGGTCAAATACGCTTCGGTGTTGATGGTCGCTGTGATGTACGCATCAAACGCTTCGCTGATGGGTTGTTGGCTTTTCAATGTTTGAAAACGCTGTAAGCGAGCTTGTTGGAGGCTGTCCACCTTTGGCAAGATGCTACTGTTGTCGTTTTTGGTAGGTTTGTAGCCAAATACAGGCAAGTATTCGTATAAATTTTCTTTGAAATAATCCCGCAAAAACTCTTGGTAATAGGCGTTTGTCCCTTCAAAAGTCAACGATTTATTGGGATGAATCGTTACCGTCAGCTTATCGTTGGGGCTAACAAACAAGACCCGATTAAAACTTTGACTAACAGGCTGGTAGGCCGAAGTCCCCGCAGAAGTAGGGACAATTTGAAGCCGTACCAACTGAGGTTCGGTAAGCTCCACTTCTGCATTGGCGACTTTTTGATTGGTAATTTCAAAATAACCAATATTTAGAAACTCAACATCGGCCAAACCAATGGCTGGCGAAGGCTGAAATTTTACTTTTTCCGTCACCAGCGACACCGAAAAATTGGTGGCCTCAGGGGCCATTTTGAGGGTAATTTGGGCATTTTGTGCCTTCAGGACTTGTGCAAACAAAAGCGCAAAAAGGCCATAGAGAGGATATTTCATAATGCGTTATTTTCTAGTAAACGAAAAACGGCGGAACTAATTGTCGATTTAATTGACCGAAAAATTCACCCCTCCCATTGATTCTATCAGTTTAAAGAACTCGTTGGTAGGTGCAACTCGGTGCGTTCGTGATTGAAGTTTCACCTCCGTCCGACTTTGATGATCCACCACCGACACTGTAAGTGCGCAGTGGCCTGGGTAGGCTTGAACAGCCTCGTTGAGCTTGGTGACAAGTGTACCGTCGAGCATATCCAAATCCAGTTGGAGTTTGATTTCTTTGGTAAGTTTTTCGCGAACCTCATTCAGCAGCTGCATCGACGTGATTTTGAACTCGTATTGGTCTTCTTGTTTCCAACGGTTTTGGATTTTCCCTTTGACAAACAAAAAGTGTCCCATTTGGACGTAAGCCGAAAACTTCACAAAATCTTCGCCAAAAAGCGCCATTTCCATCGAACCCGCGTAATCTTCGAGCTTGAAGATACAAAACGGGTTTCCTGTTTTGGTGGTTCTGACTTGGCTGCTACTCACAATACCCGCCACCGTAATGTCTTTGCCAAACAAGAGCGGACGACCGCCGATTTCTACATTGGCAACAGCAGGCATATCTCCTTCTTCGGTATCACTGGTTTCAGTAACTTCGGAAGTGAGCATCACTTTATCAAGGGTACACGTACAGAAATTAGTTAATTCCAAGCGATACATATCAAGCGGGTGGCCCGAAATGTAGAAACCAACCACATCTTTTTCAAAACGTAACCGCTCAATGTCGCTCCACTGCTCTACAATTGGCGCTTTAGGTTTGGCAATATCGGCGCCGCTTCCGCCAAAACCACCAAATAACGACGCTTGCGCGTTGGATTTATCAGCTTGAACGGCGTTGGCGTATTTGATTAATTTTTCGATTAAGTTCTGTTGTTCGCCGTCGGCGGTCGTAAAATACTGAGCACGGTGGTATTCTTCAAACAAGTCAAAAGCCCCCGCATACGCCAATGATTCGATGGTTTTCTTGTTGACAGTTCGTAAGTTAACCCGAGTCATAAAATCAAAAAGATCTTTGAAAGGGCCATTATTGGTTCTTTCTTCGATGATGCTTTCTACCGCCGCGTCACCAGTTCCTTTGATACCTCCCAATCCAAAACGAATTTCGCCACGTTTGTTTACCCCAAAACGGCGTTCCGATTCGTTGACATCAGGGCCCAATACAGGAATCCCGAGGGCTTTACATTCTTCGAGGAAGAACGTAATTTTTTCGATGTTACCCAGCGAACTCGTCAAGACCGCCGCCATGTATTCGGCGGGATAATGAGCTTTTAGATAAGCCGTTTGGTACGCCACAAAAGCGTAACACGTTGAGTGCGATTTATTGAAGGCGTACGACGCAAAGGCTTCCCAGTCAGTCCATACTTTATCGAGTTTTTTCTCATCGAGGCCCTTACTTTTACCGCCGTCGATAAACTTACTCTTCATTTTGTTCAAGACCTCAATCTGCTTCTTACCCATGGCCTTCCGCAAAACGTCGGCATCACCTTTGGTAAAGCCCGCCATTTTCTGCGAAAGGAGCATAATTTGCTCTTGATAAGTACAGTTATGAAGAATAATGTTGTTTCCAACAAAATTATGGATGCCTTCTACGGTAATATCATATACTTTTTCTTTGCCAATCGCCTTGATTTCAACAATTTCATCCCACCGTATTTTAGCGAGGCGAGCTGACTGATTGAGGGGTAGGTGTTCGATTAATGGCAGTACTGCTTTTAACGAAATACGAGGGCACGTTCGGAGTTTGTTAGGCAAAAGATGCTGTCGGTCAAATCCGTATTTATCCATAAGTCCGCGACCTGAGCCTTTCCAAACTTGTCCTAGTTCATCTAAAAATAACGTGCGTGAAATATTATCATGTACCTCATGCCCTGATAAGAGGGTTTCTTGGATTTTTTTAGAAACTAAATGGGGGCCTATCAATTCAGCAAACGCTTTGAGGTTGTAAACGCTTACTTGGTAGGCCGTCATTTCTTGGTTACGACGGTTGTTGTGATAGGTTGATTGATAAGTGACGGAATAAATTCCCAAACGCAGAAGCAGGGTTTTAACGTCATTGGCCAACCTGGGTGAAATCGTTTTGAAATGGTTTAAGTCTTTGCCAATGTGCCCATCGCAGTCCCACAGCGAAGCCAAAAAGAAGGCAATGGCTTCTTCGGTTAGACCAAATACAAACTCTGGAACAAATTTTTCGTCCGAACGGCAGCCACCTTTCATGGTTTTTAGGCCCCATTCTCTCAATTGAGCCACCAATGAATTCGTTTCGTGGTAATGCGTTTTGTCCGTTCCTGCCACCATGATTCTTGTTACGTCCCGAACTTGTTGTAAGGTTCGAGTTTCCAAGCGTTCAAATGTATTGATACTCTCGGTGTAAGCATCCAACAATTGAGAATCTTTAGAGACAAAGTCTGCCGTAGCGCCACAGCCACTTAAAGAACCATCGGCAAGAATATAAGCTAAGACACGCAATTTGTCACGGTCATATTCTTGTTCATTTTCAACGAATAATTTTCGAGGAGTAGCAATCACACTGCCTACTTGTAAACTTCCCGCCTGTTGCCAACCTGTTTCGGTCAGAACCTGGTGGTCAGGGGTAAGTTTAACTCGACTTCCATTGCGAAGTCGTACTTCAAGTACTTCTTTTTCACCATTACATACCCAATGAGTTATAGGGGCTGAGGCAGGTAATAAATCGTCGTTTACTCCTTGCACCCAAAACTCGCCTACGCGATTAGAAAGGCTATCGATGCGTACTCGCTCGCCAGTTTTAGCGTCATGAATGAGGGTATCGCCAGTGACACAAATTCCGTATGTATCAGCCAAATATTCCTCCATTTCGGGGAGGTCATACTCTACTTTTTCGCGGCCGTGTTTACGGTTAATAAAGTTAGGAATGTACGCAATCGGGCCTGGGCGGTACAGGGCGTTCATGGCGATAAGGTCTTCAAAACGGTCAGGTTTGAGTTCGCGCATGTACTTTTTCATCCCGTCGGATTCAAACTGAAAGACGGCATTGGTCTCACCACGTTGGAAAAGCTCAAATACCTTGACATCATCGAGCGGAATGTAATCAATGTCAATTTTAACCCCGTGGTTGGCCTCAATCATCCTAAGGGCTTCCTTGATGATGGTCAAGTTTCGTAGCCCCAAGAAGTCCATCTTGATTACCCCCGCATCTTCAATTATTTTCCCTTCGTACTGCGTAATCAGCAAATTAGATTCTTTGGAGGTACTCACAGGAATCAAGTCAGTCAAATCTGAAGGGGCAATGATAATCCCTGCCGCGTGAATCCCCACGTTGCGAACTGTTCCTTCCAATTTCTGCGCTTCTTTGAGAACTTTGGCCGTGAGGTCATTGCCTTTCAGCATTTCACGAAGCTTTTTAAGGTTTTCTACCTCGTCGGGCGTCACCACGTCGGCCATTTTTTCGAGAGGTACTTTGAAAACCTTGTCCAAGTTCATGTTGTACGTCGGCTTATCAGGCACGAGTTTCACCACGGCGTTGGCCTCTTGCAATGGCAAATCCATCACCCGCGCCACGTCTTTAATGGACGACTTGGCGGCCATCGTACCGTAGGTAATGATTTGGGCCACTTGGTTTTTACCGTATTTCTGCACCACATAATCAATCACCCGTTGGCGGCCTTCATCGTCGAAGTCCGTATCAATATCGGGCATGGAGATACGGTCGGGATTCAAGAAACGCTCAAAAAGGAGGTCGTACTTGATAGGGTCAATGTTGGTGATTCCGATGGCATACGCTACAGCACTTCCTGCGGCCGACCCCCGCCCTGGGCCGATGAGCACGCCCATGTCGCGCCCCGCTTGGATAAAGTCGGCAACGATGAGAAAGTAGCCAGGGAAACCCATATTTTTGATGGTATTCAACTCAAAATTGAGTCGTTCTTCGACCTCAGGCGTAATTTCCTTGTATTTTTTCCGAGCCCCTTCAAACGTCCAATGCTTGAGGTACTCCCACTGATTGAGTACATCGGCGGTGAGTTCTTTCATCTTACCATTGAACTCAATCATTTGCGAAATACTGTGCTTCCTAAACTCTTCAGGAATCGGGAAGTTGGGCAACAAAATATCCCGATTGAGTTTTAAAAGTTCTACTTTATCAACGATTTCTTGTGTATTGTCCAGCGATTCGGGCAGGTCGCTAAACGTTTTGAGCATTTCTGCTTTGGTCTTAAAATAAAATTCGTCGTTAAAAAACGCAAAGCGCGTGCCTTTGGGCATTGGATTTTCGTCGTCAAAGTCCTTGTTGGTAGGCGTAGATTGTTTATCCCCCGTATTGACGCACAGCAAAATGTCGTGTGCATTGGCATCATCTTGCTCTACGTAATGACTATCGTTGGAACATATCACCTTGACGTTGAACTCTTTGGCGTATTTAAGCAGTACATCGTTGGCAATAATTTGGTCGCGGATGCCGTGCCGTTGAATTTCGACATAATAATCTTCTCCAAACAAATCGAGCCACCACTTAAACTCCTGACGCCCCGCCTCTTCTCCTTTTTTGATGATGGCTTGCGGCACACTTGCCCCGATGCAACAAGTCGTGGCGATGAGTCCTTTGTGGTATTTTACGAGCAGTTCTTTGTCGATACGCGGGTATTTACCGTACATTCCTTCAATAAAACCTAGCGAGCACAGTTTAGCCAAATTTCGGTAGCCTTCGGCGTTTTTGGCCAACAGCAGTTGGTGCCGACGGACGTCTTTTTGTTCCTTGGTAAACTGTTTTTTGTGGCGGTCTTCTACCAAATAAAACTCACAGCCCACGATAGGTTTGATACCTTGTTTGTGCCCTTCGGCGACAAACTCAAATACGCCAAACATATTACCGTGGTCGGTAATGGCAATGGCGGGCATTTCGTCGGCTTTGGCCTTTTTAAACAGTTTTTTTATATCTGCCGCCCCATCAAGTAGCGAGTATTGGGTGTGGCAGTGGAGGTGAGAGAATTGCATATCAACTACATTAAAGTCTTTATCCTTGGATAGTGTTAGTGCGTTACAAATGCGCGCTTTTTAGGAGTTTGCTTGACAAATATGAACTAGCAAATTCAACACTTATCCAAAGTTACGGTTTTCTGCTAGAAAGCAGAAGGAGGCCGTCGCGAAAATTGTGATGGGGGAGATTAGCGTGAGGGGTTAGCTACTTGCCATAGGCAAAGAAGAACGACATTAAAATTCATATCGGGAGCCAGTACTATGTTTTAATTCCAGACCGATGCTACGTTTGAACTTTTCCTTCAATCGATTCATTTCTTGCGTATCTTTTCCACCAACAATAAACCCTCTAATGTGTTTCTGTGGAATCTGACCCACTTTCTTTTTTATAAACTCAATCGCTTGACAAATTTGATCGAAAGCATAGGAAGCTTCTTTGGCATTGCCTTTTAATTCAACAAAGAGGTATTCGAACTCGTCATTTTCTCTCACCTTTACAAACAAATAATCACACTGTTTTTGGTGAGGAACCTCAGGAATCAAACATTTGTCTAATTTGATGCGACAAACCCTTGGATGCTTTTTTGAATTGATGACAAATGTTTTCCCCTGTTCGGAAGCACTTTTTTCTGATGAATAACATTGTTGATTGCCTCCTACTTTTTGATAGATGCCTTTACAATCACTCACGGGTATTGAATATTTAGGAGTTCATCAAATTCATTGCTAATTTGTGATGATACATCATCAAATAGTACAGCATCCACACCCTTGAATTCGTAATTGAGGGCATCTATGATTTCACCGTTTATGAGATTGTATGCCGAAAAATCTTCAAACTTTACCCATGCACTACGGTCTATAAGTTGCTCGGCAGCAGCATTTTCTAATTCAGCAGCTTTTAAGAGATTATCCAAAACGCGTAGAATAAAAGTACTGTGTGTAGTAATAAGCAGCTGATTCTGAGAGTTTTTATTGGCAAGTATGGCCAAGGATTCGATTAATTCTTTTTGGGCAGAGGCAAAAAGGTGAGACTCAGGTTCTTCGATAACCCTAAAAACAGAATCGCCATAAAGTACATTGATAAAAATATCTTGCAGTGTACGAATGCTTTCTTGCTGGCCCGAAGAAGCGTTCTGCAAGAAAATAGACTGATTGTTTCCTAGAACTAGCTTTTCCCCTTCTTGGTCGTTGATATAGTTGCCTTTTAAAATATTTTGAACTCTGTCAAGAATTTTCTGGGCATCTGTAGTGTCAAGAGTAGGGTTAAGGTCGATCTCGTCTTGCATAAACCCAGCGAAATTTCCTGATTGTTGAAATTTGTTCCTCAAGAAACGGTTGTATTGGATAAATTTTAGCAATATAATGTCGTTTTCAGAAGTATAGCGATGCGCTTCAGCCTCGTTATAAGCAAATTGGTTACTGTCTAACTTCGCATAAATTTCTAGCAAATGATTTCCCAAGGACACAACAGCGTTTCTACTAGCTGGTAAGTATAAATTTAATTGGGTACTCCCAAAAAGAGTATTGACAATTTTGGCAATAGCGTTAATAAATCTCTCTCGCTCTTTTCTCTCAAGTTCACTAAAGGCATTTTCTAACCGCTTGAGCTCTTTATTGAGTGCGACTACTTTCTGTAATTTGGGGAGCCAATGAGCAAAATCTATTTCTAAACTCCCCGCTTCGCTGTTACGAATGGCAATTACCTCTCCATTTGCGTACGTGTAGGTGATTTCAAAAGAAGTAAGCCGTCGAGGCGAACCAAAGAGCTTAGTAAAATGGGAATGAATTTGGCCTTCTACCACTTGTTTTAGGTTATTATCAGTAACCACGAAACTATTTGTAAAAGGTAGAATAATTTCCTCTCGAATGGTCTTAAAAAAATAGACAAGCTTCCCTATCGTACTTTTCCCACTCGCCTGTTCTCCCATCAAAACCGTTATTCGTTTTATCCTGATGGGAAGTGCCTTTTGGTTAACAATGGCCTTGAAATTTTTTATCAGTATTTGTTCCATGCGCAATAACTACTTTTCTAAAATGTCTGGGGCTTCCCAAACTCAAAATTAACACAATCCCGCTTTAAATGGGCTGAAAACGGCGTTTTGTTCAAAATGAGCAAAAGAAAGTCAAAAATGAGTTAATAAAAATTGAATTTTTTTACATCAAAACTTTTCAAATGTCAAAAATGAGACAAAGAATGTCCATTTTCTGATAACACCCCTACTTCGTTCGATACGATATTTGTACAGCTTATTTATTCACTCATAACTCATTCTTTTATGAAAACTTCCCGCACATTTTGGTTATCTCTTTCGACTGTCGTATTGGTTGGTTGGCTTGTGGCTTGTAATGAAAAAGAAGAAGTCGTGCCTGAGCCAGAACAATTGACGGCAGCCAACTTTGCAGATCAATTACGCGCTCCCATCGGGCTCACTCTCGACACCAAAGGACAGCTTTGGGTCACCGAAGCTGGTACGGGTAAAAACGACGGAAGTATCGTCATGATTACCCCACAAGGAACCAAAACTACGGTCATGACGGGTTTCCCCTCGGTGATTGCCAACGGAGCCATTGAAGGCATGAGTCATCCTCTTTTCCATGACGGAAAATTATACGTATTACACGGCGTGAGCGGGATGCTTTATACCTTAGACGTAGCTTCGTTTAAGGCAGGAGATGCCGCGCTCAGTTTATCGACAGCCCAGAAAGAAGATGTAGGAACGTACATTCGAAGCCTCAACCTGACCAACCCGATTAACTCAAACGCATTTGATTTGGTAATGGGTCCCGATGGAAACTTGTACATCGCTGATGCAGGAGCCAATGCCATCTTTAAACGCGACAAAGCCACGGGTAAATTGAGCTTGTTTGCCAAAATTCCTGATGCGGCCACCAAAGTAGAGGCCGTACCGACGGGGATTGTGTTTGATGGTACTCGTTTTTTGGTGACAACGCTTAGTGGATTTCCATTTGCTCCAGGCAACGCTAAAATGTACCAAATCACAACTGATGGCGCCGTGAGTGAATACAAAACGGGTTTTACGACTTTGTCGCATCTAACGCTTTCAAAAAATAATAAACCGTTGGCGATTCAGATGGCCGAGTTTGGAGCAACAGGCTTTCAGCCGCTTTCAGGAAAAGTGGTTAATGAAGAAGGGAAAGTTTTACTCCCAAGTATTATGATGCCAACCGACATTGAGCGCAGCGGAAACCGCGAGTTTTACCTACTAAGCTATGCGCTTGGAACTATTCAGAAATTGAGCTACTAAAATTTCACTAATTAACCTTTTCCCTACAACAATGAAAAACTATCCCATTTACGCATTTGCCCTACTTGTTTTATTATTTGCGGCTTGCCAATCGGCCGAAGAATCGAAAGATACAGCCAAAGCTGAGGTGGAGCTATCAGACTCGGCGCTCATCAAACGTGGTGAATACTTGGTAGGCATTATGGGCTGCCAAGACTGCCATTCGCCTAAGCAGCTGGGTCCCAAAGGCCCCGAAGTAGTTCCAGGTCGCCACTTGTCGGGTTATCCCGCCGACCGCCCCGTGGGAAAAGTCACTCCAGAGGCGCTGAAAAACGGCTGGATGCTGTTAGGTGGCGACGGAACATCGGCAGTGGGCCCGTGGGGAATGAGCTTTGCGGCCAACCTCACTTCCGACACTACGGGAATTGGGTCGTGGTCGTTTGAGCAGTTTAAAATTGCCCTTACGCAAGGCAAGTCCAAAGGGATTGCCACGGCTCGCCCGTTGTTGCCTCCGATGCCTTGGCCCAACTACGTAAACATGGCCGACGAAGACTTACGAGCGGTATTTGCCTACTTGAAAAGTACTCCGCCTGTTAACAACATCGTGCCGATGCCTATCGCACCTGATAAGTTGCAATAACCATTTTTGACGTAATTCTCTCGCTTTGAGCCCTCCTTTTTGGGAGGGCTAGGCGATAGCCTTGTGCTGTTGGGGCAGTGATGGCTGACACTTTCGTGGTAGAAAGGGCAGGAGGATTACGGAAATATTTGACGGAATGTTTCTACCTCCTTTTTCTACTACTCATTTGTGAATTTTACTCTGTAACGTTTTTAAACTTTTCTACCCATGAAAAACTTTTCACCTCCACCAAAGGCTTTGACTATTAGCCCTTACGAGTCGAAAGAGCTAATAAACTCTCTCGTATTCCGTTTTTTGTTTTGTTTATTGTTAAGCTTTTTTACACAGCTTGTACAAGCTCAAAGCGTAACCGCTGACATTATCCCTGACCACAGTGGAAGAGTAAGTGGCGTTAATATCAATCTCAACTGTGATACCTATTGTGTTGGGAATGCAGGGGGAGCAGGACAGGCAACTATCTATTTTGACCCTGCTCCCGAACATGCTCTAGTCAGTGTAGTAGGTTTTAGGAGAACCAATTCTCAGGGGGGGCAAATGCCCATCAATAATACCACTGATGGAAATCTTTATACGCAGGATTGGAGTTATGGTGGGGAACTAACCGCTACCTTTACTCCTGCCGCTTCGGAAATAGACGTACGGAGCAATGATTTGACTATTTCTAGCGGTGATGTGACGCCAATAGTGAATGATAATTCTCATTTTGGCGTACAATTGCTATCGTCATCTACCACACGTTTTTTTCGAATTTACAACACGGGGGTAGGAGCTTTAGGGCTTACTGGGACATCACGAGTGGCAATTACTGGAACAAATGCGGGAGACTTTTCGGTATCGACGCAACCCAATACCGACAGAATACATGGAGGAAAAAATGCCTCTTTTATTATACGGTTTACTCCTTCAGCCTTAGGAACTCGTACTGCAACAGTCACTATTGTTAATAGTGATACCAACGAGGGCACCTATACATTCAACATTGCAGGAACGGGAGTAAGTGCGTTGCCTGATATAAATATAGTAGGAAATGGCCAGGATATTCCAGATACCTACAGTGCTCCTTCAACGGATAATGATACAGACTTTGGCCCGCGGAGCATCGGTTCGGGGGCTGTTACGAAAACATTTACTATCGAAAACAAAGGTACTGGTTCATTGGACTTAAGTACAGGATCCGTAGTGTCGTTTATGGGAGATGCTGCTGCTGACTTTTCAGTAGTTACCCAACCTACTTCACCCGTTTCACCCAATAGTAGTAGAACGTTTCAGGTTGCATTTACTCCCTCAGTGGTTGGAACAAGAAATGCGACGCTGTATGTCAATAATTATTCCCCCACAGAAAACCCTTATACGTTTAGTGTCAGAGGAACAGGAACTGCTGGCTGCACCCAAGTCGCCACAGCCACCCAATCAATGTCTTGGAATGGCTCTGTCAGCAATGATTGGACAAACCCCTGCAACTGGACGCCCAATGGCGTCCCCACTCAAACCAATCCAGTTGTGATTTCTTCGACAGGTGAAGCGGTGGTCATTCCTTCGGGGACAAACGCTGCGGCCAAATCAATCAGCCTCAGTGGTGGTTTGGTCACTAAAGCTTCGCTGACCATCAGTCAAGGTTCCACACTACGTATGGGCAGTACAGAATCTACAGTGACTAAATTTAATATGGTGCAATATGCCACTGTGACCAACAATGGCCTACTTATACTCGAAACAAGCGGTGGCGGCGGTGTCAACAGTACGTTTGAAATGGGCCTTGATGACAACGTTTTCCATAACTACGGGGGAGTTGTGATCAATTCTACCAATGCAACTCCCATTCAAATTGGCAATAATAGTTCCAATCCCACCAATGCCATCTTCCACAATTACGCTTGTGCTTCTTTTACGAACTACAGCGGGGCAATGTTGCTGAATAGCGTAGGAATCTCCATTTTTAACAATGCTGGACTTTTCAGAACATTCGGAAATTTAGGCGCGGTAGGAACATTTACGAATCAAAACGGCGGCGTGGTATTTGTCGGAGGGACGTTAACTCATAATCCAATCACCACCAATAATGGATCGGTACGGATAAATGTAAACCCCACCGCTACCACGATGTTTACCTACAATGGTACTTATAATGGTACAATCGAGATTTTTACAGATGCAGGAGTCTCTAATTCAGCAGGTACGTATAATCAGGCTACCAATACGTTTACGCCTTCAAATGGTCTTCCAGCGGGGTCTGTTACTCTCTACATAAAAATAACATCGACCGCTAATAATTGCAGCTACGTTGTACCCATTATTTATCAAAACGGCTGCCCCCAAGTCGCCACTTCCACCGATAATATGACTTGGAATGGCTCGGTAAGCTCCGATTGGACAAACCCCTGTAACTGGACCCCCAATGGCGTGCCAGGAGCTGGGAATGTGGTTGTCATCCCGACTTCTAGTACTTACCCAACAATTGCGACGGGAGTCAATGCTTCGGTAAAGCAAGTATCTATGACTGGTAACAGTAGATTAACGGTAGAGACGGGGGCAAGCTTAACCGCTCAAAACAATAACAGTGGTATTTATTTAATAGGTAATGCTCAATTTATTAATAGAGGTAGCACAACAGTAACGAATACTACCGCCAGTAATCAAGGCCAATCTGCGGTTTCGTTGCCAGCCTCTACCACAACATTTGATAACTACGGCACTTTGACTCTAAACGGTAATCAAAATATTGGCCTGTATTTAGAAGGAGCCTTCAATAACAAAACGGGAGCTACACTTACTACTTCAGGCCATAGAGGGGTGAATGTAGTAGCAGGAGGGCAAATTATCAACGAAAGCAACGCGAATATCAACAGCGATAAAATTGAAGTCTCTGGTGCTGGCTCCACATTTACGAATCAGAACTGTGGCGTTATTAAAACTACGAGTGATTTTTCCATGTCGGGTAACGCTGTCTTTAATAATTATGGATATGCCAACATAGGAACGGATCTAGGGCATTACGTAGCTACGACCAATAACTATGGAGTACTTAAATATAACAGCCTAGTAGGGAGTGTGAATAATACGACTAATTCAGTTGTTGTCAATAACACTACGCCTATTTTTACGTTTGGTACTTCGTACAATGGCAATGTGAATGGCATCTTTACCAATGAAGCGGCTACAACTTCTGCGGGTACATATACCCAAGCAACCAATACGTTTACTCCATCGGGGGGATTACCTACGGGTTCACAAACGTTATACGCCAAAATTACCCCCAATACGGGAGGGTGTTTTTATGTCGTTCCATTTACCTATACGAATGCGGGTCAACCCGACTACAGCATCAGCACGTCAGGCAATAACCTCGTCATCACAGACCTAACAGGCACAGGGGAGACACTGGACATTAGCCAAAATAATAATACTAACATTCGTTTCAATGTGGCTGGCAAGAAGTTTAGCTTAAACAACGGTATTACCACCAACTTCCCTGCCGATGTACCCCTGAGTAATTTGGGAAGCATCACCGTAAACACGGCTAATGGTAATGATATTATCAACGTGGGGGCCTTCAACAGCGAGGTTCTTCCCTCGCTGACCATCAATGGCGGCACAGGCGACGACCAAGTGAATTTTAACGGAGATATTACCTTTATTACCAACGCCAACCTGGATGTGGACTTACAAAACGATGAAGCCAACCCAGGAGTTGATGCTATTACGTTTGCTATTAATTCTAATGTTTTGACACAAGGAACGGGAGCAATAACCCTCAAAGTGAGCAAAAATGCAGTTTTTAATAGTGGTAGTACCCTTGGAACCAATAATGGTAACCTCACCATAGAAGCAAACCAACAAGCAACCCCGACTACTGGCAATTTTATAGGTATTTCCATGAACAGTAGTACACAATTACAAGTGTTAGGTTCGGGACTTTTGACGGTCAAAGGTAAGGGAGGAAACGACGCCTCGGGTGGTCAGTTAGGTATTAGTTTAAACTTTGGAGGAGTAATCTACGGTGGCCACAATACCGTCACGGTAGTTGGTAACGGCGGTGCTTCGAGTGGAAATTCTAACCATGGTATTCTCATTCAGGGAAGTACGGCTAAAATAACCTCTTTAGGGGGAGCCGTAAACGTGGAAGGAACGGGAGGTGGAACGGGCACAAGCGGTACAAATGTCGGGGTAAGCATCATCCTCTCAGGCGAGATTACCTCTGCGGGAACAGGGGCAGTTACTGTCACTGGGCGCGGTGCTACACTCCCAACGGGAAACGTCAACGTAGGAGTTTCCGTACAAAATTCGGCTAAAATCACCTCCGTAGGTGGCAATGTCACTGTCAATGCTTACGGTGGAGGAACGGGTACAAGTCAATCAAGTACCGGTCTTTTCTTGCGCGAAAGCGGCGAAGTGTCAGCAGGAGGAACTGGCAGTGTAACGATCACTGGCGAAGGTAGCCAAGCCACTGGTTTCGGAAACCACGGTATGGAGCTAGAAGGCTTGATTAAATCGGCGGGAGGAGACATCACTCTCACGGGCAAACCAGGCAGTCCAAGTCCGTTTACGTATGGATTCTACATGTCAAAACAAACCTCTGCCCCTGTCTCCAGTATCACTACGGCAGTAAACGGAGGCAATATCAGTATCACTACCAATAGTTTATACATCGTTAATTCACCCGACATCCGCACCAATGCCGCAAGTTCTGTCACCTTAAAGCCCTTTACGGCGGGTACGGCTATTGATATTTCTTTTGCCCCCGATGGGACAAATGCTCCCCTTATCTTATCCGACTCTGAACTGGACAGAATTAGCACCGGAACACTCATCATCGGCGATGCTACCGCAGGAGACATCACCGTTGGAATTGGGGTAACTCGCCCTACTTCTACCAATATGCAGCTTATCAGCAGTGGAGATGTGGCTATCAGCGGCGGAGGAATTAATACGGGTGGTGGTACGTTATTACTTGACCCAGGCGCTTCGACCAAAGCAGTAAAACCTACTTTCAACGGTACCGACGTAACCGCAAGTACCCTTTCGTTTGCGAATGGTGATTTACAAATTACCCTCAATGGTACGACCCTTGGCGATGGAACGGGAAGTACCTATTCACAACTCAACGTAGCTGGCGCGGTCAATTTGACGGGGCTGAACCTTACCTTTACTGGTAGCTACACCCCCGTAGGCGGTGAAACCTTCACCATTGTAAGCAACGACGGTACAGATGCCATCGTTGGTACGTTCAATAATTTAGATCAAGGAGCGACAATCCCTAACTTTAGAGGAAGTGGCTTAACGGCAACAATTTCTTATACAGGTGGTTCGGACAACAATGATGTGGTGATAACGGTGGCATCACCAACGTTAGCCGACATCAATATCAAAGGGAATGGGTTTGACATAACTAACGGAGATACATCGCCAAGAACCGAGGATGGTACCAACTTTGGTGACATTGATATTTCCTTAACAGAACCAGTGATTCGTTCCTTCACCATCCAGAATACAGGAACGGCTGATTTGGTCATTCCAGCAAATGGCATTACAAAGTCAGGAGCTTCGGATTTTGGCATCGGACATGTGTCATTACCTCTCACCATCGCTCCTGGCGGTTCGGCTACTTTTCCTGTCATCATAGACGCTAGCGGTAATGGACAACGAACGGCAACAATCAGTATTCAAAGCAATGATGCCGACGAATCACCTTACACGTTTGACGTGCGAGCTGTTGGTGTTTCCCCCGAAATAAATATCACAGGGCTTGGTCAGAATATCCTTGACGGCGATATAACACCATCAGGGTTAGATGATACCGACTTTGGCATATTAGATGTAGCATCAGGGTCAGTGAGTCATACCTTTACGATTCAAAACGTAGCTGGGGCTTCTGGCAACCTCCAACTAAACGCAGGGGCAATCAGCGTAATCGGAACTCATTCCAGCGATTTTACGGTAAGTGCCATTACGTTGCCTGCTACAATCAGTGCGGGGCAATCTACCACCTTTGTTGTTACATTCAACCCTTCCGCACTTGGATTACGAACGGCTACAGTACGGGTTATGAACAATGATTTGGGAGAGGGGACTTACGATTTCACCGTTCAAGGTTATGGTGGAAAACCTTTTATCACTACTTGGAAAACCGACCAAGAGGTCGTTGGAAACACTTCTATCACCATTCCAACCAAAGGTACTGGCTACAATTACGACGTTGACTGGAACAATGATGGTATTTTTGATCAGTTTGGTGTGACAGGTAACGTCACTCACAATTATGATACTCCAGGTACCTATACCGTGGCCATCAGAGGGCTTTTTCCACACATTTACTTTGAAAACGATGCTGATAATAATTTAAGAATCATAGCTGTAAATCAATGGGGAGATATTGACTGGAAAAGCTTTGAGAAAGCATTTTTGGGCTGTGGGAACTTACAAATTAACGCTTCGGATACCCCTGACTTGAATGATGTGGCAGATATGAGTGATATGTTCAAGGCGATTTCTGCTATCAATCAAGATATATCGGGTTGGGATGTCAGTAACGTGACCAACATGGCGTCAATGTTTAGTGAAGTATATTCTTTCAATCAAAACATCAGTGGTTGGAATGTGAGTAATGTAACCAACATGAGTGGTATGTTTAGGGCTACAACTTTTAATCAAAACATTGGCAGTTGGGATGTAAGTAAGGTAACCAGTATGCAATTTATGTTTTTTGGAGCTACCGCCTTCGACCAGAGCTTGGCGGCTTGGGGAACGAAGCTGAAGTCTGATGTGAACTTGACAAATATGCTCGATAATTGTGGCATGAGTGTAGCCAATTACGATGCAACGTTGATTGGGTTTAACCAAGGTACCGTAACGAGTAGAAGTTTAGGGGCTGCTGGTCTCAAATATTGCACCGCCGTAGCTGATAGAGACAATCTGTTGACTACTAAAAGCTGGACAATCACGGGCGATGCACAAGATATTGCCTGCTCATCTCCCGATTACACCATCACTACTACGAGCAATACCATTGTGATTACGGATGCCAAAGGGGCAAGTGAAACGGTGGAAATAAGTGAAAACAGCGGTAAAATCCGTTTTAATGTAACGGGTAAAACGTATAGCATCGACGGCGGCCTCACCACGGCATTTACTACACCAGCCGAAGTGGCGCTTGCGAGTAAAACTAGCATTGTGATTAATACGGCAGTGGGCAATGACATCATTAACGTAGGGGCGTTTACAACACCACTTCCATCCTTGACCATCAACGGTGGTACAGGTGATGACGTAGTAAATTTCAACGGAGATATCACCTTTGCCAGCAATGCTAATTTGGAGGTGGATTTACAAAACGACGATGCTACGCCAGGGGTAGATGCCATCAACTTTGCCGTTGATGCCAATCTTGTTCTCTCAGGCACGGGCACAGCAACGCTTAAAGTAAGCAAAAACGTAACCGTCAATGCGGGCAGTAGCCTACTTACCCAAAACGGTAATTTAGTGGTAGAAGCTAACCAGCAAGCCACACCAACTACGGGCGAATTCGGGGGTATCGATGTGGATGGAGGTACGCTCAAAGTAACGGGAAGCGGCCAAGCTACCCTGAAGGGAAAAGGAGGAACGACGTTTTATAAATCGGGGATTTCGGTAAGTAACGGGGGTCGTATCGAAGGAGGTACTGCTGCAATGTCGGTGATTGGAACGGGCGGAATTGGCTCGGGGAATGAAAATATTGGGGTGTCGATAACGGGTACTAATTCTAAAATCACCTCTTCAGGTGGGAATGTTAGTGTCACGGGTCAAGGTGCAGGTGTCTCAAATGCGTATAACCAACATGGCGTTGTGGTGAAGAATGGAGGAATGATTACTGCTGGAGGAACTGGGACAGTTACGGTACAAGGAACTGGCGCAGCACAGACACAAAGTGACACGTATGGAGTTCACTTAAATGGCGGAACGATTACCTCGTCTGGGGGAAATGTAAGTGTGACGGGGCTAGGCGGTGGAAATAGTACCTCTTTTACACGTAACCATGGAATATACTTACAGAACGCTGCTTTAATCTCCGCAGGAGGAACGGGTACCGTAACGGCCAATGGTACTGGTGGAAACGGAACAAGTGGATCCCATCAAGGTATTTTTGTGATAGGAAGTGCCATTACCTCTAACGATGGCAACATCAGCCTCACAGGACAATCTGGGGGGGCGAGTGAGAGCAGTAGCAATAGAGGAATTGTATTGGAAGATGCCAGTCGTATAGCCGCAGGTGGTACAGGGTCTGTAACCATAGAAGGAACGGGCTCAAGCAGTACTGCTGGCTTTAACTACGGGGTTCAACTCGGTGATTCTAATTGTGAAATCACGACCAATAACGGAAATATCCGAATCATTGGTCGCGGTGGCCAAGGAGTTGCTAGTCCTTTTTCAAATGCAACTGGCAATACAGGAGTAGGGCTTAGTGGCAATGTCATCGCAGGAGGAACAGGCACTATTTACATTGAAGGAACGGGCGCAAGCCAATCGTTTAGTGATGGAATAGAGGTAGGTGGAGTAGTAAATACCAACGACGGGACAATAACAATTGTGGGTGTAGGTGGCGCCAATGCTTCCGCCCAGTTCGGTAGCTTAGGGGTGGATATAGACGGTACCATTACGGCTGGCAACGGAAAAGCAATTACGATTCAGGGAACGGCAGGTAGCTCAACAGGCACTAGCAACATAGGAGTGTATATACGAAGAAATATCAGTAGTACGACGGGCGGAAGCATTACCGTAACGGGTATTGAAGGCGGTAGTGGTGTTGGTATTGAAATTGAGTCACTATTTGGAGGACAGATTACTACGGCCAACGCTGGAGGGAATATTGCCTTCATTGCCAACAGTATCAATATAAAAAATACCGCAAACATCTCAACCAACACTTCAAGTACAGTTACGTTACGCCCATATACCAACGGTGTTGGCATTGACTTAGGGGCAGCAACCGACGCTCTGGGTGGCTCACTCAACCTGTCTGACGGCGAACTCGACCGCATTACGGCAGGTACGCTCCAAATCGGAAATACCAACAGCGGTGCCATTACCGTCAGTTCGGCCATCAGCCGTGCAGCAGCTACTAATGTGAACCTCACGACAGCAGGTGTGGTCAATTTGAATGCTTCGGCCTTGGCAACCAACGGGGGGAATCTTGCCATCAACGCGGCGGGAGGAATCAACCCAACAGCGGCGGGAACAGACGTCAACGTCGGAACCGCGTCGTTTACATCAGGCAATGATCTGGCCATTTCAATCAATGGCGCCACGGCCGATACAGATTACCGTCAGCTTAAAGTAGAAGGTTCGGTCAATCTTGCGGGGCTTGATTTGGTGCTTAGTGGAAGCCATGTGCCTGTGTTGGGGCAAAGTTTCGTAATAGTGAACAATGATGGAAGTGATGCGATTCAAGGAACATTCAACGGCTTACCCGAAGGCGCAACGATTGCGCCATTTTTGGGCAGTCAGTTGAACGCCCGCATCAGCTACGTAGGCGGCGATGGCAATGATGTAGTGTTAACAGCAATTGCCTCGGTAGAACTTCCCTCCAATACAGCCAATGTCACGATTTGCAAAAACGCAACCGCCTCTTTGAGCGCCACTTGCCTTGTAGGTCAAGAAACATGGTACAATGCGGCGGGTACAACCCAGCTGTTTGTGGGATCATCTTTTGTCACACCAACACTTTCGGCGAGTACGGGTTATAAAGTTCGTTGTGAATTAGCGCCTCAATTGAGTGGCTTTATAGACGTAATGGTAACAGTGGTTACTCCACCGACAATTACGCTTTCCGCTTTACAACAAACCTTGAACGAAGGCAACAACCCAGTTCTCTGCGATACCGACGGCAATCCTGAAAACAGTTTGCAGTTTACTGTTTCGGGTTTGTGTGTTTCAGGTAATCCTGTTTGGCGGGTGCAAATAGGCAGCGGTGCATGGAGCGACTGGTCAGCCAGTCCACCAGTTTCCCAGTCCTCCAATAACCAACCCCATAGTTACCAAGCGGCTTGTGATGCCAATTGCATGAGTACTTATACTTCACCGATTGAGTTAACGATTGGTGTACCTCCTGGCCCTCCCCAACAAGTAACTGTGAGTAAAACGACGGGTTGTCCAGGTGAAACCGTGACACTCTCCGCTCATTGTGGAGCTCATACCGTACGGTGGTATTCATCAGATTCACCTAATTCTGCCCTTCCAAGCTCTACCATAACGATTAGGCGCGAGATGCCTAGTTACTGGGTGAGTTGTGTGAGTTCACTTGGTTGTGAGAGTGTTAAAGTAGCAGCACCATCGATTGTTGTCAAGTCCTCACCTTCGCCATTTGGTATCACAGGGGGAGGCTATCTGGGCTGTAATAACGTTTCTGCTATTTTAACCTCTGGTTCAGAATTGAACACCTTGTACCAGTTGTACTACAATTCGTTGGGGACTAGCCAGCAAGTGAATGGGAATGGAGGCGTTTTAAGTTTTGGTATTCCGAGTTTTGGGGGCACTTATCGTGTGATCGCCAAGGATAAGACGAGTGGATGTATTACGGAGTCGAGTGGAGAAGTGGTCTACTACAATGTTAGCAAGCCGAGCAAGTTTCAAGTGACGGGTGGGGGTAGTTTGTGTGGAAGCGGAAGTGTTTCTTTGGGGCTATCCAGTTCCCAAGTAGGTGTTAATTACCAGTTGAAGCGCAATGGAGGGTTATATGGTAGCAATGTATTATCAGGGACAGGTCAGAAGTTGAGCTTTGGTTCGACGCTTGAAACGGGGACGTACACGGTAGAAGGTATATCGTCCTCGGGCTGTGTTTTGACGATGCAGAATGGGGTATTGGTGACGAATTTTCCGTGTGGTCTCCGAGTTGGGGTAGATGATTTGTTTGGGATATCTGTTGATTCATCTATTGACTCTTGGGTGAGTATCTTGGGTAATCCAGTGGGTAGCATTTTGTCGTTACGTTTCAACCAGTCGATTAATGGAGAGGTTATGGTGGTGTTGGTTGGATTGAGAGGTGAGGAGTTGTATCGGCGATCATTGTTTGATTTGGAATCTGGCCATGTGGAGGATATTTCAATGGAAGGCTATGTAGCGGGGAGTTATGTATTACGGGTTATATCCTCTGAACATAGGCAAGATTTCAAGATTAGTAAATTGGCTAGATAGGTGTGTGGATAATTATTACCCAAGGGGAAATACTGGTTCAGAATCCAGTCGAAAGATGGGGTAGGCGCAGCGCGAACAGCAGTTACCGACAGCAAGGGTCAAGCCGTACAAACGGCGTTGACGGACGCATCAGGTCGTGAAGTGTTGCGTCGGATGTTTGTACCCGAAACCAACACACACCAAGAGGAGTTTGAGGTGAGCGAGTTACCGACGGGAATGTATTTCTTAAAAGTTTCGAGCTTAGAAAAACAAACTACTTTGAAAGTGGTGAAGGTAAATTAAGGATTGATTATCAATTTTTGACCCTGTTTTAGTGACACTCACTCAAAACAGGGTCAAAAATTGTACAATAACGATATAAAATAAGCAATTAACTAAGATTTGGGTTGGGGAAATGAATCGCGTTCTGCTATATTTGCCCGACATTTTATATAAATAATCAACTAAATCTTTTAACCTACGCATGAATAGTATCGTTTACCTTGTCCCAGCTTTTGGGGCTATTGGGCTTCTGTACACCGCTTGGCGTTTCAACTGGGTTGCCAACCAGCCAGCTGGAGACGACAACATGAAAAAGCTATCAGGCTACATTGCCGATGGCGCCATCGCTTTCTTGAAAGCTGAATGGAAAATTTTGGCCTATTTCGCCATTCCCACTGCCTTAATTTTGGCATATCTGGGTAGCCAAACCGAAGCCAATGGCATCGAAATTCACTCTTCTCCACTTATCGCGGTTGCGTTTTTGATTGGAGCGGTGTTCTCAGCTACGGCGGGTTACATCGGTATGAAAGTGGCCACCAAAGCCAATGTTCGTACGGCACAGGCGGCGCGTACCTCGCTCGCCAAAGCGCTCAACGTATCTTTTACGGGTGGCTCAGTAATGGGGATGGGAGTTGCAGGCTTGGCCGTTTTAGGGTTAAGTGGTCTGTTTATCGTATTTTATCAAATGTTTGCCGCTGGCCAACCGCTTACTTCGGTCGAAATGAAAAAAGTAATCGAAGTCTTGGCTGGTTTTTCGCTAGGTGCTGAATCTATCGCGTTGTTTGCGCGGGTAGGTGGTGGTATTTACACCAAAGCTGCCGACGTAGGTGCTGACCTTGTAGGAAAAGTAGAAGCAGGTATTCCTGAAGACGATGTTCGTAACCCAGCAACCATCGCCGACAACGTAGGTGACAACGTGGGTGACGTAGCAGGTATGGGTGCTGACTTGTTTGGTTCGTACGTAGCTACTATTTTGGCAACCATGGTGTTGGGTCAAGAAATCAACGTGACTGATAACTACGGTGGCTTCTCACCAGTCCTTCTTCCGATGTTGATTGCTGGGGTTGGATTGTTGGCATCGTTGGTATCTACATTCTTTGTTCGTATCAGCAACGAAAACGCTTCAGTACAAAATGCTTTAAACATTGGCAACTGGGCATCAATTGGTATCACATTTGTCGCTTCGTATTTCCTTGTAAAAAATATTTTACCTGAAAGCCTTGTTCTCCGTGGATTTGAGTTCACTTCTGATGGCGTATTTTACTCTATCGTGGTAGGCTTAATTGTAGGCGCATTGATGTCGTATATTACCGAATATTATACGGCTATGGGCAAACGTCCTGTTAACTCAATCATCGAAAAATCAGGCACTGGGCACGCAACCAACATCATCGGTGGTTTGGCTGTTGGGATGGAATCTACGGTATTGCCTATTATCGTTTTGGCGGCGGGTATTATTTTGTCTTATAAATTCGCTGGTTTATACGGTGTGTCTATTGCAGCAGCAGGTATGATGGCAACCACTGCGATGCAGTTGGCGATTGATGCTTTCGGGCCTATCGCTGACAACGCGGGTGGTATTGCTGAAATGTCTCAATTGCCTTCGGAAGTACGTGGCCGTACCGACAACTTGGATGCAGTAGGTAACACTACCGCGGCTACAGGTAAAGGATTTGCGATTGCTTCTGCAGCGTTGACTTCATTGGCATTATTTGCGGCTTTTGTAGGAATCGCGGGTATTACACAAATTGATATTTACAAAGCTGACGTACTGGCAGGCTTGTTTGTAGGTGGGATGATTCCGTTCATTTTCAGCGCATTGTGTATTTCGGCTGTGGGAAAAGCTGCCATGGAAATGGTAAATGAAGTTCGCCGCCAGTTCCGCGAAATACCTGGCATTATGGAGTACAAAACGGAACCAGAGTACGAAAAATGCGTAGCTATTTCAACCGAAGCTTCAATTAAACAAATGATTTTACCAGGAGCGATTGCTTTGATTACACCTGTGCTTGTAGGTTTTACTATGGGGCCTGAAGTATTAGGAGGTTTATTGGCAGGTGTGACAGTTTCAGGCGTATTGATGGGAATGTTCCAATCAAACGCAGGTGGTGCCTGGGATAATGCAAAAAAATCGTTTGAAAAAGGTGTAGTAATCAACGGAGAAACTTTCTACAAAAAGTCAGAACCTCACAAAGCATCAGTGACTGGAGACACTGTAGGTGATCCATTCAAAGACACTTCTGGCCCTTCAATGAACATCTTGATCAAGTTAATGTCTATCGTATCGCTGGTCATTGCTCCTTACATTGCAGTGAATGGCGGTCACGAGCATAGCGCAACGAAAGAAACGAACAAAGTAAGTTTCAGTACAAACCACCAAAGCAAGCACATTCACCAAAGCATCGGCGCTTGGTCAAATTGCTGCAAAATAGTTAGAGTACTCCTGTAATTAAAAATAGCCGCCTCAAAAGCAATTTTGGGGCGGCTATTTTTATATTCTCAATAATAGTTTTAAAGGCTCAAGTGTAAAATTTGTGGAGCAACTTAGATTACGCCTATAACTACGTTAGACGATACAGGAAAAATTCTAAGTTTCTTACCCCTCTGAATGCTTTGATTTTGGTACGGTCCTTCGCACGGTTAAAAGACTCGGCAGAAACATTGGTACTTCGGTTATCAAAGTAATTAAGGATAGTCTCATAGTAGTTTTGGATAGAACGCGCCACCGTATTGAAGGCTTTAAAGCCGGATTGCCGCACCTTCTCATGCCACTTGGCCAGTCTGGCCAATCCATAAAGTTTATCAGTAGTATTCTCAAAAATATGGCTCAAGGCCATCGTTAACTCATAGGCTTTTTTCAAATCAGGATAGCGCTCAAAAAGCAATTCTGCTCTTTGTTTTTGATTTTCTGTCCAATCTTTCTCCTTTTTGTAGAGCACGCGCGCTAATAATTGTTTAAGGGTATCTCCATTAGCGAGAACTTCAGCATGGTAAGGTTGTTGACTGATTTTAGCTTGTTCTATGGCTTCATTTTCGGCATCTATGGCCTGCCATCGGTGTTGAATGCGAAGTTCTTGCAGGGCATCCATCGCCAGTTTTTGAACATGAAAGCGGTCTGTGACTCTGGCCGCTTTAGGAAAACACCGTTTGGCAATAAGTTCCATATTACCCGCCATATCCAACGTTATCCGCTTCGGCCTTTAGATTTGTGCGATGTAAAAATTCCAAGAAAATCATAACTTGGAATACTCTCAAACTGAGAGTA